>NZ_JBNNWO010000020.1:0-81880 GCF_050281105.1 Methylobacterium sp. NPDC080182
GTCGCCTTCGGCACGACCGTGGCCGGGCGCCCGGCCGACCTGCCCGGGGCCGAGACCGTGCTCGGGCTGTTCATCAACACCCTGCCGGTGGTCGTCGACCTCGACCCGGCCCGGCCCCTCGGCGCGTGGCTGGCGGGCGTGCAGGAGGCCGGTCTCGGCCTGCGCGAGCACGGCCACCTGCCCCTGGCCGCCGTCCAGCGCCTCGCCGGCGCCGCGGGCACGGGCATGGGCACAGGGACGGGCACAGGGACGGGCGGCCTGTTCGACAGCCTCGTGGTGTTCGAGAACTACCCCGTCGACGCCGCCCTCGCCGCCGCGCGCCACGGACGGGACGGCGACGGAAACGGGGACGGGGACGGAAACGGCGACGCTGCCGACCCGCACGCCTTGCGTCTCGGCCCGGCCATCGTCGCCGAGACCACGCACTACCCCGTCAACCTGGTGGTCCACCCGGAGACCGGCCCCGACGGGACGCGGCTGGCCCTGCGCCTGAGCTACGCCGCCGATCGCCTGGGACACGCGGATGCCGAGGCGCTGCTCGCCGCCTTCGTGGCCCAGCTCGCCGCCCTGGCGGAGGCCGACCCGGCAACCCCGCTCGGGGCACTGCCGCCGCCACTGCCCGACAGCGACCGGGCGGTGATCGGCTCGGCGAACGCGACCGCCCGGGCCTATCCGGACGGCGCCGGCGACGTGCTCGCCGCCTTCGCAGGCCACTGCGCGCACGACCCCGACGCGATCGCGGTGACCGACGGGCAGGGCGCGCTCACCCGCCGCGCCCTCGACAGCGCGGCCTCCGCGCTGGCCCGCCGCCTCGCCCGCGCCGGGGCCGGTCCCGACACTCTGGTCGGCGTCGGGCTGGAGCGGTCCTGCGCGCTGCTCGTCGCCTGGCTCGCCGTTCTCAAGACGGGGGCCGCGATCCTGCCCCTCAACCCCGAGCTGCCGCGCCCGCGCCTCGTCGCGACCGCCCGCGAGGCGGCCCTGCGCCTCCTCGTCACCGAGTCCGGCCTGGCCGCGCGGATGCCCGGGCCGGCGGAGCTTCCGGACTTGCAGATCCTCACCCCGGATCTGGCAGAGGCGGCGGACGATCCCGCCCTGCCGGCCGCGGCGCCGCACCCGGACGCCCTGGCCTACCTCATTTACACGTCCGGCTCGACCGGCACGCCCAAGGGCTGCGCCAACACCCGCGCCGCCATCGCCAACCGCCTCGCCTGGATGCGGGCCCATTTCGCGGTCGGCCCCGCCGACGTGATCCTGCACAAGACCCCGGTCTCCTTCGACGTCGCCGTCTGGGAGATCCTCCTGCCCCTCGTCAGCGGCGCACGCCTCGTCATGGCGCCGCCGCAGGCCCACCGCGACCCGGACGCGCTGGCCGCCCTGATCCGGCGGGACGCGGTGACGATCGTGCACTTCGTGCCCGCCCTGCTGGAGGCGTTCCTGGCGTCCGGCCGGCTCGCCGCCTGCCCGAGCCTGTCCCGCATCGTGTGCAGCGGCGAGGCGCTCGCCCCCGACCTCGCGGCCGCCGTCCGCGCCCAGAGCCGGGCCGACCTGGCGAATCTCTACGGGCCGACGGAGGCGGCCATCGACGTCAGCGCCTGGATCTGCGGGCCCGAGCCGGACGCCACGCGGGTGCCGATCGGGCACCCGATCGCCAACACGCAGCTCCACGTCCTCGACGACGCGCTGCACCCGGTGCCGGTGGGGGCGGTGGGCGAGCTCTACATCGGCGGCACCGGCCTCGCCCGCGGCTACCTCGGACGCCCCGGCCTGACCGCCGAGCGCTTCGTGCCCGACCCGTTCGGAAGGCCCGGCGCGCGCCTCTACCGCACCGGAGACCGCGCCGCACGCCGCCCCGACGGCGCCCTCGACTACCGCGGACGCGCCGACGAGCAGGTCAAGATCCGCGGCCAGCGCGTCGAGCCCGGCGAGGTCGCCGCCGCCCTGCGCGCACAACCCGGCATCGCCCAGGCCGCCGTCGTCGCCCGCCGCAGACCCGACGGCCCCGCGCGGCTCGTGGCCTACGCGGTGCCCGCGCCGGGCGCGCGCCCCGACCCGCAGGAGCTGCGCCGCGCCCTGGCCCGCGACCTGCCCGAGGCCCTGGTGCCGACCGCGATCGTCCTGCTCGACGCCCTGCCGCTCTCGCCCAGCGGCAAGCTCGACGCCCGCGCCCTGCCCGAGCCCGACGCGGACGTGCCCGCCCGGGACGCCGACCCGCCGCGCACGGCGACCGAGCGGCGCCTCGCCGATCTCTGGGCCGCGGTGCTCGGCCTGCCCGGCCCCGACGCCGTCGCCCGGTCCGACACCTTCTTCGAGCGCGGCGGCGATTCCATCCTCGTCATGAAGCTCGTCGCCGCCGTCCAGGAGAGCCTGGGACCGCGCCTGCCGCTGCGCGCGGTCTTCGATCACCCGACGCTGGCGGATCTGGCCGCCCGGATCGACGCAGACGGCAGCACCGGCAGCACCGGCGGGGCCGGGGCGGCCGACCTCACCGACATGGAGAGCTGGCTCGACGCGATCGAGACGGCGGCAGGAGCGACGCGGACATGACCCTTCAGGCCACGCAGATCGCGCGACGCTTCGCCCGGCTCGCGCCGGAGCAGCGCCGGGCCTTCCTCGCCAAGCTCGCCGAGAACGGGATCGACTTCGCCACCCTGCCGATCGTCCCGGCGGACGGCGACAGGACGGCGCTGCCGCTCTCGGCGGCGCAGCGCGGCCTGTGGCTGACCTGGCAACGCGAGCCCCTGAGCCCGGCCTACAACCTGACCGGCATCGTCGAGATCGCCGGGACCCTCGATCCGGCGCGGCTCCAGGCCGCCGTCGACGACCTCGTGCGGCGCCACGAGCCGCTGCGCACCACCTTCGGGCTGGATCCGCAGGGCGAGCCGTGCCAGCGCGTCCACCCGGCCGCCCCGGTCCCGATCCGGGTCCGCGAGGGGCTCGACGCCGCCGGCAGCGACGCCCTCGCGGAGGCCCTGGCCCGCAAGCCGTTCGATCTGGAGGGCGGTCCCCTGCTCCGCGTCGAGCTGCACCGCCTCGGGGACGGCACCGACCGGATCCTGCTGGGCCTGCACCACATCGCCGCCGACGGGCAGTCGATCCCCCTGCTGCTGCGCGACCTCGACGCCCTGTACGCGGCCCGGTCGCGGGAGGCGGGGGCCGACGGCCTGCCGCCGCTGCCCGTGCAGTACGCGGATTACGCCCTCTGGCAGCACAGCCGGCTCGAGGCCGGGGAGGCCGCGCGCCAGGCCGCGTACTGGCGCTCGGAACTGGGCGCGTCCCCGGCCGAGACGCCGCTGCCCCTCGACCGGCCCCGCCGCGCGGAGCGCGCCGCTTCGGGCGGGATCCACGCGTTCCGGATCCCGCCCGAAGTGAGCGAGGCCCTGCGGAGCCTCGCCCGCCGCGAGGGCGCGACGCCGTTCATGGCCGCCCTCGCGGGGTTCGCCCTGACGCTGGCCCGCTACGGCGACGGCGCGGACGTGCGCGTCGGCCTGCCGCTCGCCGACCGCGCGCGGCCCGAGACGCGCGGCATGGTCGGCCACCTGACGGGCATCGGGGTCCTGCGGGCCCGCGTCGACCCGCGCGACGGGTTCCGCGCCCATCTCCGGCAGGTCCGCGATCGGCTGCTGGCCGCCCAGGCGCACGCCGATCTGCCGTTCGACCGGATCGTCGCGGCGTCGGCGACGGAGCGCCGGCCCGGACTCCACCCGCTGTTCCAGGTCAAGGTCACCGAGCAGGCCGCGCCCCCGCCCGACGCCCGGTTCGCCGGACGGCCGATGCGGCTGCGCGGCCTCGACGGGGGCGACGTCCACTTCGACCTCAGCCTCGATCTCGTCGATTCCGCCGAGGGCCTGTGCGGCCGCTTGGCCTTCGCCCGCGACCTGTTCGACCCCGAGACCGTCGCGGGCCTGGCCGAGGCCTTCGCGACGCTGCTCGCCGCGGCCGTCGCCGAACCCGACCGCCCGCTCTACGCGCTGGCGAGCCCCGCCCCGGCCGCGGCGACGGACCCGGCCGCGCTCGACGGGGTCGCGCCCGACGTGGTCGCGGCCTGGCGTGCCCGCGCGGCCGAGGCGCCGGAGGCGCCCGCCCTGCGGCAGGGCCGGCGCTCCCACAGCCGGGCCGAGCTGAATGCCGCCTCGGACCGCCTCGCCGCGCGGCTGGCCGCGGACGGGGCGAGGTCGGAGACGCGGGTCGCCCTCCATCTCGGCCGCGGCCCCGAATGGGTGCTCGGCCTCCTGGCGATCCTCAAGACCGGCGCCGCCTACGTGCCGATCGATCCCGGCCTCCCGGCCGCCCGCCGGGCCGACCTCGTGGCCGAGTGCGGGGCCTGCCTCGTCCTGGGCGAGCCGGTCCCGGGCGACCGGCCCGACCGGCCGGTGATCGCGGCGCGCTTCGACCCGGCCGAGGACGCGGCGGCCCCGCCCTTCGCGGCCGCGCCGCCGCATCCCGACGCGGCGGCCTACATCCTCTACACCTCGGGTTCCACGGGCCGGCCCAAGGGGGTCGTCGTGACCCGCGGCGGCCTCGCGCAGTACGTGGCCGGAATGCTCGCGCGCGTCGGCCTGCCCGCCGGCGGCCGCGTCGCGATGGCCTCGACCGTTGCGGCCGACCTGGGCAACACCGTGCTGTTCGGCGCGCTGGCCGGCGGCTCGGAACTCGACCTCCTCGACCACGAGACCGCCCTCGACCCCGACCGCTTCGCCGCGGCGGTCGGGGGGGACGCGGCCGGGGGCCGGAGGATCGACGCCCTGAAGATCGCGCCGAGCCACCTCGGCGCGCTGCTCCAGGCGGCCGACCCCGCCGCCGCGCTGCCAGAACGGCTCCTCATCCTCGGCGGCGAGGCGCTGCGCTGGCCCCTCGTCGACCGGATCGCCGCGCTGAAGCCCGGCTGCCGGGTGGTCAACCATTACGGGCCGACCGAGGCGACGGTCGGCGCGCTGTGCCAGGAGGTCCGCGCGGGGGCGGAACACCGGGGCGGTGCGCTCGGCCCGGAGGACGGGGCCGGACGCTGGGCCGGCGGCGCGCCCATCGGGACGCCGCTCCCGGGCGTCCGCGCGCGCGTGCTCGACGGATTCCTCGCACCGGTGCCGCCGGGCGCGACGGGGGAGCTCTACCTCGGCGGGCCGCAGGTCGCGCGGGGCTATCTCGACCGGCCGGGCCTCACCGCCGAACGGTTCGTCCCGGACCCGCATGCCGGCCCCGGGGCGCGCCTCTATCGGACCGGCGACCGCGTCCGGCTTCTCCGCGACGGCAGCCTCGCCTTCGTGGGCCGGGCCGACGACCAGGTGAAGATCCGGGGCCACCGGGTCGAGCCCGGCGAGGCGGCCGCGGCCCTGCGCGACCTTCCGGGAATCCGCGACGCCGCCGTCATCGCGCTCGCCGAACCGGAGGCCGACGGGGCGGACGGCCCGCGCCTCGCCGGCTACGTCGTGGCCGACCCGGACCTCGACCTCGCCGCGGTCGGCGCCCGGCTCGCCGAGCGCCTGCCGCCGGCCCTCGTGCCGACGAGCCTGACCCGGCTCGACGCGCTGCCCCTGACCCCCAACGGCAAGCTCGACCGGTGCGCCCTGGCGTCGCTGGAGGCGGCGCCCGGGACGGGCGGGAAGGATCCGCCCCGGGACGGGACGGAGCGGGCGCTCGCCGCCCTCTGGGCCGACCTCCTCGGCCTGGATCCGTCCGCGATCGGCCGCCACGACGCCTTCGCCGACCTCGGCGGCGACTCGATCCTGAGCCTGAAGATGCTCGCGCGCATCCGCCGACAGGGCGTCGCGGGGGGCAAGACCCTCACCCTCGCCCAGATCCTCGGCGCGAAGAGCCTCGCCGACCTCGCCGAACGCGTCGCGCCGGCGGCTCCGCGCGGGCCGGAGATCGTCCATCTCCGCCGCGAGGGCGGACGGACCCCGCTTTTCTGCGTCCCCGGCCTGATCGCCAACGCGACCGAGTTCGCCGCGCTGGCCGCGCGGCTCGGCCCGGAGCGGCCGGTCCACGGCTTCGTCAGCCACGTCTACACGGAGGCGCGCTGGCAGGGGTACGACGTGCCCGCGCTGAGCGGCGCCTACGCGGACTGCATCGCCGCGCACGCGCCGGGCGGCCGGTGCGCGCTGGTCGGCTGGTCGTCCGGCGGCGACCTCGCCTACGAGACCGCGCGCCGTCTCTTCGGGCGCGTGCGCGTCGACTTCCTGGGCCTCGTGGATGTGTTCGAGTCGGTGCCCTTCGCGGCGCCGCGGGCTCTGGACGCGGCCGCGCGGGCGCTGGCCGCGCGGCGGCGCGCGGACTGGCTGGAGGGCTCGCGGATGGCCGAGCAGTGGCGCGGGCTGATCGCCCGCATGGACGCGGACGAGCGGGAGGCGCTCGACGCCTACCTCATCGACAACCCGGAGCTGCCCGCAGACGGGCCCGACCTGACGGCGCGCGAGTTCGAGCTGTGGGCTCTCCTGGACAAGCGCGTGCGGGCCAAGCGCCACGCCTTCGCGCCGCTGGCGCGGCCCGTGCACGTCTTCCAGGCCGCGGATTCGCTGACGCGACCGGAGCGCCTGCGCGACTGGAGCGCGCTGGCGCCGGTCGCGGACCTGAGGATCATTCCCGGCGCGCGGCACCTGGACATCCTCCGGAGCACCGCGTTCCAGGACGCGTTCGCCGAGGCCCTCGACGCGGCCGAAGCCTGATCCGGGCGCGGGCCCTTCCGCGAGGGCCCGCGTCGATCCCGACAGGACGGCGCCGATCTCTGCTCCCGCGCGCGGGACGAGGGGCCGCGGCGGCGGCGGGGACCCGGAGCGCGCGGTGCGTCCGGTCCGCGG
Source organism: Methylobacterium sp. NPDC080182 (assembly GCF_050281105.1). NCBI lineage: Bacteria > Pseudomonadati > Pseudomonadota > Alphaproteobacteria > Hyphomicrobiales > Methylobacteriaceae > Methylobacterium > Methylobacterium sp. NPDC080182. Next base: position 6,792 of record NZ_JBNNWO010000020.1, read on the forward strand.
CGGGCGCAGGGATGCGTCGGATCAGGGACCGCGCGCCGATCCGGCCGGGGCCGACGCTGGCGGGCTCACGGCGGCCGTCCGACGCGGATGCCCGGGCGCGGTCCCGCCGCGTCCGGACCCGCCGCCCCGCGTGGGGGCGACCGCCGGCGAGAGGCTCACCACCGGTATGTGAGGGTCCCGAACACGTTGCGCGGCTCGCTGTACCGGCAGCCATTCACCGTGACGCAGGTGACGTAGGAATGGTCGAGGACGTTGCGGGCGTTGATCTGGGCGCGCCATCCCTTGAGGCTCGGGTCGGCGACGCCGAAATCGTAGAGCGCCACGAGGTCGAACAGGGTCGCCGCGCGCGAGTCGAAGGTCGCGCCCGAGATGTTCGAGCTGCCGACGTAGCGCACGCCGCCGCCGAGCCGCAGGCCCGGGATCCCGAATAGGCCCATGTCGTAGGTGCCGAACACGCCGGCTTGGTTGTAGGGCACGAGGTCGAGGCGCTGGTTGAAGTTCGCCGCGACCGTGGTCCGCGTCTGCCGGGCATCGGTGTACGAGTAGGAGGCGACCGCCTCCAGCGGGCCGAAATTCGTCCGCGCCTCGGCCTCGAAGCCCTGCGAGCGGACCTGCCCGGCCTGCGTGCTGAAGACCGGGTTGACCGGGTCCGCCACCAGCGCGTTCGTCTGGTTGATCCGGTAGAACGCGGCGCTGAGCAGGGTGTCGGCGCCCGGGACCTCCCAGCGCAGGCCGCCCTCGTACTGCTCGCCGAGCGACGGCTGGAAGGGATTTCCGTTCCGGTCGGTGACCGCGAAGGTCTGGAAGGACTGGCTGTAGGAGACGTAGGGCGCCAGCCCGTAATCGCCGAGATAGAGCAGGCCGAGCCGCCCGCTGAAGGCGCTGTCGTTCTGATCGAGCTGCGCGCCGGTGCGGTAGGTGAGGACCTGCGTGCGCGCGAAGTCCTGGCGGCCGCCGGCCAGGAAGACGAAGCGGTCGAACCTGACCTGATCCTGGACGTAGATACCGACTTGGTCGAGCAGGCTCTTCGAGCCGGTGTTGATCGCGTAATTGATCCGCGGGTAGGTCAGGCCGTAGACCGGGGCGTAGACGTTCAGATTGCCGACGGTGCCGTTGGTGTAGCGCTCCGAGTTCAGGAAGCTGCGGTAGTAGTCGATGCCAGTCAGCAGCGTGTGCGCGGTCGGGCCGATGACGAACTTCGTCTCGAGCGAGGTGTCCGACGCCACGCCCGTCGCGTTCTCGTTGCGCATGCTGATGCCGCGCGTCGCGACCTGCCGGTTCGCCAGCAGGGATGTCGGGGTCAGGTAGTCCCAGTCGACCCCCGACTGGTAGTAGCGCAGGGCGTGGCGCAGCCGGACCGAGTCCGAGAAGGCGTGGTCGATCTGGTAGCCGATCGCGCCCGACCGGGAATCGTACCGGTCGAAGGCGGGCTCGCCGTAGAACCGGTCGATGGCGAAGCGGGGGAACCGGCCGTTGGGCAGCAGCGTGCCGACCGCCGAGAGCGGCGGCTGGAAGCGCGTGTGGATCTCCTGATAGTAGCCGAGCAGCGTGACGGAGGTCGCCGTCGACGGCCGCCACGTGATCGCGGGCGCGATGTAGCGCTTGTCGTCGGGCGTGTACGCGAGATAGCTGTCGCTGTTCCGGATCAGCCCGGTCAGCCGGTACGACCACGCGCCGTCGTCGGTGAGCGGTCCGGTGAAATCGCCCGACACTTCCTTGCGATTGTACTGGCCGAAGCTGACGTTCATCTCGTTGAACGGCGTCTGGAGCGGATGCTTGCTGACGGCGTTGACGATGCCGCCGGGCGAGAGCTGGCCGTACAGGATCGACGCCGCGCCCTTGAGGACCTCCAGGCGCTCCAGCCCGTACGGCTCCTGCGTCCCGTCATAGACGCCCGATTGCAGCTTCAGGCCGTCGCGCAGCAGCCCCGAATTGCCCGCCTCGACGGTGAAGCCGCGGATCGTGAAGCCGTCGGAGACCTTGGCGAAGCCGCCCACGGCTTGGCTGCTCAGGCCGGGCGTGTAGGCCAGGGCCTCGGCCAGCGTCGAGGCCCCCTCGTCGCGTATCTGACGGGCGCCCACGACGTTGATCGTCTGCGGCGTCTCGATGATCGGCGTGTCCGTCTTCGTGCCGGACGCGCTCGCCTTGGCGACGTAACCGTTGACCGGCCCGGTCGCCGTGTTGGGCGACAATCCTCCCTGTCCGACAACCTGGATCTCGTCGAGGGTGACAGCAGTCTGCCCGCCGCTCACCGGCTGCGCGGCCAATTCGTCGGCGGGCAGCGAGATACCGACGGCCACCGACAGCAGGAGCGGCCCCCAATACGGGAGGCGCTTCTGTGGTCGATCGGACGGAGCGGGAGCGAAATCGACGCACATGCAGGCAACTCTTGGGCGCTGCAGCCGCCGCGGTCGGATTCGGCTGCGAGACCTCCATCTGCGCGGCCGCCGCACAGGAACGCAATAGGTCAAGCTCGCCTGCGAGCCTATAACGGCAGTTCAGTTGCAGATCAGAGACAAAATCAACATGTAATAATTCTAATTTGCGAGATTTCCCCGGACCGCTCCGTCGGGACGAGTCGCGTGAGATCGGCGGAAAAGAGTTGCGCGCAACCGCTCTACTGCGATGTGCTAGTCCTCGCAGGACAACCCGGCAGGGATGGCGGGATCAACGTGATCCGTGACGCGGGCGCGGGGGCCGTCGAACGTCGCCCGGCTCGAGGCCCGGATCGAGGCCCGGCTGGGCGCCCGCTCTCAGACGGCCCAGTCCGCCGCCAGCGCGGCGGCCGCGTACCGGGCGCGCGCCGCGGCGTCGCGCGGGAGCCCGGCGCGCTCGCACCACGCCGCGAAGATCTCCGGCTCGACCGGCACGCGCACGACCTCGACGCCGCTGCGCTGCACCTCCCGTTCCATCTGCTCCGTGGCGACGCGCCAGGTCTCGTAGTCGGGGGGCAGCTTGGCGCCGTCCGCGAGGCTGGTGCGCAGGGCTGGGTACTGCTCCGGGGTGTACCAGGGCAGTCCGACGCGGCGGGGGCGGTCCATCTGGGCTCTTCGAACGGTCACGCTGAACGACCGTCAACGGTCATGGGCGGCCTCTGGTTCGAACCCGCATCGCGATCAGGCCGCGGCGGCCTCGCCCCTCACCGTCTCGGGCTTCCGCGTGCGGCTCGGCCGGCGCCGAGGTCCGGGATGTCCAGATCGAGGAGCGCGGCGCCGAGGCCCTTGCCGTGCGCGTCGAGGGCCAGGGAGCGGGTGACGCCGCCGCCGAGCGCGCCCGTGAGCACGAAGTTCAGCGCCCCGAGCTTCGGCAACGCGTAGCGGGTCACGTCGCCGGTCACGATCCCGCGGAAATGCGCCCGCACCCGCTCGGCCGTGACGTGCGCCGCGAGGTGCTCGTAATCGGCCGCGTCGTAGGCGATCAGCGCGATGTTCGACGTGTTGCCCTTGTCGCCCGTGCGGGCATGGGCGAGCGCGCGCAGCTTCATCCTCGGGTCTCCCGGCTCTCAGGCTTCGACGACGTGCACGCGCGGCCGGGCGAGGGCGGCCGGGACGAGGACCGACTGCACCGCCACCACCTCGCGGGCCGATTTCCAGGCGCCGCCGCCGCCGGCCGGGCCGTTGGTGTAGAGCGTCTCGACCTCGTTGCCGATCCGCACGGCCTCGGTGTGGGTCTCGGTCCGCCCGGCGACCCGCAGGCGGACCTCGTAGGGCTCCCGCTCGCCCGACAGCGCCGCGCCGTGGAGCGCGTCGACGCCGATCAGGTCGCAGCGCAGCTCGGTCGTCGCCACGCCGGTGAGGGCGAGGCGCTCGCGCACCACCGACAGGGCGAGCCGGCCGCGGGCCAGGGCGCCGGGCCCGGCGTAGGAGATCTGCCCCTCGCCGATATAGGAATCCACGTACCCGACCGAGACCTTCAGGAGGCCCGTCGCCGGCGCGCCCGTCGCGCCGCGCACCCGGACGCGGTCGGGGCCGACCTGCTCCATCTCGACCTCGGAGAAGTCGCCGACCACGTCCGGCTGGATGTAGCGCGCCGGGTCGTGCACCTCGTAGAGCAGCTGCTCCTTGCAGGTGGCGAGGCTGATCCGGCCGCCCGAACCCGCGACCTTCGTGATCTCGACCGTGCCGTCCTCGGCCACGATCCCGATGGGGAAGCCGAGGCGCGCGAGGTCCGGTACGTCCTTGCAGCCCGGATCGGCGAAGTAGCCGCCGGTGATCTGGCCGGCGCATTCGAGGAGGTGGCCCGCGAGGGTGCCGCGGCCCAGGCGCTCCCAGTCGTCCATCGCCCAGCCGAAGGCGTGCACCAGGGGGGCCAGGAACAGGGCCGGGTCGCCGACGCGGCCGGTGATGACCACGTCGGCGCCGTCCGCGAGGGCGGCCACGATCGGCGCCGCGCCGAGATAGGCGTTCGCCGAGACGACGCGGTTGCCGAGGCCGGCGACCGGCTCGCCGCTCTCCTCCAAGACGAAGTCGCCCGCCCGCACCGCGTCGAGCAGGTCGTCGCCGGTCACCGCGGCGATCCGCAGGCCGGCGAGGCCCATCTCCCGCGCGAGCGCCCCGGCCTTCCGGGCGGCGGCGACCGGGTTGGCCGCGCCCATGTTGGTGACGATGCGGATGCCGCGGGCCCGGCACGGCCCGAGCACGGCCCGCAGGCGCGCCTCCAGCAGCGGATCGTAGCCGCCCTCGGGGTCGCGCAGCTTCGCCTGCTGCGCCAGCGCGATGGTGCGCTCGGCGAGGCACTCGAACACGAGGTAGTCGAGGTCGCCGCGCTCGGCGAGTTCGACGGCGGGCTCGATGCGGTCTCCGGCATAGCCGGCGCCGGCGCCGAGGCGGACGGTTCTCATGGCGCGCTCTCCGCTGTCAGAGGGGTTCAGATGGGGAAGACGCCGAAGACGACGCAGGCGAGGGTCATCACCACCGAGGCCGCCAGCAGGAACGGGAAGGTGAATCTCTGGTGGTCGGCGAGGTCGATCCCGGTCAGGCCGCAGACCAGGAAGGTCGCGGGCGTCAGCGGGCTGACGGGGAAGCCCGTCGTCATCTGGCCGAGCAGCGCCCCCTGGGCGACCTGCACCGGCGGGACGCCGAGCTGGTGGGCCACCTCCGCCACCACCGGCAGGACGCCGAAGTAGAACGAGTCCGGGTCGAACAGCATCGACAGGGGCATCGACACGAGGCCGAGCCCGAACGGGATGTGGCGCCCCATCTCGGGAGGCACGAAGGTGACCGCCGTCTGGGCCATGGCCCTGAGCATGCCGGTGCCCTGCATGATCCCGGTGAACACGCCGGCGGCGAGGAGGATCGAGGCCATCAGGATCGCGGCCCTGGCGTGCGCGTCGACGCGCTGCCGCTGGGCGTCGACCTGCGGGTAGTTGATGACCAGCGCGAGCGCCGTGCCGAGCATGAACATCAGCGCCGGCGGCACCTTCTCGGCCAGGAACACCATCGTCCCGAGGACCGCGGCCGTGAGGACGATGTTGATCCAGAAGCGGTCGGGCCGGCGCAGGGCCCGCTCCGCGTCGCTGAGGGTCCGGGCGGTCGTGGCCGGGCCGGGCGCGGCTCCCGCGGACCCCGTCGCCCCGGGGACGAGGGCCAGACGGCGCTCCTCCCGCAGGCCGAGCCAGTACGAGGCGGCGAAGATGAAGACGAGCCCGACCGCCTGAACCGGCACGAGGGGCGAGAAGATCTCGGGGATCGGCAGCTTGAGGGCCGCGGAGGCGCGGATCATCGGCCCGGTCCAGGGCAGGAAGTTCACGCCCGCCGCCATCGAGGCGGCGCAGGCCAGGATGCGCCGGTCGATGCCGACGCGGTCGTAGAGCGGCAGCATCGCCGGGATGGTGATCAGGAACGTCACCGCGCCCGACCCGTCGAGGTGGATCAGCAGCGCCAGCAGGGTGGTGCCGGGCACGATCCGGGTGGGGCGGGTGCCGACCCGGGCCAGGATCCGGTCGATGATCGGGTCGAGCATCCCGGCATCGCTGACGATGCCGAAGAACAGGATCGCGAACACGAACATCCCGACGACGCCCGCGAGGCTCTGCAGGCCCGCGAGGACGAACTTGCCGGTATCGAACCCGAACCCGCCGATCAGGGCGGCCGCGACCGGGATGACGATCAGCGCCACGAGGGGCGACATCCGCTTGGTCAGGATGGCGGCGAGCAGCAGCGCGATCGTGCACAGGCCGAGCAGGGCCAGCATCCGTTCCTCCCGTTGGCGCCGGCGCGGTTCGGACCCGCGCCTGTATCGGGTCAGGAAACGGCGGACGGCTTCATGACACAATTGAAAAGATCGGATCGCAGCGATAGCCTGAGATTATGGATCTCAACCTGCGGCAGGTGCGGGCCTTCGTGTCCGTCGTCCAGGTCGGCAGCTTCACCCGCGCGGCCGCCCTGCTGAACCTGTCGCAGCCCGCCCTGACGGTTCAGATCCAGCGCCTGGAGGAGATGCTCGACGCGCGGCTCCTCGACCGGACCAGCCGCACCGTCGCGCCGACGCGGCTCGGCCGCGAGCTGCTGCCCGTGTTCGAGCGGGTGCTGCGCGACCTCGACGCCGTGGTGGTCGACACCCGCGACCTCGCGGCACGGCGCCACGGGGTCGTGCGCGTCGCGACGCTGCCGTCCTTCGCGGCGAGCGTGCTGTCCGACGCGATCGTCCGCTTCCGCGCCGAGCACCCCGCCGTGACGTTCCGGATCAACGACGTCATCGCGCAGCGGGTGCTCGACCTCGTGCGCGAGGAGGAGGCGGATCTCGGCATCGTCGGCGGAGACGTCCGCGATCCGGAGATCGGCGTCCTGCACCGGACGCGCGACGCCCTGCACGTGATCTATCCCGCCGATCATCCGATCGGCGCGCTGCCCCGGGTCACGATCGCGGCGCTCGCCGAGCACCCCCTGATCCTGATGGACCCGGCCACGAGCGTGCGGGCGGTGGTCGACCGCGCCTTCGTCGGCTCGGGCCGCCTGCCCCGCGTGGCCTGCGAGGCCACCTACATGATGACCGCCGTCAGCCTGGTCCGGGCCGGCCTCGGCCTGACGATCCTCCCGGGCGCGGCGCGGGAGATCCGGGCCGAGCCCCTGCTCCGTTCGCGGCCGATCGACGACCCGCTGTTCGAGCGTCCGGTCTGCCTGATCAAGAAGGCCGGGCGGACGATGCCGCCTGCGGCCGAGGCGTTCTGCCGGATGGTGGCGGACCGGCTCGCGGATCCGGGGGGGACGGCCGCCGGCGCCGCGCCGGGCCCCTGATCGGCCGGCCTGATCGTCCGGCCGGATCCTCAGGCCCGGTGCCGCACGACGCCGTCCATCATGGTCAGGACGACCTTGGTCCGGTGGATCTCGTGCGGATCGATCGTCAGGATGTTGCGGTCGAGGACGATCAGGTCGGCGCGCTTGCCCACCTCCACCGACCCGATCCTGTCGTCCATGCGGAGCTGGTAGGCGGCGCCCATCGTGTTGGCGTGGATCGCCTCCGCGACCGTCAGACGTTCGTCGGCGGGGCTCAGCACGGGCGCGTCCGGCCGACCGACCAGCTGCCGCGTCACGCCGACCTGGATCGACGTGAGGGGCTCGTAGGTCGAGACGTAGCCGGCCGCCGGCCAGTCCGTGCCGAAGGAGACCCGCCCGCCCTGCTTCAGGATCGTCCTGGTCCGGTACATCCGGCTGGCGCGGTGCGCGCCGTAGCGCGCCATCATGTTCTGCAGCGTGTCGGGGTCGGCCGACGACCAGTTGGCCGAGAACTGCGCGGTCACGCCGAGCCGGGCGAAGCGGGGCGCGTCGCTGTCCTCGACATAGACCAAGTGGGCGATGGCGTGCCGCCGGTCGCGGGCCGGGTTGTTCGCCACGGCCTTCTCGATCGCGTCGAGGGCGACGCGGGCGGTCCGCTCGCCGCAGGCGTGGACGTGGACGTCGAAGCCCGCCGCGTCGACCGCGCCGACGAGGTCGTGCCACTGCGCCTCGGTGAAGGGCGACCCTCCGGTCGAGTCGGGCAGGTCGGCGTAGGGCTCGATCAGCCACGCCGTGTAGCCGCCCTGCGAGCCGTCGCCGACGATCTTCACGATGTCGACGTGCACGAGCTCGCCGGAGACCTGCCGACGCACGGCGTTGAACTGCTCGACCGTGTCGTCGATCGGCAGCGACTTCACCGAGTAGGAGGCGGAGACGCGGAACGGCAGCGTGCCGCGCTTCTCGGCCTCCACGTAGAGCGCGATGATGGCGGCCTGATCGCTGCCGACGGGCGGGACGCCCGCGTCGAAGACCGTGGTGATGCCGGCGGCCGCGGCCTTGGGCAGCCAGCCCTCCAGCAGGCTGCCCATGGCGGCGACGCTGATGGGTTCCACGGCGTTGACCAGCCCGAGGACCGCGTTGACCTCGAGCACGTAGCCGGTGGGGTCGCCCTTCTGGTCGCGCGCGTAGTAGCTGAAGCGCGGGATCGGGTCGGGCGTGTCCCGGTCGACGCCGGCCATCGCCAGCGCCTTGGAATTGGCCCACAGGCTGTGCCCGTCGATGGCGAAGAAGAAGGCCGGCCGGTCCGGCAGGATGGCGTCGAGTTCGGCCCGGTTGGGGCCCTCCGGGGGAAACATGTCGACGCGCCACCCGAAGCCGCGGATCGGCCCGGTCGGATGCGCCTTCGCGTAGGCCTCGATGGCCGCGAGGACCTGGGCGAGGTTCTCGCGCTGCAGGTCGACCCCGGACGTCAGGAACGCGCCGAGGAAGGGGTGGGTGTGGCCCTCGACGAAGCCGGGCATCAGCAGCCGGCCCTGGAGATCCACCACCTGCGTGGCCGGGCCGGCCAGCGCCAGCGCGCCGGCCGCGTCACCGACATGGACGATGGTGTTGCCGCGCACCGCGACCGCCTCGGCCCAGGGGGCCGGCCCCGCCACCGTGTAGACGGGGCCGTTGTGGAACACGACGTCGGCGGGCCCCGCCGCGGCCGCGCGGCCGCTCCCCGGTTCGGCGCGGGCGCCCGTCGGGACGAGGTCCAGCGCGAGCGCCGTCGCGGTGATGGCCGCGCCCGACCGCAGCACCGCGCGCCGATTGACGGCGCGCCCGCCCCCGAAGGCCTGGAAATGGGGCGCCCAGTCACACGCGACGCACATGCGAGGCTCCCTGTTCCCGGATCCACTCTCGACGGGACCCGATCCCGCTCTTGTAAATACTTAGCTAATATTTATTAGCGATCGACTAAGATCTGACCGGATAGATTTCGCCCGATGATCGCGCGATCGGATCGGACCGACCGGGCCGGCAGCCGAACCGGTCCGCCAAGCGATCGCTCTGAGCGCAGTCGGGACTCTATCGGCCAGTCGGATTACGGTGGATAGTGGAGCCATCCGGCTCACGACTGGACGAAGGCGGTTTCGGGAGGCGACGGATACTGCCAAGCTGTTTCACGCGCGCTCGACGACGGGAGGTACGATGACCCGAACCCTCTTCCGCTCCGCGGGCCTGGCCCTGCTGAGCCTGGCCGTCCCGGCCACCCTCGCGGCCCAGGGCCTGGCGCCCGACCAGACCGGGACGGGCGGCGGCCCGGCTACGACGATCACGGCGCCGAACACCAACAGCCTCGGCGTGACCAAACCCCCCGGCACGTCCCTCGGCCCGGGCGAGGTGCCGCCGCGCGCCGTGCAGGAGCACGAGCGCGCCCGGCTCAACAAGATCGAGCGCAGCATCTGCGACGGCTGCAACTGAGCGCGGGCGGGGCGGCCCGATCCCCGGGCCGACCGGCGCGTCGACCCGCGGGGCCTCACGCGGGGGGCGGTCCAAGTCGTTGTGCACCGTTCCGGAAGACAGATCCGGAAGACAGACGCTCCGGTCGGGGCAGCCGCGCCATGCCCCCTCTGCCGTGCGGGAGAGGGGCCGGCACCGCGGACGGCACGGGCTCGGCGATCCCCCCGTCGCGCCTCGATCGGGCGCAGCTCTAGGCGGCCCGGACCTCGTCCAGGAAGCTGCGGACGGCCCGGCTGAGCCCGTCGGACCGGACCGCGAGGGTGCGCGCGGCGTCGAGAACCTGCGTCGCGGCCGATCCGGTCTCGCCGGCCCCCTCGCGCACCGATCCGATATGGCCCGTGACCTGCCGGGTCCCGTGCGCGGCCGCCTGGACGTTCCGCGCGATCTCGCGCGTGGCCGCGCCCTGCTCCTCGATCGCCGAGGCGATGTGGGTGGCGATGCCCGACATGTCGTCGATCGTGCGGCTCACGCCCTGGACCGCCTCCACCGCGCCCCGCGTGGCGGACTGGATCGCGCCGATCCGGGCGGAGATCTCCTGGGTCGCCCGGGCCGTCTGCTCGGCCAGCGTCTTGACCTCGGCGGCCACCACCGCGAAGCCGCGGCCGGCTTCGCCGGCGCGCGCCGCCTCGATGGTGGCGTTGAGGGCGAGCAGGTTGGTCTGGCTCGCCACGCCCGAGATCAGGCCGGCCGCCGCGCCGATCCGGTCGGCGCTGTCGGACAGCTCCCGGATGATGGTGCCGGTCTCCTGTGCGCGCGCGATGGCCGAGGCGGCGATCTCGACCGAATGGGTCACCTGCCCGCTGATCTCCTGCACGGAGGCCGCCATCTCCTCGGTCGCGCTCGCGACCTGCTGGACGTTACCGGAGGTCTGCTCGGCGGCGACCGAGACGCTCGCCGCGAGGGTGTTGGTCTGCGCGGCGATCTCGGTCATCGAGGCGGCGGTCGCCTCCATCTCGGTGGCGGCGGCGGTCAGCTCGTCCGTGAGCGCCCCGGCCTCCCGCTCGAAACCGCGGGTGATGCGGTCGAGCAGCTCGGCGCGGCGCATCTTGGCGGCGTCGGCCTCGGCCTGGAGGGCGGCCAGCCGCCGCGCCTCGATCCCCGAATCCTTGAAGACCTGTACGGCGTCAGCGATCTGGCCGATCTCGTTCCGCTCGCCCTGGTGCGGGATCGCGACCGCGAGGTCCCCGGCCGCCAGCCGCCGCATCGGTTCCAGCACGGCGCGGACACTGGCGGCGATGCTCCGCACGATCAGCGCACCGAGCGCGGTCGCGAGCACGAGGGCGATGGCGCCGATCGCCAGCATGAGCCGCTTCGCGCCGGAGGCGGCGGCCGCTCCCTGGGCGATCGCCGTCTCGCCGCTGGCGTTGTTGAGCGCCACGATCTCCTCGAGCGCCTGGGAGGCCGCCTTGATGTGGGGGCGGACGCCGACCAAGCTCTCGCGCAGCGCCAGATCCTTGCGGCCCGTCCGCGAGTATTCCAGCACGGCGGGGATCGCCGCGAGGTAGCTCTTCCATTCCCGGTCGAACACGTCGAAGAGCGCGCGCTCCTTCGGACCGTCGATCAGCGGCGCGTAGTTGCGCATCGCGGCGGCCACCGCCTCCGTCTTCTTCGCCAGGGCCGCCTCCTCGGCCCGCATGTGGGCGGCCTCGGGATAGAGGATGTGGTTCACGACGCTGACGCGCACGTCGATCACGTTGCCGCGCAGCTCGCCGGCGTAGCGCACGCTGGGCAGCGTGCCGTTGCCGAGGCGGATCTGGTCCTCGGCGAGATCGCCGACGGCGTGCAGGCCCACGCCGCCGACGAGGAGCAGACAGACGATGAGCAGCGCGAGTGCTCCGACCAGCCGGTGCTGGATCGAAAGTTTCGCGAACCAAGCTTTCATTGTCCGAGCGCAGCTCCAGAGCGGGGCCACCAAGATGGAAGCGCGACGATAAGATTCCGTTACGGGATCTGTTGCTGATGCTCTCACAAACAGATCGCCCAAATCAATTTTCAGTTGAACTCTTCGCGCCCATCATTTTGTCTGTCCGCGCATCGTCACTGCTGAACGAGATCTGACGCAGAGCGCGCGGCTATCCTCCGCGGATGGGAGCGGCTCGCTGCGGCGCCGCGCGGGCCCGCGCACGGCCGGGATCCGCGCTTCGTCGCCGCGCCGGGCGGCACGACCGGGAACGGGTCGCCCTCGGCGCGTCGGGCGCGCGGCGTCACAGGGGATAGCGCATGGCCACATTGCAGCGGGCATAGCGCCGGCCGAACCGGTCCATGATCTCCGGGTCGTGCCGGAACCCGACCTTCTCGTACAGGTGCACGGCGGCCGCGCACTTGGTGTTGGTCAGCAGGTAGAGCGTCTCGATCTCCATGGCCGCGGCGCGGGCCAGCACCGCCCGCAGCAGGTGCTCGCCGGCCTTGCGGCCCCGGGCCCGCGCGGACACGGCCATCTTGGTCAGCTCGTAGCAGCCCGCCTCCGTCCGCATCAGCGCGCAGGTGCCGACGATCCCGAGATCCGCCGACTCAACGAACAGGATGAGCCCGCCGCGGTCCAGGATCTCGCCGCGGGGATCGGACAGGATCCGGCGGTCGTTCTCCTCCAGCGCGAACATCGCCTCGATCCACTCGGCGTTGATGTCGCGGAAGCGGTCCGCCAGCGCGTCCGTGTAGTCCCGGATCGTCAGGCCCGTCGCGGCGTCGCCGGCCGCGCCGTCCTGGCGGATGCGGGCCGCGAACGGGACGGCGTCGAGCCTGCGCTCCAGGGCGGCGACCTGGTCCAGCAGGGGGCCCGACAGGCCGGCACACAGGCTCGCGACGGCCCTGTCGACGCGCGGCCAGAGCGCGTCCTTGGCGCGCGCCATCAGGGCCTCGCCCGCACCGCTGAGCGACAGCGCCTTCTGGCGAAGGTCCGCGTCCGACCGCGCCTCTTCGAGCAAGCCGAGCGCGACGAGGCTCGCGGCCGTGCGCGTGGCCGCCGGCTGGCTGACGCCGAGGGCGGCGGCGGCGTCGCCGATGGTCAGCGGTCCGTAGCGGTCGATGGCGGCGAGGAGCGGGAACTGGGCCGGCTGGATGCCGAGTCCCTCGTCCCGCAGGATCCGGGCGGCGTCGGCCTGGAAGCGGTCGGCGAGGCGCTTGAGGCGGCTGCCCAGGAAGAGCGGCCCGAGTTCGTCGAGGATGTCTGCCGGCATGTCGGTTCTCCCGACATCAATTATATAACGCGTTATGTTTCTCGCAAGCCCTGGTGGCCCGAAGGTCGTCCCATCGCGGCACTGCCGCGATGGGACAATGGCCCCGGGGTACAGACTGTCACCCCGTGGGAGCGGGTCGCGTCAGATCGTAGATTGTGTCCCGTGCGCACTGGTCGATCGCGCAACGTAAGGTAAACTCACTCAACCCTCGCTCATCGGTCCCGCCGTGAACGTCGTACCCCGTTCCCTCTTCACGACGGATGCCCTGCCGGAGCGCGACCGCTTCGCCGCGTGGCGCGCGCTGTTCGCAGCCCACGACCTCGATGCCGATCCGCACGGCTTCTCGGGCCGGATCGAGACGACGCTGATCGGCCCGATGGCCCTGCGCGTCATGAGCGCCGCACCGCAGGCGCCGGCCCGATCCCGCTCCCGGATCCGGCGCGACGGTCAGGACGGGTTCGTCCTGCACCTCAGCCGGCACGCCTACAGCGTCGAGACCGAACGGGGCGTGGCGGAGGTTCCGGCGGGCGCGGTCAGCCTCAACGACCTGTCGCAGCCGTACCGCCGCAGCCGGGTGCCGGAGACGGACTCGCTGATCCTGGCCGTCCCGCGCGCCTCCATCGCCACCGTGCTGCCGGACGAGGACGCGATGCACGGGCTGATCCTGACCGGCGGCGCGGGCCGCCTGCTCGCCGACCATATCCGGAGCCTGGCCGCGCATAGCGGCGCGATCACCGCGACCGACGCCGCCCCGATCGCGCAGGCCACGCTCCACATGGTCGCGGCCTGCGCGCGCCCAAGCCTGGAGGGAGCGGCCCGCGCGGCCGCGCCGCTCGAGGCCGCCCGGCTCAGGGCCGCGAAGCGGCTCATCCGCGGCCAGCTCGACACGCCGCCCCGGATCGACGCGATCGCGCGGGCGCTCGGCATATCGCGCTCCCAGCTCTACCGCCTGTTCGAGCCGGAAGGTGGGGTGGCGCGTTACCGCGCGCGGCAGCGCCTCGCGGCCGTGCGGGCCGCCCTCGACAATCCGCTGGAGCCGCGGTCGATCGGCGCGATCGGGGAGGCCTACGGCTTCGGGAGCGGCGCCCAGCTCAGTCGCGCGTTCCGGGAGACCTACGGCCTGACCCCGCGCGACTACCGGGTCTCGCGCAGCGGCGGCTGACGCGACCGGGACGCCGGGACGAATTCCCTCGCGGCATGGGTCTGCCGCGAGGGGGTCGGGATCCGCGTGTCGTCGTGGCGCCGGCGGTCAGAACCGCCCGGCGATCGTCAGGCGCACGGCCGTGGGCTCCACCGGGTGGAAGAGGCGGTCGATCAGCCCCTCGGCGGGCTCGCCCGGAAGGCGCGAGACGTAGGCGTAGGTGATCTGGTCGGCCTTGCTGTTCGTCAGGTTGAGCACGTCCAGCGAGACGCTCACCCCGGTGTCGAACAGGTAGCCGATGCGGCCGTTGAGCAGGGCGGTCGCCCGGGAGCGGATCGCGTTGTCCTCGATGAGCGGACGCGGCCCGAAATAGCGGACCCGCAGGCTCCCGAACCAGCCGAGGGGCTCGCCGAAGGTCACGCCCGCCGACGCGATGGTCGTTGGCGCCTCCGGCACCCGGTTGCCCACCGGGTCGTAGCTGGAGAACCGGGCGTTGGTGATCGTCAGATCCCCGTCCAGGGACAGCCACGGCGTCACCGCGTAGCGGTTCGTCCACTCGACGCCGAACCGGCGGGTCGGGCGGCTCGGCTCCGTGGTGCCGGTGTCGCCCTGGAAGATGTTCTCCGAGGCGAAGTCGAGCCGGAACAGGGCGAGGCTCGTCTCCAGCCCGGCGATCGACCGGTTGCGCAGGCCCAGCTCGTAGCCCGTGGAGGGCACCAGGAAGGGCGACCGGGTGATGTTGAACAGGGGGCTCGCGGGATCGACCGTGGCGGTCACGCCGCGCGCGTCGTTCGAGTGGAAGCCGCCGCCGTAATTCACGTAGATCTCAGTGTCGGACCACGGTCCGAGCACGAGGCCGAGCTTCGGGTTGACGATGCCGTCGGTGGCCCGTCCCGAGTTCGCCGGCGTGTCCGAGCGGACGTCGGCGTAGTAGCCGTCCGCCCGCACGCCGACGCTCGTGCGCAGCCACTCGGTCCAGCGCACCCGCGTGTCGAGGTAGAGGGCGCCGCTCGATTCCAGCACGCGGTCGTCGAGCACGGTCGAGCGGTACTGGCGGAAGGCAGTGTTGAACAGGCCGACGCGGATCGAGTCCGTCCGCGTCTGGGCGCCGACCTCGACCTCCAGCGGCCGGCCGAACAGGTCGCCCTGGAAGATGTGCAGCATCTCGCCGCCGCCGAGGACGCGCTGGTCGAGCTGGTGGAACTGGTCGCCGCCGACGGGATCGTTGAGGAAGTAGGTGAAGTCGTTGAACAGGTTCATCTGGTAGCGGATCACGTAGGCCGAGGCCCGGGTGATGCCGGTGTCGTCCGTCGCGCTGAACCGCCCCGACAGGGAGAAGCGGGCGGTGTCGCCGCCATCCGTGGGGTTGAGGGTGCCGTAGCGGCCGATCAGCCCCGCGCCGACGGCCCGCTCCGGGATCTGGTTGGTGGCCGTCCAGCGGGACGCGTAGGCCATGCCGGTGACCGCGAACCCGTCCAGCGCCGTGCCCTGGCTGTAGCGGGCGACGCCGTTGAGCTTGCGCAGCGCGTTCGGGACGGTCCACGGCCCGTCGTAGACCTGCGCCTCGCCGGCCACCAG
Source organism: Methylobacterium sp. NPDC080182 (assembly GCF_050281105.1). Lineage (NCBI taxonomy): Bacteria > Pseudomonadati > Pseudomonadota > Alphaproteobacteria > Hyphomicrobiales > Methylobacteriaceae > Methylobacterium > Methylobacterium sp. NPDC080182. The sequence goes on from NZ_JBNNWO010000020.1 coordinate 22,403, forward strand.
CAGGGTGCCCTCGCCCAGCGGGGCCGAGGCGATCGACAGGGCCCGCTTGTAGCCGAAGCTGCCGATCGAGGTCAGCGCGAGATTCTCCCGCACGGTGTCGAGATAGTCGATGCGCACCGAGCCCGCGGAGGCGAAGTCGCCGTCGCGCACGAAGTACGGCCCCTTGTGGTACTCCACCGCGCCGACGAGTTCGGGGATGAGGAAGTTGAGGTCGGCGTAGCCCTGGCCGTGGGCGTGGGTGCGCATGTTGACCGGCATGCCGTCGACGCTGATGGCGATGTCGGTCCCGTGGTCGAGGTTGAAGCCGCGCAGGAAGTACTGGTTGGCCTTCCCCTCCCCGCTGTGCTGGGTGACGATCAGGCCCGGCACTGCCTCCAGCACCTCGCCGGGCCGCGTGACCGGGCGGGCGTTGAGGACCGCCCCGCCGATGAGGCCGGCGCTGGCCGCGTCGACGCTCAGCAGGGCGCCGCCGATCCCGGTGACGCCGCCGACATAGCCGGCGCTGGCGCTGGGCCCGTCCGTCGCGGGGATGACCAGAGGCGCCGCGGGGACCACCGAGATCTCGGACAGGGTGACGGCCGACGGTGTCGGGGCGCCCTCAGACGCCGCCCAGCCGCGCCCGGCGGTCGCGACGACGAGGCCGCCCACGGCGAGCAGCCGGGTCACGGCGCGGAGGCCGGGGGCGGCAGGCCGGTGGCGGCAGACAGGACGGGAAGTCGAGCGGGAAGTCGGGCGGGACACCGGCAGACCGGGCGAGGCGTGGCGATCCCCGGACTCTCGCACGCCGCCCGTATGATAAACATGCGAAAAAATCATACGGGCGGATTAGGCCGGCCGTGTTGCGCGTGGGGCGCAGTCGACGGGGTGCCGGATCGCGGGCGGGGGGCATCCTCACCCCGGGCCGTCGTCGCCGTGGCCCGGATGGGCGTGGGCGTCGTCACCCTCCGGGATGAGGTGCAGGTGACCGTAGCGGACGCCGCGCTGCGTGACCACGGCGTCGGCGTAGCTCTGCATCCGGGCCACCGGCCCGCGCAGGACCGCCACCTCGAGGCACGCGTCGTGGGTCAAGTGCACGTGCAGGCTGGCGATCGAGACGCCGTGCTCATGCCCCTCGCCGGTCAGCCGGCGGGCCAGGTCGCGGGTGCCGTGGCTGTAGACGTAGCTCAGGGCTCCGTAGCAGGCCGCCGATCCCCCGGTCTCCGCGGCGCGGACCGGCGCCAGGGCGTCGCGGACGATGTCGCGCACCGCCTCCGAGCGGCTGCCGTAGCCGCGCCGCGCGCAGAGGTCGTCGACCGCCGTCAGCAGGGCGTCGTCGATGGTGATGGTGATGCGCTGCATGCCCGTCCTGCCGCTCCCGGGGCCTTCTGGTACGGGGACGCGGGGCCCGTGAACAGCCGCCGGGCCCGCATTGCCCGGCGCGGCAGAAAAAGAGCCCCGAGGGCCGCGCCTCGAGGCTCAAGTTCTGGGTCTCGGGGACATGTCCAGCGTGCGCTTGGGATGGACCGCGCTGGAACGCCTGGGCCGAAGGATCAAGGGCGTGAAAATCGACGACACAGGCGCGACCGGCTGGCATGCCGGCCGAACCATTCTGCACAGATACAGTCGACGCGCATCCGATATATGTCAGGCTTCGGGAGTTATTTTGAATTAATTCGCCGCACTGGGTTCAATATACCAGTTCAATTTTATCATATCGGCTCCCGATCTCCCGGTACCGGCATGCCGGGCCAGGCCTGGTCCCGCCGCGCGTGCCCCGCGATCGAGAGCCCCGCGGCTTTCGCGGGGCCGCGGGACGCTCCGCCGCGCCGCGCGATCGTGCGGACCGCGAGCAGGAAGAGGGCGGCGAGGGCCAGCATCGCGCCGTCGAAGGCGAGGAGGACCGGCTCGACCGGCGCGTCGCCGCCGAGCCGGAGCGCGACGAGGCGCCCGACATCCGCGGCCGCGACGGCGCCGTACAACGCGGCCGCCGCCGTCAGCGTCTCCGGCCAGACCCGCCCGGCCGGGCGCAGGAGCGCCGCCACGGCGACGAGCAGCCAGACGGCGAAGAAGGCCCCGACCTCCCACTCCGCCCGCGCGGGCAGCGCGGCGGGGAGCAGCCGGTTGGCCAGGAAATAGGCGGCGATGGCCGCGGGCAGGCCGGCGATCGTCGCGACGTTCAGGCCCTGGACGAGGCGCAGGCCGAAGCCCCGGGGCGCGTCCCCCTTGGGCAGGCGCGCCACCGCCCAGAGCAGCAGCCCGGTCGCCACCATGGCGCTGCCGGCGAGGCCGCACAGGAAGAACAGCACCCGCAGGGCCGGGCCGGCGAAGTGCGCCTCGTGCAGGCCGACCATCGCGGTGAACGTCTTGGTCGCCGGCCGCAGGCCGCCCGCGCGCACCTCCAGGACCGCGCCCGTCACGCCGTCGAAGGCGATCTGCGGGTGCTCGTGGGAGAGGCCGTGCGGCTCCTCGAACACCGCCACCACGGTGGCGCGCGCGTCCGCCGGGTTGACCACCGTGATCCGCTCCAGGGGTTCCGGCCGCATCGCCAGGGCGCGGACCACCAGCGGCCCGACCGGCACGAGCGTGCCGGGCTGGCCGGCGGGCGAGCGCGGCGCGGTGATCTGGCCGGACTCGGCGAAGTAGCGCTGGCTGTCGCCGCGATAGGCCGTGTTCAGGCCCCAGGGCACGTACATCACCATGAGGGTGGCGAGCCCGGTATAGGTGATCATCAGGTGGAACGGCAGGGCGAGCACGCCCGTGACGTTGTGCGCGTCGAGCCAGCCCCGCTGGGCGGACTTGTCCCGGCGGAAGGTGAAGAAGTCGGCGAAGATGCGCCGGTGGGTGACGATTCCCGAGATCAGCGCCACCAGCATGATCATCGCGCAGGCGCCGACGATCCAGCGGCCCCAGAGCGGCGGCAGGTTCAGCTCGAAGTGGAAGCGGTAGAGGAAGTCGCCGCCGCGCGTCGCCCGCACCGCCGCCGGCGCGCCGCTGTCGGGATCCAGGAGGACGTGGCCGGGCGGCCGGCCCGGGCCGGTCCGCCAGAACAGCTCCAGCACCGGCCGGTCCGGCCGCGGCAGCGCGAGGAACCACGTCCGTGCGCCGCCCGCATGGGCCTGCAGGTGGGCGACGCCGCGCTCGGCCGCCGCCGCGAGCTCCGCCGGCCCGAAGGTCCGGTCGGTGCGGAGCTCGGGCCGCATCCACTGCGAGATCTCGGGCCGGTAGTAGCTCGCCGTGCCCGTCACGAAGACGGCGAACAGCACCCAGCCGACGACGAGGCCCGACCAGGCGTGGAGCCACGCCATCGACTGCCGGAAGGTCTTGCCCACGGCGGCCGCCTCACCAGCGGTAGCGCAGGGTCGCGTAGACCGTGCGCGGCAGGCCGTAATAGCAGCCCGAGTAGGTGAAGCAGCCGGTCACGTAGCGCTCGTCGAGCAGGTTCTGCACGTTGATCTGCGCGCTGAGGCCGGCGAGCCGCGGGTCGAGGTGCTTCATGTCGTAAGAGGCGACGGCGTCGACCAGCACGCTCTCGGGCACCTGGAACGTGTTGGCGGGATCGCCCCAGGACGGGCCGAGGTAGCGCACGCCGCCGCCGAGGCCGAGGCCGATGAGCGGGCCGTCGGTGAAGCGGTAGTCGACGAACAGCGAGGCCGTCGTGTCCGGCACCTGCACCGGCCGCAGGCCCTGGAGCGGCACCTGCCGGCGGGTCAGGTCGTTCGTGGTGAAGCCGGTGTCGCGGACGTTGCGGATGTCGAGGAGCGAGAAGCCGCCGATCAGGCTGAGGCCCTCGGCGAGGGTGGCCCGCGCCTCGAACTCGACGCCCTGCACGCCGACCTCGCCGGTCTGCACGACGAAGCCGGGATTGACCGGGTCGGTGGTGGTGGCGTTCGAGCGGCGGATGTCGAAGAACGCGGTGGTCAGCAGGATGTCGGTGCCGGGGGGCTGGTACTTGATGCCGGCCTCGTACTGGTTGCTGGCGATCGGGACGGGGATGCGCCCGGCCGAGCCGAAGGCGGCGTCGAAGATCCGCCCGTTGACGATCGGCTCGAACGCCTCGCTGTAGGAGACGTACGGGGCGACGCCGCTGTCGAACAGGTAGAGCAGGCTGGCGCGGCCGGTGAAGGCCTCGGCCGGGACGTCCTGGATGGTCAGCCCGTTCGGCGCGAAGGTGCGGGTCGGGCCGGTCTGCCGGGCGGTGTCGTAGCGGCCGCCGAGCGTCAGGATGAAGCGGTCGAACTTCGCCTGATCCTGGAAGTACACGCCGGTCTGCTGCGCGTCGATCCGCGAGGTCGACGTGAAGGCGGGGAACCGGATCGGCAGGTCGTGGTCGGGGGCGAGGGCGTTCAGGCTCGTCGTCGCCGGGAACGGGCCGGTGACGGACCGCGTGCTGAAGGTCCGGTGGTCGACGCCGAGCAGCGCCGTGTGGGCGATCGGGCCGGTGTCGAAATCGGCGATGAAGTTGTTGTCCATCGTGTAGGCTTCGATGTCGACCTGGGTGCCGCCGACCGACCGGCCGATGATCGGGCCGCTCGTGTACGGGCCGTTGACGTCGCCGAAGGTCGTGAACACGCTGCGGTAGTCGCCGTTCGAGCGCAGGTAGCGGCCGGCCGAGTGGAAGCGCAGGTTCTCGGTGATCCGGTGGTCGAACAGGTACTCGACGGAGGCCTGCGTGCGGTCGGAGCGCTCGATGGTGCGGTCGCCGTCGTAGAAGTTGACCGGCAGCCGGCCGAAGACGCCGCTGCCGAAATTGCGCGGGAACACCGTGCCGACGGCCGGGAAGCCGCCGTAGAAGCCCGAGAACGGGTCGCGCTGGTAGTTGGCGATGACCGTGAGCGAGGTGTCGGCGGAGGGCCGCCACGTGAGGCTCGGGTTGATGAAGGCGCGCTCGACCTTGGTGGTCACGGCCGGGCCGTCGCCGTTCCAGCCGAGGCCGATGACCCGGTAGGCGAACTGGTCGGCGAGACCCGGGATGTCGGACGCGATCGGGCCGCCGACGTCGAAGCCGCCGCGGACCTCGCTGAAGCCGCCGCCCTGGACGAAGATCTCGCCGTGGCGGACGAATTGCGGGACCTTCGAGACGAGGTTGACGAGGCCGCCCGGACCGGACTGCCCGTAGAGGACCGAGGCCGGCCCCTTGATGATGTCGACCCGCTCCAGGCGGTAGGGATCGACACTGGGGAAAGCGTCGCGGTTACCGGGCAGCGCCATGTTGTCGAGGAAGATCGGCGCGGTGAAGCCGCGGATGTAGAACTGCTCCAGGCGCGTCGAGCCCGCGCCGCCCCGCTGCTCGGTGGTGACACTCGGGGTGAAGCGCAGCGCCTGATTGATGGTCAGGGCGTTCTGGTCCTCGATCTGCTGGCGCCCGATGACCGACACCGACTGCGCGGTCTCCAGGATCGGCGTGTCGGTCTTCGTGCCGACCGTGCTGCGGCTGGCGACGTAGCCGGGCACCGGCCCGGTGGCCCCGCCGCGCCCGTACAGGTCGCTGTTCAGGCTGCGCCCGCGCGCCTCGCCCGTCACGCTGAGTTCGGACAGCTCGATCTCCGTGGCGGGCGCCGGCTGGACGGGCGCGGGCTGGGCGAGCGCGGCCGCCCCGAGCGTGAGTATAGATGTCGACGATACAAACCCGATCCGGAGCAGCCTCTCCGCACGATCGAACGCGCGCGACGCGGCCCGGTCACTGACATATCTCGACATTGTACCGACTCTAAACAAGAATTACTGGGCGTAGATACGCGCCGATGCTCAGCTATCACGGATCCGTGAGCAGTATGTGCCTCCGATGACACATCTTTAAGAAACTTATTTTGGTATTCCTCTAATGAAAATATGCTGCGGGCGGCCGGGCCGGGAGCGAACGCCCCGGGAGCGCGCTCCGCGCGGGGGACGGGCCGGCGAGCGTCGGCGGCGCAGCGACAGAGCGCGCGTTCCCGGCGACGGTCACCTCGGGTAAGATCAGTCGGCCGCGATCGAGGCGGCCCGGCGCGGGTGCCGCCCCGTCGGCCCTCACGCCGTGCGCCGATGACCGAGCCGATCTCCGCCGCGGCCCATGCCCGCACGATCCTCTCCGCGCACGAGCATCGCCGCCCGATCGCGCCGCTGACCGACTGGGATCCGGCCCTCGACCTGCCGGCGGCCTACCGGGTGGCCGAGGCGGTCCGGGTCCTGCGCGGGGAGCGCGGCGAGCGGCCAGTCGGCTACAAGATCGGCTTCACCAACACGACCCTGTGGGAGCGCTACGGCGTCCGCGCGCCGATCTGGGGGCACGTCTACGACACGACCCTGCGCGACCGGGCCGCGCTGTCGGAACCGGTGCCGCTCGCCGCCTTCGTCGAGCCGCGGATCGAGCCGGAGATCGTGTTCGGGCTGGCGCGCGCGCCCGAGCCCGGCATGGATGCCGCCGCGCTGATCGCCTGCCTCGACTGGGCGGCGAGCGGCTTTGAGATCGTGCAGTCGCTCTATCCGGGCTGGCGCTTCGCGGCGCCCGACACCGTCGCGGCCTTCGGGCTGCACGGGTTGCTGGTGGTGGGCGAGCGGGTGCGGATCGCCCCGGACGCGCGATCGGCCTGGATCGGCGAGCTCGCGGGCTTCACCGTCGAGCTACTGCGGGACGGGGCCGTCGCGGACCGGGGCGGTGGCGGCTGCGTGCTCGGGACGGGGCCGCTCGCGGCCCTGGCCCACCTCGTCGATGCGCTGGCTAACGATCCGGTGGCCCCACCGCTCGACGCCGGGACTGTCGTCACGACGGGCACGCTGACGGACGCGCTGCCCGTCGCCTCCGGTCAGCGCTGGCGCACGCGCCTCGATGGGCTGCGGCTTCCCGGCATCGACCTTGCCCTGATCTGAGAGACCCGGCACGGGTTATCGTGCCGGGTGCGTGCGGTTTCCCGGCCGGCTCCGGGTCTCAGGCATTGGTGATGGTTAGCCGACATGCCAAATGCTGGACCATGCCTGGACGCCCGCGGCGACGCCACACGACCTTCCTCGTCTCCGTGACCGCGGAGGGCGCCGGCGCGGCGCCCGGCGCCACGGTCTACGCAGTGATGAAGCCCAGCGCCGAGGAGGCGGTGGAGGCCGTCCGCGCCCTCGCCGGCCCGTCGGCCAGCCTCGCGATCGTGGGGAGCCTGTCCACCCGGATCGCCAAGGCCCTCAAGCTGAAACCCGACACGCCGCGGGTGGTCTGAGCCGCCCGGCGGCGGCCCGCGGGCGGCTCAATCCACCGCGAGCCGGTAGCCGACGCCCCGCACAGTCTGCAGGAAGACCGGGTTGGCGGGATCGACCTCGGTCTTGCGACGCAGGCGGTTGATCTGCACGTCGACGGTGCGCTCCGCCGCCGCGCCGCCCGGACCGGCGAGCTGCTCGCGCTCGACATTGGCGCCGCCCGCCGTCGCTAGGATCGTCAGGATCTCGCGCTCGCGCTCGGTGATGCGGATCAGCTCGTCGTCCCGGCGCAGCTCGCCCCGGTCGATCCGGAACGCGAAGGGCCCGAAGGTCACGGCCTCGGCGGAGGCCGCGCGGGGCCGCACGCTGCGCTTGATGATGTTGTTGAGCCGCAGCGTCAGCTCCCGCGGCTCGAACGGCTTCGGCAGGTAATCGTCCGCGCCGATCTCCAGCCCCATCACCCGGTCGTTCGGGTTGGAGCGGGCCGTGAGCATCAGGATCGGCACGCGCGAGGTCTCGCGGACGCTGCGCGCGTAGTCGAAGCCGTTCTCGCCGGGCATCATCACGTCGAGCACCATGGCGTCGAACACGACGCTCTGGGCCCGGGCGCGCGCCTCCGCGGCGCTCGCCGCCGCGGTGACCCGGAAGCCCTGGTCGGTGAGGTAGCGGGCGAGCAATTCGCGCAGGCGGCGGTCGTCGTCGACCACGAGGACGTGGGGCGCCTCGTCGGGCAGGTCGGACCGGGCGGCGTGGCTCACGCGGGCTCCTCCGCGTCGACCTGCCCCTCGGCCCCGCCCCCGCGCCGCGCCATCAGGCGCTGGACCGCCGGCCGGTCCTCCGGCTCAATCATCGCCATCAGGAAGTCCTCCGGGGAGCCCCGGGCATCCGGCGCCGCGAGCGCCCGGGCGAGGCGGCGGGCCTGGACCCGCGTCAGGTCGGCCGCGAGCCCGGCGCCGGCCTCGGTGCAGTACAGGAGGCGCTGGCGCCGGTCGCTGGAACCGGGCTTCTGCGCGACGTAGCCCTGCCCGATCAGGTCCTTGAGCACCCGGTTCAGGCTCTGCTTGGTGATGCGCAGGATGTCGAGGAGCTCGGCGATCGTCAGGCCCGGGTACCGGTCGACGAAGTGCAGCACCCGGTGGTGGGCGCGGCCGAACCCGTAATCGGCCAGGATCCTGTCCGGATCGCCGACGAAATCCCGGTAGGCGAAGAACAGGAGCTCGATCAGGTCGTCGCTGCCGAGGGCGGCCGGCGCGGCGCCCGGGACGGGTTTCGGCGCGAACATCTCCTCGCGCGGGGCTGTCCGTGTCACGGCGCGGCCGCTCCCAACGGGTGATAGGTCAGTCCCCATGACGTTTCTCAAGGCGGCCGGGGCCCGTCAACCCTGGCCGGGGCGGCCGGGGCGCCGACCGCCCCGGATCCTCAAGCGTGTACCCGCGGGATTGCCCCCGGTCCGACGCCTCCGCTACGCAGGCCCTCGGGCGACGGGAGCGGACGCGCATGGCCGAGGCAGGGGAACCGGGATCGGGACGCCTCTGGATCCGCGACCCGCGCGCCGTCCTGGCCGAGGCCGCCGGCGGCGGGATCGTGGTGGCGGGCACCCGGATCGTCGAGTGCGTGCCGGCGGGCGCGCGGCCCGCCGCGCCCGTGGATGCGACCTTCGACGCGTCGCGCCACGTGGTCATCCCGGGGCTGATCAACACCCACCACCACGCCTTCCAGACGCTGACCCGCGCCCATCCGCTGGCGCTCAACAAGCCGCTCTTCCCCTGGCTGGAGGCGCTCTACACGGTCTGGGGGCGGATCACCCCGGAGGCGTTCCGGCTCGCCACGCGGGTCGCCTTCACCGAGCTGCTGCTCTCGGGCTGCACCACGGCGGGCGACCACCACTACCTGTTCCCGAAGGGCCTCGAGGCGTCGATGGACATCCAGGTCGCGGAGGCCCGCGACCTCGGGATCCGGGCCGCGCTCACCCGCGGCTCCCTGAGCTTGTCCGACCGGGCGGGCGGCCTGTCGCCCGCGGCCCTGACCCAGGACGACGACGCGATCCTCTCGGACTGCGAGCGGGTGCTGAACCTGTTCCACGATCCCGCCCCCGGGGCGATGGTGCAGATCGCCCTCGCCCCCTGCTCGCCCTTCTCGGTGACCGAGCGCCTGATGCGCGCGAGCGCGGAGCTCGCCGCCCGCAGCGGGTGCCGGCTGCACACCCATCTCGGCGAGACGCGCGACGAGGAGGCCTATTGCCAGCAGATGTTCGGCTGCCGCCCGGTGGAGTACCTCGAAGAGGTCGGCTGGCTGAGCGACCGGGTCTGGCTCGCGCACGGCATCCACCTCACCGATGCCGAGGTCGCGCGGCTCGGCGCGGCCGGCGTCGGTGTCTGTCACTGCCCGACCTCGAACATGACCCTGGCCTCGGGCCGCTGCCGCACCTGCGAGCTGGAGGCGGCGGGCGCGCCCGTCGGCCTCGGCGTCGACGGCTCGGCCTCGAACGACAGCTCGAACCTGATGGAGGGGGTGCGCCACGCCCTCATGATCAACCGGCTCACCTACGGGGCGGAGGCCGTGACGCATCTCGACGCCCTGCGCTGGGCGACCGAGGGCTCGGCCGCCTGCCTCGGCCGCTCCGATATCGGCCGGATCGCGCCGGGCCGCGAGGCGGACCTCGCCCTGTTCACCCTGGACGAGCTGCGCTTCTCCGGTGCCCACGACCCGCTGGCGGCGCTCGTCCTGTGCGGCGCCACCCGGGCCGACCGGGTGATGGTCGCGGGGCGCTGGCGGGTGATCGACGGGCAGCCGCTCGGAGTCGATACCGGGATGCTGCGCGAGGCGCATTCCCGGCTGGCAGTGGACTTGTTCGGGGACGCGTAGGGGCGGCCCCTGATCCGACCCGCTCCGTCATCGCGAGCGCAGCGACCCAGGGCAGCGCGCGATCTCCGGATGCGGTGTGTCCCTGGATTGCTTCGCTCCGCTCGCAACGACGAACGGCGGGGCCCGCCCGTGGGCGAGCCCCGCGCGACGTTTCTCAGAACAGCCCGTCGATCTGCCCGTTGGCGTCGAGCCGGATCGTGTCGGCGGCCGGCACCCGGGGCAGGCCCGGCATGGTCATGATCTCCCCGCAGATCGCCACCACGAAGCCCGCGCCGGCCGAGAGCCGGACGTCGCGCACGCCGACGATGTGGCCCTCGGGGGCGCCCATCAGGGTCGGGTCGGTGGAGAAGGAGTACTGGGTCTTGGCCATGCAGATCGGCAGGTGGCCGTAGCCGTCCTTCTCGAAGGTGGCGAGCTTGCCGGCGGCCTTGGTCTCGATCTGGATGTCGGCGGCGCCGTACAGCTTGGTGGCGATCGCCCGGATCTTGTCGGTGAGCCGGCTCTCGGTCTCGTAGGCGTGGCGGATCGGCGCCGGCTCGGCCTGGCTGAGCTTGACCACCGCGCGGGCGAGTTCCTCGGCCCCGGCACCGCCTTCGGCCCAGTGGCGGCAGGTGATCGCCTCCACGTCGAGCCGCTCGCGGCACAGGTCCTTGAGCTTGGCGTGCTCGGCGTCGGTGTCGGCGTGGAAGTGGTTGACGCCGACCACCACCGGCAGGCCGAAGCCGCGCAGGTTGGTGACGTGACGGGCGAGATTGGCGAAACCCTTCTCCAGGGCATCGATGTTCTCGGACCCGAGGTTCTTCTTGTCGACGCCGCCGTGCATCTTGAGGGCGCGGACCGTCGCCACCACCACCACGGCCGAGGGGGTCAGGCCCGCCTGCCGGCACTTGATGTCCAGGAACTTCTCGGCGCCGAGATCGGCGCCGAAGCCGGCCTCCGTCACCGTGTAGTCGGCGAGCCGCAGGCCGGCCCGCGTGGCGATCACCGAGTTGCAGCCGTGGGCGATGTTGGCGAAGGGGCCGCCGTGGATCAGCGCCGGGTTGCCCTCGAGGGTCTGCACGAGGTTCGGCTGCAGGGCGTCCTTGAGCAGCACCGTCATGGCGCCGGTGGCCTTCACGTCCTTGAGGGTGACGAGCTTGCGGTCGCGGGTCTCGGCGATGACGATCCGGCCGAGGCGCTCCTCCAGGTCGGCGAGGTCACGCGCGAGGCAGAACACCGCCATCACCTCGGAGGCCACCGTGATGTCGAACCCGTCCTCGCGGGGGAATCCGTTGGCGACGCCGCCGAGCGACTGGTTGATCGCGCGCAGGGCCCGGTCGTTCATGTCGACGACCCGGCGCCAGTGGATGCGGCGGACGTCGATATTGAGCTCGTTCGCCCAGTAGACGTGGTTGTCGATCAGCGCGGCCGCGAGGCTGTGGGCCGACGTGATGGCGTGGAAGTCGCCGGTGAAGTGCAGGTTGATCTGCTCCATCGGCACGACCTGCGCCTTGCCGCCGCCGGCTGCGCCGCCCTTCATGCCGAAGCACGGCCCGAGCGAGGGCTCGCGCAGGCAGATCATGGTCTTCTCGCCGATGCGGTTCAGGGCGTCGCCCAGGCCCACCGTGGTGGTGGTCTTGCCCTCGCCCGCGGGCGTCGGGGAGATCGCGGTGACCAGCACGAGCTTGCCGGCCTTCCGGCTCTCCAGCCCGGCGATGTAGCCGTGCTCGATCTTGGCGATGTGCTTGCCGTAATTGTGGAGCGCGTCATCCGGGATGCCGAGCTTCTCGGCGACCTGCGCGATCGGCTTCAGGGTCGCGGCGCGGGCGATCTCGATGTCTGACGGCATGGGCCTTCCTCCCTGGGTCGCGGGCACGTGCCCGCCCGCCGGCTCTTGCCGTGCGAATCTCCTGCCGGGCGGGACGCGGCGTGGCCGCCCGCGAACGGCCACGCACTGTGCGTCAAAGCTCGCGAAAATGCGCGTCGATTTTTATGAGCTGGCGGACAAAATACTCTTGTCGATCGCGCTGTCCCCCGCTCCGACGCCGGAGCGCTACCGGATGGTCCGTCCGAGCCCGGCCGCCGGGGGTCTTCGCGCGCCCGCGCCGCTCAGAACTTGACCAGCTCGACGCGCCGGTTCTGCGCCCGCCCCGCCTCGCTGTCGTCGGCGGCGACCGGGCTGGCGGCGCCGAAGCCCTTGGCCTTCAGCCGGTCCTTCGCGATTCCGGCGCCGACGAGCCTCGCCATGACCGCTCTGGCACGGCCGTCGGACAGGGCCTGGTTGTGCGCGGCGGCCCCGGTCCCGTCCGTGTAGCCGTTGATCGCGAGCCGCAGGCCGGGATCCGTCCGGAGCAGGGCCGCCACCGCGTCGATCTGCGGGGCGGAGGCCGGCAGGATCTCGGTCCTGTCGGTGGCGAAGTTGACTTGGATCACCGCCTTCCCGGTCTTGTCGAGAGCCTGCTTCAGCCGCTCGGCGGGCAGGAGGGCGGCGGTCTGCACGAACGGCTTCGTCTCGAGGATCGTCCAGGCCGCGGTGAAGCTGTCGGGCACGAAATGCACCCAGATCTGCCGGTCCGGCCGGCGGATCACCCAGGTCTGGGCGGGCACGTTGTAGACGTCGCCCAGGCCCTCATACATCCCGATCCGGATCTCCTCCGGCAGCGTCTCCGTCACGGAGTTGGGGATCCGGCCGTCGGCGATCTTCCGGCCGCCGGCCTGCGTCAGCACGGCCTCGATGTTCTTCTTCAGCTCGTAGGCGGAGTAGGTCTTGCCGTCCTTGGGACCGATCAGGGACTGGAAGACCTTGCCTTCGACCTCGTGGAGCGCTGCGCCGGTCCAGAACAGGAAATGCCCGAATTCCCGCGTCTCGGGCGGGTTCACCGGCTGGTAGCCGTCGGGCAGCGCGAAGTAGGGAAAGCGACCGAGCGGCGCGTCCGAGACGGGAACGGAATCGAGCGCGAAGGACTTCGGCGCCGCCGCCGCGTCCTGCGCCCGCGCGGGATCGGCCCCGATCCCGGACGCCGCGCAGGCGAGGGCCAGCAGGACACAGACAGGCTTCAGCGCTCTCACGTCGCACTCCGGAACGTTGCGGAGGCGCGACGATAGCGGGCGCGGATCGATGGGCAATTAGGTCGCTCGACCTACGGCCTCCGGGCCGCAGCGCGGGCGCCCGAAGCCGCGACAGGGCGGCGGGCGCGGGCCGGATCTCGCGGCCTCGCGTCCCGAAATGGCCCGCGCATCGTCAGGACGGCGCGGCAGCCACACCGCCCCGAGGCGGGACTTGGCGGGAGGCCTAGCCCCCCGACTTCTTGGCCTTGTCGGCGGAGCCCGGCGCCTCGTGCGGCTGGGGCGCGCCCTTCGGGAGCTCCGGGTTGTCGGGATTGTGCGGGGCGGCGACCGGGGCCGGCACCGTCTCGGCGGTGGCGGTGGGCTTCTCGATGTCGGGCAGCCCGTCCTTCAGCTTCGCGTTGATCTGGGTGAGGTCGTCCGGCTCGGGGTTCAGGTCCTTGGCGTGCTGCCACTGGAACTTGCCCTCGAGGCGCCGGCCCGAGCGCCAGTAGGCGTCGCCGAGGTGGTCGTTGATGGTCGGATCGCCGGGCTTCAGCTCGACCGCCTTCTCCAGCTCGCGCACCGCGTCGTCCCAGCGGCCGAGGCGGTAATAGGCCCAGCCGAGGCTGTCGACGATCATGCCGTCCCGCGGGCTCGCGTCGGCGGCCTGCTGCAGCAGCTTGAACGCCTCGTCGATGTTGATGTTCTGGTCGACCCAGGAATAGCCGAGGTAGTTCATCACCTGGGCCTTGGCGGCCGGCTGGTTGGCCGGCACCAGGGACAGGGCCTTCTTCAGGTCGGCCTCGGCCTTCGGCCACTGCTTGGCGCGCTCGTAGGCGGTGCCGCGGAAATAGTAGGTCGTCCAGTAGTTGGATTGCGGCCGGTTCCCGATCAGGTCGATGGCGCGGGTGTAGGTGGCCGCCGCCTCCTCGTATTTCTTGCGGGCGCGCTGCACGTTGCCCAGCGCGGTGATGACGTCGATGTCGTCCGGGTGGGCCTTCATCGCCGCGTCGAGATGGGCCAGCGCCTCGTCGCCCTTGCCCATCTGCTCCAGGTTCAGGCCGATCTGGATGTCGGCGTTGAGCTTGAGCGGGGAATTGGCCGGGATCTGCGCGTAGGCCTCGTTGGCGCGCTCGGGCTGCTTCATCCGGTCGAGCGTGTCGGCGAGCGTCAGCCGGGCCAGCGCGTGGTCGGGGGCGAGGTAGAGGGCGAGCCGCAGGTAGATCACCGCGGGCAGCTCGTCGCCCTGAGTCGAGCCGGCGGAGCCCAGCCCGTACAGCACCTCGGCGGCGCCCTCCTGGGCGGTGCCGATCAGCCGCGTGAGCGGCTTGCCGTCCTTCAGCTTCTCGAGGGCGTCGCGCACCAGCGGGTGGCGCGGCGAGAGCTGGTCGAAGTCGGAATAGGCCTGGATCGCCAGGTCGGTGCGGCCGAGGCTGGCCTCCATGCGGGCGTAGGCGTCGACGATGCGCAGGGTGTTGTGGTCGGCGTCGTAGGCGGCCTTGAGGCGGCGCTCGGCCTCGGCGTTGTCGCCGGTCACCGAGGCGATCAGGCCGGCATGGTAGTCCCGGAAGGTGTTGTAGTAGCGCTCGCCCCGGAGCTTGTTGACCGTCTCCAGCGCCTTCTTGCTGTCGCCGGCGCCCGCGTAGGACCAGGCGGTGAGCAGCGTCGCGGTCAGGTCCGTGGCGGCGCCCCGACCGCTCCGGGAAAAGTTCTGGCGGGCGGCGGCCCACTGGCCGGCCTTGATCTGGCGCACCCCGAGGGAGAGGTTGGCGAGGCCGTTGGTCGGATCGCGGGCGATCAGCTTCTCGGCGGTGCGGAACGCGTCCGGCAGGGCGCCGTCGGCCAGCAGCGAGATGAAGGCGCGCTCGACGAGTTCCGCGTTGCGCGGGTCGGCCTTCACCGCCTCGCGGTAGAAGGTCGCCGCCGCCGCCGTGTCCCGCGACGCGCCCGCGATGTAGGCGGAGAGGAAGTTGCCCTCGAGCGAGTCCGCGGGCTCGTAGTCGAGCACCGGGGTCGATTCCTTCGGCTGCGCGGCGAGCACGGTCTGCGGGAGCCCGGCGGCGAGCAGCAGGGCGAGCGCCGAAACGCTCCGGCGGGCGCGTGTCATCATCATGAACCGATCGCGGCTCCTGGGCGCCGGCCCGTCGGGGGCCGGGCGCGAGAATGGCGGGGCATCCCCGAAAAAACGTTGGGGACACTGAACCCATCCCGCCAGCCCCGCAAGGCGAAAGGATGGCGCGGGGGTTGAGGCCGGGTTGGTCGGCCGTCCCGTCATCGCGAGCGCAGCGAAGCGACCCAGGGCGGCGGGACGTCTGCCCACGGAGCGGTTCACTGGATTGCTTCGCTGCGCTCGCAAAGACGTGAGCCTCGGCCCCTCGGCCGAGGGCGGCACTCACATGTTCGGGTAGTTCGGCCCGCCCGGGCCCTCCGGCGTCACCCAGTCGATGTTCTGGTTCGGATCCTTGATGTCGCAGGTCTTGCAGTGGACGCAGTTCTGCGCGTTGATCTGGTAGCGCACGCCGTCGCTGGCTGAAGAATCCTCCACCCACTCGTAGACGCCGGCCGGGCAGTAGCGACCGGACGGGCCGCCGTAGACGTCGTGCTCGGAGCGCTTCTGCAGCTCCATATCGCGGACCTTCAGGTGGGGCGGCTGGTCCTCCTCGTGGTTGGTGTTCGACAAGTAGACCGAGGAGAGCCGGTCGAAGGTCAGCTTGCCGTCCGGCTTCGGATAGACGATCGGCGTCACCTCCGAGAGCGGCTTGAGGCAGGCGTGATCCGGCTTGCCGTGGGACAGCGTGCCGAACGGCGAGGCGCCGAGGATGCTGGTCGCCCACATGTCGATCCCGCCGAGCCCGACGCCGACCAGCGTGCCGTACTTGGACCAGAGCGGCTTGACGTTGCGCACCGCCTTCAGGTCCTGCCCGATCGGGCTGTCGCGCCATCCGGCCTCGTAGGCGGTGAGCTCGTCGCCGGCGCGGCCCGCCTTCAGGGCGTCCGCGATGGCGTCGGCCGCCTGCATGCCGGACAGCACCGCGTTGTGCGAGCCCTTGATCCGCGGCACGTTCACGAAGCCGGCCGAGCATCCAACGAGGCACCCGCCGGGGAAGACCAGCTTGGGCACCGACTGCCAGCCGCCCTCCATGATGGCGCGCGCGCCGTAGCCGATGCGCTTGGCGCCCTCGAAGGTCTCGGCGATCATCGGGTGGGTCTTGAAGCGCTGGAACTCCTCGAACGGCGACAGGGTCGGGTTCTCGTAGTTCAGGTGCGTGACGAAGCCGACCGAGAGCAGGTGGTCATCGAAGTGGTAGAGCCAGGAGCCGCCGCCGGCCTTGTTGGGCAGCGGCCAGCCCATCGTGTGCTGCACCAGCCCGGGCTCGAACTTGCCGGGCGCGAGCTGCCAGAGCTCCTTCACGCCGAGCCCGTACTTGAAGTGGTCGCTGTGCCGGTTGAGTTCGAACCGCTGGATCAGACCCTTGGTCAGGTTGCCGCGGGCGCCCTCGCCGAACACCGTGTACTTGGCGCGCAGCTCCATGCCGCGGGTGTAGTCCTCGCGCGGCTCGCCGGACCGGCCGATGCCGAGATCGCCGGTGGCGACGCCCGCCACCGCGCCGTTCGCGTCGAACAGCACCTCGGAGGCCGGGAAACCCGGGTAGATCTCGACGCCGAGCGCCTCCGCCTGGGCACCGAGGTACTTGCAGACGTTCGAGAGCGAGCCGACGAAGTTGCCGTGGTTCGACATGAGCTTGGGGAAGAACACGTTCGGCAGGGTGATGCCGCTGTTCTTGGTGAGCATCATGAACTCGTCGCGCTGCACCTCCGTCTTAAGCGGCCGCTCCGGGTCCTGGCGCCACTCCGGCAGGAGCCGGTCGAGGCCGATCGGGTCGATCACCGCCCCCGACAGGATGTGGGCGCCGACCTCCGAGCCCTTCTCGACGACGACGACCGAGATCTCATCGCCGATCTCGGCGGCGCGCTGCTTCAGGCGGATCGCGGTGGCGAGGCCGGCCGGGCCGGCGCCCACCACGACCACGTCGAAATCCATGCTCTCGCGTTCGGGCAGCGCCATCCTCGGGTTCCTTTTCTTGTTCCGGCGCCCGGTTCGTCGCCGGGCCGGCCTTCCTGATGCCGTCTCAAGCGATTCCAAGCTAGAAAGGCAAGTTGCCGACGCTCAAGCTCAAGGCAAAGTTCCCTTTGCCGCAGGGAACGGCGTCACAGCGCTGCGCCGCGCCGCGCTGTTCGGTCACGCAAGTCCTTGCTACCCGGAGCGATTCGGCGAGTTGTCCACAGGCCCCGGCGATCCCACATGCTGAATCCCATGCCGAGCCCCACCGACGCGCAAGCCGACCTGATCGCCTATCTCGACTTCCACGTGGAGGCCGGGGCCGACACGGCGCTCGACGAGCAGCCGCACGACCGCTTCAACGAGGCCGACACGCCCGCGCCTACCCTGCGCGCGCCACGCCGGGCGGCGCCCCGGCCGGTCGAGCAGCCGGTCAGCCCGGTCGCCAACACGCTCGTGCCGCCCCCCGGCTCGGCCCCACCCGCCGCCGCGCCGCGGACCTTCGGCCGCGCCGCCAGCGCCCAGCCCGACGAGGCCGCGAGCGACGCCCGCGCCCGGGCGCGGCAGGCCAAGTCCCTCGACGAGCTCGAACGGATTCTCGCGGATTTCGACGCCTGCCCGCTGCGCTTCACGGCGAAGAACCTCGTCTTCGCCGACGGCAATCCCGAGGCGCGGGTGATGTTTCTCGGCGAGGCGCCCGGCGCCGACGAGGACCGGATCGGCAAGCCGTTCATGGGCCGCTCGGGCCAGCTCCTCGACAAGATGATGAAGGCGGTCGGGCTCGACCGGACGAGCGCCTATATCGGCAACATCGTACCCTGGCGGCCGCCGGGCAACCGCAACCCGACCCCCCAGGAGGTGGCGGTGTGCCGGCCCTTCGTGGAGCGCCAGATCGAGCTCGTCGACCCGGACATCATCGTCTGCCTCGGCGCGCCCGCGACCCAGACGCTGACCGGCACCAAGGACGGCATCCTGCGGACTCGAGGCCGCCTCTTCCCGTACAAGTTGCCGAACCGCGAGGTGAAGCTGCTCGCCACGCTCCACCCTGCCTTCCTGCTGCGCCAGCCGGTCCAGAAGCGGCTCGCGTGGCGGGACTTCCGGTCCCTGCGCGCCCTCCTCGACGGGAAAGCGTGACCGCGAGCTTGACCGGAGTGACGGAACCGGCTCTCCCCTCCCGCCATTAGAGCTTCGTTCCCGCTGCTGGCGCGCCATCGGCCGGACACGACGACGCACAGCCAATCCCGGCCCGCCCGAGGCGGCCGGCGCAGCACCGATGGCGGGACCCAACCATGCGCTGGGAAGATCTACGCAGCTCCGACAACGTCGAGGATCGCCGGGGCGAGGGCGGCGGCGGTGGCGGCATGGGCTTTCCCGGCGGCGGCGCCGGCGGGCTCGGCATCGGCACCATCGTGGTGCTGCTGATCATCAGCTACTTCACGGGCATCAACCCGGCGATCCTGATCGGCGGCGCCCAGCAGATCGGTGGCGGCGGCCGCAGCCAGCAGGAGCAGGTCGACCCGCAGACCCAGGCTAAGCGGCGCCAGGCGCCCACCGACGAGAGCGGCCGGTTCGCCTCGAAGATCCTCGGCAACACCGAGGACGTGTGGAGCCAGATCCTGCCGCAGCAGACCGGCAAGCAGTACACCCCGACGACGCTGGTGCTGTACACCGGCGGCACGCGCTCCGGCTGCGGCTCGGCCCAGGCCGCGATGGGTCCGTTCTACTGCCCGCTCGACAAGAAGGTCTATCTCGACACCGGCTTCTTCAAGGAGATGGCCTCGAAGTTCGGCGTGAAGGGCGACTTCGCCTACGCGTACGTGATCGCCCACGAGGTCGGCCACCACGTCCAGGACGTGCTCGGCATCCTCGGCAAGGTCCAGGCGCGCCAGCAGCAGGCCTCCAGCAAGACCGAGGCGAACGCCCTCTCGGTGCGGATCGAGCTGATGGCCGACTGCCTCGCCGGCGTCTGGGCCAAGAACTCCAATGACAAGTACGCCGAGCTCGAGCAGGGCGACATCGACGAGGCGCTGAACGCCGCCGCGCAGATCGGCGACGACGCGCTGCAGCAGCGCTCGCGGGGCTACGTGGTGCCGGATTCCTTCACCCATGGCTCCTCGGCCCAGCGCCAGCGCTGGTTCATGGCCGGCTACAAGAGCGGCCAGACCAAGTCCTGCGACACGTTCCGGACGGCCAATAACTGAAGGCGGATCGCGGCTTCACGAGCCGACCCCGTCATCGCGAGCGCAGCGAAGCGACCCGGGGCAACGTGACGTCGCCGGATGTGGCGCCGCTGGATTGCTTCGCTGCGCCCGCGATGACGGCGCGCCGAGACCCGGCGGGCACGGGCCTCACCCCCGGCTCAGCCGCCGCGCGTTCGCCTGGACCTTCCGCCGGTAGCTGCGGATCACCTTGCCGTTCGAGGCGCCCGCTGCGAGCATGAGGGCCGCCTCGCCGGCGGCCAGCATCTTCTCCGTCACCATGAGCTGCGCCTCGGCCTGGGCCGCGGGGCCGCCGAGGGCGAACATCGCCATGCGCTGGGCGATGACGCCCTGCGCCTCCAGCCCCAGCATGGCCATGTCCATGCCCGTCATCCACCAACCGAACAGCATCGCGATCCTCATGTTGCCCAGGGCAACGGCCGAGCCTCATCCTGGGTCCCGGGATGCGCCCAGGCCTGCGCCGGACGCAAGCGTTATCCCGCACTGCGGCACCCTGCCTTTGCGCCGCGTCGGCCGATGCCGTAAGCGGCCGGGATACTCCCGGACACCTTCCGGACAGCGACCTCCCGGACAGCGCCCGCCGCCATGATACGCCTGGACAAGATCACCAAGCAGAACGGGCGGCAGCTCGTCTTCATCGAGGCCTCGGCCGCCCTCCAGCGGGGCGAGAAGGTCGGCCTGGTCGGCCCGAACGGGGCCGGCAAGACCACGCTGTTCCGGATGATCATCGGCCAGGAGCAGCCCGACGAGGGCCAGGTCGCGGCCGACCGGGGCATCACCATCGGCTATTTCAGCCAGGACGTCGGCGAGATGTCCGGCCGCAGTGTCGTCACCGAGGTGATGGACGGCGCCGGCCCGGTGAGCGCGGTCGCGGCCGAGCTCGCCGAGCTCGGCGCGGCGCTCGCCGACCCGGACCGGGCCGACGAGATGGACGCCCTGGTCGAGCGCTACGGCGAGGTCCAGGCCCGGTTCGAGGAGCTCGACGGCTACGCCCTGGAGGGACGGGCCCGCGAGGTGCTCGACGGGCTGAGCTTCAGCCAGGAGATGATGGACGGCGACGTCGGCGCCCTCTCGGGCGGCTGGAAGATGCGCGTCGCGCTCGCCCGCATCCTGCTGATGCGCCCGGACGTGATGCTCCTCGACGAGCCGTCGAACCACCTCGACATCGAGAGCCTGATCTGGCTCGAATCGTTCCTGAAGGGCTACGACGGCGCCCTGCTGATGACCTCGCACGACCGCGAGTTCATGAACCGCATCGTCACGAAGATCATCGAGATCGACGCCGGCGCGCTCACCACCTACTCGGGTGACTACGCCTTCTACGAGGGCCAGCGGAAGCTGAACGAGGCGCAGGCCCAGGCGCAGTACGAGCGCCAGCAGGCGATGCTGGCGAAGGAGATCGCCTTCATCGAGCGGTTCAAGGCCCGGGCCTCCCACGCGGCCCAGGTGCAGAGCCGGGTGAAGAAGCTCGACAAGATCGAGCGCGTCGAGCCGCCCCGGCGGCGGCAATCGGTGGCCTTCGAGTTCCAGCCGGCGCCGCGCTCGGGCGACGACGTCGTGATGCTCAAGGGCGTGAACAAGCGCTACGGCAGCCGCACGATCTACGAGGGGCTCGATTTCTCGGTGCGGCGCAAGGAGCGCTGGTGCGTGATGGGCATCAACGGCGCCGGCAAGTCGACGCTGCTGAAGCTCGTCACCGGCACCACCGCGCCCGACGACGGCTCGGTCACGGTCGGCGGCAGCGTCAAGCTCGGCTACTTCGCCCAGCACGCCATGGACCTGCTCGACGGCGACCGCACGGTGTTCCAGACCCTGGAGGATTCCTTCCCGCAGGCCGGCCAGGGGTCGCTGCGGGCGCTGGCCGGCTGCTTCGGCTTCTCGGGCGACGACGTCGAGAAGCGCTGCCGGGTGCTCTCGGGCGGCGAGAAGGCCCGGCTGGTCATGGCGCTGATGCTCTACGACCCGCCGAACTTCCTGGTGCTCGACGAGCCGACCAACCACCTCGACATGGGCACCAAGGAGATGCTGATCGAGGCGCTGGCCAATTACGAGGGGACGATGCTGTTCGTGTCGCACGACCGGCACTTCCTGGCCGCCCTCTCGAACCGGGTCCTCGAGGTCACGCCGGAGGGCATCCACCAGTACGGCGGCGGCTACACCGAGTACGTGGCCCACACCGGCCAGGAGGCGCCGGGCCTCCGGAGCTGACGGTCCGCTCCGTCCTCGCGGGCGCAGCGTTCCGGCCGGCAGCCCTGCGACCGGCGTGCCGCTATCGCCCCCTGGCGCCCCGCGCTAGGCTGCGCCGAAACGGCCCGGGTGAGACGCCGTGCGACGCCTGCTGAAATTCCTCCACACGATGGGGTCCGCCGGGCTGCTGGGGGCCATGGCGTCCCTGGTCGTCATGCTGAGCCTGGCGCCCGCGCCGTCCGCCCTGACGGGCTACGCGGCGATGCGGGGCGCGATGGGCGCCGTCGCCACCTGGATCTTCCTTCCCGCCCTGGCGGTGACGCTGATGTCGGGCCTGCTCGCGATGGCGCTGAACCGCGCCTTCCTCAACGCCGGATGGGCGTGGGTGAAGCTCGCCACCGGCGTCCTGATGTTCGAGGGCGGGCTGGTCTACGTCCAGGGCCCGATGAAGCAGGAGGCGGAGCAGAGTGCCCGCGCGCTGGCGGGCCTCGTCGACCCCGCGGTGCTGGCCGTCTCGCTGACCGGCGAGCACGGCACCCTCTGGGTCCTGCTGGCGGTCGCGACCGCGAACGTGGCGCTCGGGATCTGGCGGCCGCGGATCCTGCGGATCCCCCAGTAGCGCCGCATCGTGCTGGACAGGGGCGCCGGCACCCGGCCGGTCCGGCCCCGCCCCCGCAAATTGCCGGCTACCGACCTACTTGCCGATGCAGAACCCGCTGAATAGCCGGTCGAGGACGTCCTCCACCCCGACATGGCCCGCGACCGCGCCGAGCGCCCGCACCGCGAGCCGCAGATCCTCTGCGGCCAGCTCCGGCAGGCCGCCGGCACTCCCCGAGACGCGGTCGAGATGGCCTAGGCAGGCCTCCAGCGCGGCCCTGTGCCGGGCGCGGGTGATCAGCGCGTCGCCGGTGCCGAGACCGTCCTCGGCCGCGGCCTGGATCGCATCGAGCAGGGCATCCATGCCGGCGCCGGTATGGGCCGAGACCGTCACGTCCACCGGATCACCCTCCTGTTCTGAGCCGGCAAAAAGATCGGCTTTGGTACGCACGGTCAGGACCCGGCCCCGCGCCGGCCCGAGATCCGGGACCGCGCCGCCGGGGGGCTTGAGGGCGACCACGAGATCGGCCGTGTCGATCCGCGCCCGCGTCCGCACGATCCCCGCCGCCTCGATCGGCTCCGCGGTCTCGCGGAGCCCGGCCGTGTCGACCAGCAGGACCGGCAGGCCACCGAGGTCGAGTCGCACCTCGATGGCATCGCGGGTCGTCCCCGGGCTCTCCGACACGATGGCCACGTCCCGCCGGCTCAGCGCGTTCAGCAGGGTCGATTTCCCGCTGTTGGGAGCCCCCGCCAGCACCACCGTGAACCCATCACGCAGGCGCTCGCCGCGCTGGCCGTCGCGCAGCGCCGCGGCGATCGCGTCGCGCAGGCGGGCGGCGCGGTCGAGCAGCGCCGCGTCGAGCCCGGCATCGTCCACGTCCCCCTCGTCGGCGAAGTCCAGCGCGGCCTCCGCGGCGGCGAGGCAGTCGATCGCCTCCGCGCGCCACGCGGCCACCTGCCGGCTGAGCGCGCCGTCGAGCTGGCGCAGGGCCTGCCGGCGCTGACCCTCGGTCTCCGCGTCGATCAGGTCGGCGACGGCCTCCGCCTCGGCGAGATCCATCCGCCCGTTGAGGACGGCCCGCCGGGTGAAAGCCCCGGGCTCGGCGGCCCGGCAGCCCGGGAGGCGGGCGAGGGTGGCGAGGACGCGCATCCGCACGGCCGCGCCGCCGTGCAGATGCAGCTCGCCCATATCTTCGCCGCTGTAGGTGTCGGGCCCGGGAAACCACGCCACCAGCGCCCGGTCGAGCTCGGTGCCGTCGTGGGGATCCCGGAGGCTCCGCAGCGACAGCCGGCGGGGCGGCGGCAGGCGTCCGCCCAGGGCGACGAGCGCGTCGCGCGCGGCCGGGCCGCTGATGCGGATCACCGCGACGGCGGCCCGGCCGAAGCCGCTGGCCGGCGCGAAGAGGGTGTCGGTATCGATCATGGTCCCACAGGGCCGCGCGAGGGGCGGAGTTTCACGTGAAACAATCGCGGCCGCCCTATACCATCCCGGCGCCGACGCGCCGCACCCGCTTGCGCCGTCGCGATCTCGAACGGGGATCCGCCATGATCGTCTGGACCCGCCGCGCCGTCGGGCTCGGCCTGCTCGCCGCGCCCCTCGCCGCCACCCTCCCCGCGTCCCCGGTCCTGTCCGCGCGCGCCGCGGAGGCCGAGCCGGACTGGGCCGCCATCGAGCGCCGGCTCGGCGGCCGCCTCGGGATCGCGGCCGCCTCGGCGGACCGCGTCCTCGCCGCCTACCGCGCCGACGCGCGCTTCCCGATGTGCAGCACCTTCAAGGCGCTGGCGGTGGCGGCGATCCTGGCGCGGGTCGATGCCGGCCGCGAGACCCTCGACCGGGTCGTCAGCTACGGGCCCGGCGACCTGCTGAGCTACGCGCCCCTGACCCGGAAGGCGCTGGAGGCCGGCGCCGGGACCGGGCGGATGAGCGTCGCGGACCTGTGCGCGGCCACGCTGATCTGGAGCGACAACACGGCCGCCAACCTGCTCTTGGCGGATCTCGGCGGGCCCGAGGCGCTGACCGCGTGGCTGCGGACCACCGGCGATCCCGTCACCCGCCTCGACCGGACCGAGCCGACCCTCAACACCGCACTGCCCGGCGACCCGCGCGACACGACCACGCCGGACGCCATGCGGGCGACCCTGGGCCGTGTCCTCCTCGGAACCGTCCTGTCGGCGGGCTCGCGCGCCCGGCTGGAGGCCTGGATGGTCGCCTGCGAGACCGGCCGGAAGCGCCTGCGAGCCGGCCTGCCGCCCGACTGGATCGCGGGCGACAAGACCGGGAGCGGCGACAACGGCACCGTCAACGACGTCGCGATCCTCCGGCCGCTGGGGCGCGCGCCGATCCTCGCGGCGGTCTACGTCACGCAATCGACCGCCTCCCCCGACACCTGCGCGGCGGCCTACGCGGAGATCGGCCGCCTCATCGCCGCGCGCGCCCATTCGACCTGACCGGACGAACCATGAAGACAGCCGCCAAGACACCCAACAAGACACCTTCCAAGACGACCCGCGCGACGCTCGCCCTCGACAAGGCCGGCATCCGGTACAGCCTCCTCGTCTACGCGTACGATCCGGACGCGCCGCGCATCGGCCTGCAGGCCGCGGAGGCGCTCGGGGTGGACCCGGGACGCGTGCTGAAGACCCTGATGGCGTCGGTGGACGGACGGACGGTCTGCCTGCTCGTGGCCTCCGACAGGGAGGTGTCGATGAAGCGGGTCGCCGCCGCCTTCTCGGGCAAGGCCGCGTCCATGCTCAAGCCGGCCGATGCCGAGCGGCTGACTGGCTACCATGTCGGCGGGATCAGCCCCCTGGGGCAGAAGCGATCCTTCCCGTCGGCGATCGACGCCGGATCCCTGACCGAGCCGGCGGCCGAGATCCACGTCAACGGCGGCGGCCGCGGCTTGCAGATCCGGCTGACCGAGGGCGATCTCGCCGCCGTCCTGGACGCCCTCGTCGTGCCGCTGACGTGATCCCGCGGTAATCACTCGTTTACCCTGCCGTCGCACGGTGTCGCCTTCCGACAGAGACGAAGGCGGCGCAGGGGCGGCATGCGGGAGACGGCGCGCAGGGCGGTGACGGCGCTCGGACTCGTCCTGCTGCTCGCGGCACCGGGCCGGGCGGCCGATCTCGACCTCCGCTACGGCGCCGAGGCGGGCGCGGGCGGCAGCCCCCGCTTCTTCCCGCGCAACGACGGCCTCGACCGTCGGCCGGTCTACGCGGTCCGGTCCCGTCGCGTGCCGGTGGGCTGCACGCCCCGGCGGGTGCCCGTGCCGACCAACGCCCCGGACGATCCGAGCTACGTCGGCTCCGAGTACGGCCTGGGGCATCCGAGCTATTACGGCTTCACGCCGCCGCTGGGCGTGGACGACCCCTTCGGCCGCTCCCTCCTGCCCTACTGCCCCTGACGCCGATCGCGACGACGGGATCCGGCGTCGACTGCCGGATTCCACCGCTCCCCATCATGCTCTAGACCGGCCCTGCCCTCCCCCGGAGCCCGTGCCGTGTCCGAGTTGACCTTCCAGTCCTTCCGCGACCTCGCAGCCCTGCGCGGATGCGTGGCCACGTGGCGCGCGGCGGGCGAGCGCGTCGTCCTGATCCCGACCATGGGCGCCCTGCACGAAGGGCACCTCGCCCTCGTGGCCGAGGCGCGGCGGATCGGCCGCCGGACCGTGGCCAGCATCTTCGTCAATCCGACCCAGTTCGGCCCGAACGAGGATTTCGCCCGCTACCCCCGCGACCTCGACGCGGATCTGGCCCTGCTGGCGGGGGCCGGCGCGGACGCCGCCTGGACGCCCGGCGTCGAGACCATGTATCCGCCGGGCTTCGCCACCCGGATCGAGGTCGCGGGCCTGACCGAGGGGCTGTGCGGGCCGTTCCGGCCCGGCCATTTCGCCGGCGTCGCCACGGTGGTGACCAAGCTCCTCAACCAGGTCCGGCCGGACGTCGCCCTGTTCGGCGAGAAGGACTTCCAGCAGCTCCGCGTGCTCCAGCAGGTGGCCGCGGATCTCGACCTCGCGGTGGAGATCCGCGGCGTGCCGACCGTGCGCGAGCCCGACGGCCTCGCGCTGTCGTCGCGCAACTGCTACCTCTCGGCCGAGGAGCGCGCCGTCGCCCCGAAGCTCCAGGCCGTCCTGGCCGAGATCGCCTCCGCCTCCCGCAACGGCACCCCGGTGGCCGGCCGGATCGCCGCCGGGCGGGCGGCGCTGGAGGCGGCGGGGTTCCGCGTCCAGTACCTCGCGGTCTGCGACGCCCGGACCCTGGTGCCGGTGGAGCGGGTCGACGGCCCGGCCCGCGTCATCGCCGCGGCCTTCCTGGGCCGGACCCGGCTGATCGACAATCGCGCCGTCTAGGCCGGCGCCGGTCCGACCGCCGACGGTCGTGGCCGCCGGGCCACGACGCGCGGATTTCCGGGTTTCACTGCGCCAGGTGATTGGCGCCGCCCGGCCGACCTGCTCTCTGCTGGTCGCGTGATCGGAACGCGCACCGCACCGGCCATCCTGGCCGTGTCCCTCGCCCTGGCGGGCCCCGCCGGCGCCGGCGAGGACGCGTTCGAGGGGATGGCCGGCCCCTACGGCGAGCGCCTGCGCTACGACGCGAAGGGGCTGAGCCTCACCTTCCCCGAGCCCGACGTGAAGCTCCGGATCGGCGGCCGGCTGCACATCGACGGCGGCGCGGCGGGTTTCGGCCGGGCGGACCTGCCCGAGGCTTTCCCCGACAACGTCGCCGTGCGCCGGGCCTGGATCGAGCCGACGCTCACGATCGGCCGCGACTGGGTGATCGCCTTCCAGTACGATTTCGCGGACCCGATGCTGCCGATCAACGACGCGCTGGTCGCCTGGAAGGGGCTGCCGGACACGATCCTGACGCTCGGCAACATGAAGGAGCCCTTCAGCCTGGAATGGCTGCAGAGCAACAACGACACGCTGTTCGCCGAGCGCTCGGTGGCCAACGCCCTCGTGCCGGAGCGCCGGTTCGGCTTCGCGGCCGGGCACCACGGGGCCGCCTGGACCGCGGTGGTCGGCGTCTTCGGCAACGCCGCCAGCAGCGGCATCGACGGGGACGGTGTCGCGGTGGCGGCCCGCGCCACCGTCGCGCCGATCATGGAAGGGGACGAGACCCTGCATCTCGGTCTCGCCGGGGTCTTCCGCAGCCGGTCCCGGTCGGACGGGGCCTTCAGCTTCTCCAGCCCCGCCGGCGCCTTCCTGTTCGAGCGCCCCCTGGTGGATACGGGCGACCTCCCCGACGCCGCCAGCGTGTCGCGCCTCGGCGCCGAGCTGGCCTATCGCCGCGGCCCGTTCCTGCTGCAGGCCGAGTACATCCGGGCCGCGTTGCAGCCGTTCCGCGGTCCCGGCCAGCCCGGCACCGCGCTCGATTTCCAGGGCGGCTACGTCGAGGCGGCCCTGGTGCTCAACGGCGAGGGCCGCGCCTACGCGCTGACGCCGCAGAGCGGCACCACTTACGCGACTTTCCGGGGCGTGACGGTTCCGGAGGCGCAACGATTCTCCCGGGGCGGGATCGGGGTGTTCGAGCTTGCGGTACGCTACAGCGCCGTCGACCTGGACGCCCTGGGCTTCCGCGGGGGCATGGAGCAGGACGTGACCCTCGGTCTGAGCTGGTATCCCGAGCCTAACCTCCGGTTGATCGGGAACGTCGTGCACGGGCGCGTCCGACCCGGGGAGGCTCAGTCCGAGACCCTGGGCACCCGCCCGTTCACGGTCGACACGGTGATCGCGCGCCTGCAGATCTACTGGTGACCGGGCTCGCCGGGCCCGCAGCGTGCCCGGGCGCGGCCCCTCACACGGCCCTGCGCAGCACCGACCGGAACGGGCGCCGCTCGGGCTCCGGCGGAGGCGTCGGATCCTCGGCCGGCGGGGTCGCCAGGACCTCCGCGCGCACCGGGCGCGGGGCCGCGAAGGCCGTCCCCTGCGCGAACGGCACGTCGAGGTCGATCAGGTCCGGGACGTCGGCCTCGTCGGCGACGCCCGTGGCGACGACGCGGATCCCGGCCCGGGCCAGGGCCGGCGCGGTGTCCTCCAGGGCGATGTCCGACAGGCTGCCGCGGCCCGCGCCGGGCCGGAGCAGCATCTCCGCCGGCACCTTGACCTGCCCGATGCCGAGCGCCGCGAGTTCGGCCGCGTCGAAGCGGAGGTCGTCCGGGCGGTCGAGGCTGAACCCGATCCGGCCCTGCAGGGGTGCGAGCAGGCCCCGCTGGCCGGCATCGAGACGGCGCCAGCTCTCCTGCGGCAGCGCGATGGTCAGGCCGGCCAGGGCTGGGTCGTCGGCGGCCGTGCGGGCCAGCTCGCGCAGGAGGCCGGGCTCGAACAGCGACAGCGGCGACAGCCCGTAGGTCAGGAGGGTCTCGCTGCCGCGCCGGGCGAGGTGGCGCGCCACGATCGTGGCCCGCTGCAGCATGCGGCGGTCGAGCTCGGTGGTGCGCCCGTAGCGCTCCAGCACCGGCAGGAAAACCTCGGGCTCGGCCGGCGGCGCGCCGGGGCCGCCGATCCGCAGCCGGGCAAGCGCCTCGTAGGCCACCACCTTGCGCTGCGGCAGGGTGACCACCGGCTGCAGGTGGATCTCCAGACCGTCCCCCTCGAAGGCCGCGACGATCGCGCCCTCGTCCGCGGGGGGGATTGCGGGCCGGGGCGGGATCGGCCGCGGCGGGATCGGCCGCGCCGGGACGGACGGGGCCGAGGCCGGGGCGAGCTGAGACCAGGGCGGGACTTGCTCGAGCGGGGCGGCCTGAACCTGCGGAGGCGGTACCGGCACGGGCTGCGGCGACGGGGCCGCTGCGGCATCCGGAAGGGCTGCGCCGGGCACCGCGGGCATTGGCCGGGGCGCCTCGGCGGGTGCGATCGCGGGCCTGATCTCGGGCGCGATCTCCGGCCTCGCCTTGAGGCCCGCGATCTCGGCATCCTGGGCGCTCACGACCGTGGTGAGGTCGCGGACGATCCCGCTGAGGAGCCCAAACTCGACGGTCAGTTCCTCGATCTGGGCGCGCAGGGCGGCCTCGGCGGTCTCGGGCCGCGGCTGGGCCGCCGCGGTCGCGGCCGCCGTCTCGACCTTGAGCAGGCGCCGGGACA
The DNA here is from genome assembly GCF_050281105.1 of Methylobacterium sp. NPDC080182. NCBI lineage: Bacteria > Pseudomonadati > Pseudomonadota > Alphaproteobacteria > Hyphomicrobiales > Methylobacteriaceae > Methylobacterium > Methylobacterium sp. NPDC080182. The sequence goes on from NZ_JBNNWO010000020.1 coordinate 51,577, forward strand.
GCAGATCGACCTCGCCGGACAGCTTCTCGCAGCGCGCCTTGAGGGTGGCGATACGGGTCAGGGCGAGACCGCCCGCCAGGGCGGCCGCGGCGCCGAGCGTCAGGGCACTCCAGAGCGGCAGGAACACCGCGAGCGGCCCGAGAACGACGAGCCCGAGAAGGCCGACCGTCAGCAGCCCCGCGTACCGGCCGAGGACCGGGACCATCGTCTGAACACCTGCCAGGAACGCGCGCCGGTCGCCGGGGGACATCCCGAGCGATCCCCACCGGGCGCGAACCGAATCGCAGGATCATTGGCCGCCCGCACCCCGCCCGGCAAGGCTCGGGGACCGCGATGGCGCGCCGCCGCCTGTTAATTCCGGGCGGTGTGACGCTCGCGCCCGCTGGAACGTTGCGGATTCATCACGGCGGACCCGATTGCGGGGGGATCCGAGGAGGGTTGCGCGGCTTGCGAATGCAGACGGGATGAAAAAGGATCATAAAGCGTGGCCATGACGCCCGCCCCCCCGCGTACTCCCCGATTTCGCGCCGTTCTCGGCGCCGGCGCGCTCCTCGCGACCCTCGGCACGACGGCGCCGCGGGCCGCGGATCTCGGCGCGGATCTTCCGCGCACCACGCCGACCTTCGCGATGGTCGATCCCAACACTTGGATCGTCACGCTGAGCGGCTCGATCCAGGCCGTCCCACGCTATCCGGGCGCGAGCGACTACACGGCCGTCGGTTACCCGTCGATCGACATCCGCCGGGTCGGCGAGCCGCGCCGCTTCTCGACGCCGGATGACGGGTTCAGCTTCTCGCTCTTCGACACCGAGTCGTTCCGCATCGGCCCGACCGCGCGCTTCGTGCCGGGGCGCTACTACGGCGACGACCGGCGCCACCTGTACGGTTTCCGCGACGCCCGCTTCGCCGTGGAGCCCGGCGTGTTCGCGGAGTTCTACCCGGTCTCGTTCATCCGGACCCGCGTCGAGCTGCGCCAGGGCGTCTACGGGCATCACGGAACGGTCGGCTCGGTGGCGGCCGACTACCTGATCCCGGCGGAGAAGTTCCTGTTCTCCATCGGGCCGCGCCTCAATGTCGGCGATGCCAGCTACGCCCGGAAGTACTTCGGCGTCTCGCCGATCGAGGCGGCGCTGAACGGGCGCGTCACCCCCTACGACCCGCGCAGCTTCTACTCGGCCGGCGTGCTCGGCGGCGTGACCTACACGCAGAGCGAGACCTGGGCCTACACGGCCTATGCCGGCTACACCCGGATCCTGGGCGCCTCCGGCGACAGCCCGCTGGTTCGGCGCCCGTTCGGCAACCCCAACCAGTATCAGTTCGGCCTGCGCATCGATTACGCCTTCCGCATGCCGGCGCTGTTCTGAGCCGAGACCCGGCTTGCGCCGGCCCCGCCGGGCCCCGACATCCCGGAGAGGCGGTTATGGAGGCCCCGATGGACGAGACGCGCGCCGACCTGCTGATGCGGGTCGAGGGCATGACCTGCGACGGCTGCGCCGCCGCGGTGACCCGCACGGTGAAGCGGATCGACCCCGCGGCCGACGTGCAGGTCGACCGGGACGCCGCGCGCGTGGCGATCCGCACCGACGCGCAGGCGCTGACCATCGCCGAGGCCCTGACCAAGGCCGGCTACACCGCGACGGCCATGACCGGCTGAGCCGGCTCGGCGCCCCGCGTTCGCGAGCCGCGGGAGGCACCGTGCGGCCGTCCGCGCGCGCGGTGCGGTCATCCGGGCCGGCGCGACGCTCGGCCGGGAAGCCTGGCGAGAAGCCTGGCTCGAGACGACGCGCCCCCGGGAACCGCCCTCAGGAGCGGCTCAGGAACATCCCGGTCAGGAGCAGGGCGAAGCCCGCGAGGCCGAACAGGCCTTCCTTGCGCCGGGTGCGGTCGAGGAAATGGGCGGCGGCGCCGGCCGCGCAACAGGCGGCGCCCAGGCCGATTGTCAGCGACGACATCTCGAGTCTCCTCCTCGCGCGTCGCTCGGCGGCGCGGCGAAAACGGTCCCTCTCGTGGGCCTGCCGGACGGCGTTGTCCGCACAGGATCGCGTCACGGCGCAAGATTTGCACGGCCCGGAGAGACTGGCAAGACGCGATGCCCAAGTCCTCGCGGGATCCGCGACAGCAACGCGCGCGGGAACGACAGATCTTCGCGCGGCGGGCGTTCTGAATACCGCATTCAGAGGATCCGCCGGCGCCGGCGGAGGGGGCGTCGTTGCGGCGGGCGGGACGCGTTGACCCGCGCGCCTTCGCGCGCTTAGACCTCCCGGCAGATCCGCCGGTCCCGCGCCCACCCGCCGTGCACGGCCCGGGGCGCTCCTCGCACCCGCGGCGGGATGTCCGCGAAAGGCTGCTCGGTACCCGATGCTCACCCCCTCCTCCGCCCGGTTCGACGTCGCGGTCGTCGGCGGCGGCCATGCCGGCGTCGAGGCCGCCGCCGCCGCGGCGCGCTGCGGCGCGCACACCGCGCTGGTCACCCACGATCCGGCGACGATCGGGGCGATGTCCTGCAACCCGGCCATCGGCGGCCTCGGCAAGGGCCACCTCGTCCGCGAGGTCGATGCCCTGGACGGGCTGATGGGCCGGGTCGCCGATGCGGCCGGCATCCAGTTCCGCCTGCTCAACCGCCGCAAGGGGCCGGCGGTGCGCGGTCCCCGGACCCAGGCCGACCGCAAGCTCTACGCGGCGGCCATGCAGGCAGCCGTGGCCGAGACCGAGGGGCTGACGGTCGTCGCGGGCGCCTGCGAGGATCTGGCCTTCGACGCGGACGGCCGGCTCAGCGGCCTCGTCCTGGCGGACCGGCGCACCCTCGCCTGCGCCGCGGTGGTGCTGACCACCGGCACCTTCCTGCGCGGCCTGATCCATATCGGGGAGCGGCAGATCCCGGCGGGGCGCGTCGGCGAGGCGCCGGCGATCGGGCTGGCGCGGACCCTCGACCGGCTCGGCCTCCGCCTCGGGCGCCTGAAGACCGGCACGCCGCCGCGCCTCGACGGGCGGACCATCGACTGGGCCGGCCTGGAGATGCAGGAGGCCGATGCCGAGCCGGTGCCGTTCTCGACGCTGACCGAGCGGATCACGACGCCGCAGATCCGCTGCGGCATCACCCGGACCACCCAGGCCGTCCACGACCTGATCCGCGCCAACCTGCACCGCTCGCCGATGTATTCCGGCGGCATCGCCAGCCGGGGTCCGCGCTACTGCCCGTCGATCGAGGACAAGGTCGTGCGCTTCGGCGACCGGGAGGGGCACCAGATCTTCCTGGAGCCCGAGGGTCTCGACGACCCGACGATCTACCCGAACGGCATCTCCACGGCGCTGCCGGAAGAGGTGCAGGGCGACCTCGTCCGCCTGATCCCCGGGCTGGAGCGGGCCGCGATCCTGCGCCCGGGCTACGCCATCGAGTACGACTACGTCGATCCCCGGGAACTCGATGCCGGCCTTCAGGTGCAGCGCCTGCCGGGCCTGTTCCTGGCCGGCCAGATCAACGGGACGACGGGCTACGAGGAGGCCGCGGGCCAGGGTCTGGTGGCCGGCCTCAACGCTGCCCGGCACGCGGGCGGACTCGGTATCGCGGGCTTCGACCGGGCCGAGTCGTATCTCGGCGTGATGATCGACGATCTCGTGACCCAGGGGGTGAGCGAGCCCTACCGGATGTTCACCTCGCGCTCGGAATATCGACTGTCCCTGCGGGTCGACAACGCCGACGCCCGGCTGACGCCGCGCGGGATCGCGCTGGGCTGCGTCGGAGGACACAGGGCGGCCCATTTCGCGGCCGGGCAGGCGGCGCTCGACGCGGCGCGCGCCCGCCTCGACGCGGTGAGCCTGACGCCGAGCCAGGCCGCGGCCCACGGGATCGTCCTGAACCGCGACGGCATCCGCCGCACCGGCTTCCAGCTCCTCGCCTACCCGGAGATCGGCTGGTCCGACCTGGCGGCGGTGTGGCCGGACCTCGCCGAGGTCGCCCCGCGGATCGCCGACCGGATGAAGACCGACGCGACCTACGCGGTCTATCTCGACCGGCAGGACGCCGACATCGCGGCCTTCCGCCGGGACGAGGCCGTGCGCCTGCCGGCGGGGCTGGACTACGCGGCGATCAGCGGCCTCTCGAACGAGATGCGGGTGAAGCTCGAGACGGTGCGCCCCGGGACCCTCGGACAGGCGGCGCGGATCGAGGGCGTGACGCCGGCCGCCCTCACCCTGCTGGCCGCCCACGCGCGGCGCGGCGCGCGCGCGGCGTCGACCCCCGCGGACCGGCTCCCGGCATGAGCGATCCGGATCGCGCCCGTATCCTGGCGGCGGCCGGTGTTTCACGTGAAACAGCCGAGCGGCTCGACCTCTACGTGGCGCAGCTGCGGCGCTGGCAGCCGATCAAGAACCTCGTCGGCCCCGCGACGCTGGCGGAGGTCTGGAGCCGCCACATCGACGACGCGCTGCAGCTCCTCGACCTCGCGCCGGAGGCCCGCACGTGGCTCGATCTCGGCTCCGGCGCGGGCATCCCGGGCCTGATCCTGGCCATTGCCGGCCAGGAGCGCGGCGTCCGGGTCGACCTCGTCGAGAGCAACGCGCGCAAGTGCGCGTTCCTCACCGAGACCGCCCGGCTCACCGGGGCGCCGGCCCGGGTGCGCAATGCCCGGATCGAGGCGGTGATCGGCGAGTATGTCGGGACCGACGTCGTCTGCGCCCGCGCCGTCGCCCCGATGGCGCAGCTCCTCGCCTGGACGGAGCCTCTGTTGAAAACGGGCACCACCGGCCTGTTTCCGAAGGGGCGGGACGTACAAGCCGAATTGACCCAGGCCGGCGCGCAGTGGAGAGTCGTTAACGACCTCGTGCCGAGCCGGACCGATTCCGAAGCCCGGATCGTGCGCGTCACTGCCCTCGCCGCCCCGAGCCACCGATGAGCGAAGCGATCCTCGGCGACCCCGCCGACAGGTCCATGGATTCATCCATGCGACGCCCTCTGCGCGTTCTGGCGCTCGCCAACCAGAAGGGCGGCGTCGGCAAGACCACGACGGCGATCAACCTCGGCACCGCCCTGGCGGCGATCGGCGAGGACGTGCTGGTCGTCGATCTCGACCCGCAGGGCAACGCCTCCACGGGTCTCGGGATCGACCGCGCCAAGCGCCGGGTCTCGACCTACGAGGTCATGGCCGGCGAGGCCTCCCTGGCGCAGTCCGTGGTCCCCACCGCCGTGCCGCGGCTGTCGCTGGCGCCCTCGACCATGGACCTCCTCGGCCTGGAACTTGAGCTGGCCACCCTCCCCGATCGGGCGCACCGGCTGCGCGGCGTGCTGAAGAGCCTGACCCAGGCGCCGAGCCTCAGCCGGATCAGCTACGTGCTGATCGACTGCCCGCCCTCGCTCAACCTGCTGACCATCAACGCGCTGGCGGCCGCCGACGCGGTGCTGGTGCCGCTGCAGTGCGAGTTCTTCGCCCTGGAGGGCCTCAGCCAGCTGCTGCGCACCGTCGAGCAGGTCCGCGGCGCCCTGAACCCGAAGCTGACGATCCAGGGCATCGTGCTGACGATGTTCGACCCGCGCAACAACCTCTCCGCCCAGGTCGTGGCGGACGTGCGCGGCTTCATGGGCGACAAGGTCTACGAGACCGTGATCCCCCGCAACGTCCGGATCTCCGAGGCGCCCTCGCACGGGAAGCCGGCGCTGCTGTACGACCTGAAATGCGCCGGCAGTCAGGCCTACCTGCGCCTCGCCTCGGAGGTGATCCAGCGCGAGGGCCGGGTTCCGGCCGCGGCCTGACGGGTTTGAGTCCCCCTCCCGGTTCGAGGGGCGAGTGTGGAGCGTGACACGGGTGGCGATCATGGCGGAGGAGGGGGCGAAGCCTCGACTGGGGCGCGGGCTCGCGGCGCTGATCGGTGACTTCAACGAGGCCGGCAAGGCCTCGGCCAAGGCCGAGGAGCAGCGCCGGGTTCCGATCGAGTTCCTGCGCGCCAACCCGCGCAACCCGCGCCGGAGCTTCGCCGAGACGGAGCTGTCCGAGCTGGCGGCCTCGATCGGCCAGCGGGGCATCATCCAGCCGATCGTGGTCCGCCCGATCGGCGACGTGCCCGGCACCTTCGAGATCGTGGCCGGCGAGCGGCGCTGGCGGGCCGCCCAGCGCGCCGGCCTCGACGAGGTGCCGGTGGTGGTGGTCGAGATCGACGACCGCGGCTCCCTGGAATTCGCCATCCTGGAGAACGTCCAGCGCACCGACCTCAACGCGATCGAGGAGGCGTCCGGCTACGAGCGCCTGATGAAGGATTTCTCGTACACCCAGAAGGAGCTGGCCGAGATCCTCGGCAAGAGCCGCAGCCATCTCGCCAACACGCTCCGGCTGCTCAACCTGCCGCTGTCCGTGCAGGAGCGGGTCACCGCGGGCGAGTTGACTGCCGGCCACGCGCGCGCGCTGCTGGCCGTGCGCGATCCGGAGGCGACGGCGCGGCGCGTCGTGGCCGAGAGCCTATCGGTCCGGGACGTGGAGGCGATCGCCTCCGCGGAGGCCGCCCCGGCCGAGACGCCGCGCCCCGGGCGCCCGCGCCTCTCGGCCGAGCGCCCCGCGACGGTGCGCGACCTGGAACTGCGGATCCACCGGGCCCTCGGCGTCCCGGTCTCCTACAAGCCCAAGGACGCCGATTCGGGCGAGATCCGCATCCGCTACGAGACTCAGGACGAGTTGCAGGCCCTCCTCAACCGGTTCAAGGTCTCGGACGCCTGAGGAACCGTCCCGGCCAGCCCGGGGGCCCGGGCTGAGCGAGCCCGGCGCAGGCTCGGCGCGGGCCCGGCACGAGGGCGGTCAGCAGGCCGCGGCGCGCGGTGGTAGAGGGCGTGGTGTCTCGCTCAGGTCAGGCGGTCCGGGCCGGGCGATGGAGTACCGACATCGCGCGTCAGTGTCCGCGTCGGGTCTTGTCGCAGCCGTCTCGCCTGCGGGCCCCTCCGGTCGGGACCGTCGCGCCATACCCCCCTCTTCCGTGCGGGAGAGGCAATCCGCGCCGCGGACGGCGCGGCCTCAGCGCCGCCGCCGCGCACCCGCCTCCGCGACCCGCAGGAGGGCCGCCGAGGCCAGCGCGTGGGCCAGGTCGGGCTGCGCCCGCCGGCAGGCCAGGATCGCCTCCTGCAGGGCCGCCACGGCCTGACGGAGCGTTCCGGCCGGCCACGCGCCGAGTTGGCCCTCGATGCTGGCCCTGCGCTTGAAATGCAGGCCCCGCCACGTCGCGACCATCATGGCGGGCGTCTTGTCGGGATTGTCGAGGCGGGTGGTGAGCAGCGTCAGGGCATGCCGCAGCGCCGAGCTCAGCACCACCCCCGGGTCGAGACCCTCGTGCCGGAAGCGGCGGTAGTCGCGCTCCACCGCGTCGCGGCGGCCGTCGAAGGCGGCGTCGATCAGGGTGTTGAGCACGCTCGCCGCGACGTCGCTGGTGACGGCCTCCACGTGCTCGAGGGTCACGGTCCTGTCCCCCTCCCCCGCGGCGTAGAGGGCGAGCTTCTCGATCTCCATCAGGCTCGCCCGGCGGTCGCCGCCGAGGCTGCGGGCCAGGACCTCCCGGGCGGCGCGGTCGATGCGCAGGCCGCGCTCCTGGAGGGTGCGCTCGATCAGGTCCGAGAGGGTCCGCTCGTCGTCGGCGTAGCAGGGAATCGCGAGCGCCTTCGGCGAGCGCTCGCAGAGGGTGCGGAGCGGGTTGTTCTTGGCGAGGTCACCGGCCTCCACCACGATGCGGGCGTCGGCGACCGCCGCGCCCAACACGGCCTCGACGGCCGGCGCGTAGTTGCGGGTGCCGGGCCGGACCCAGATCGACCGCCGGCCGCCGAACAGCCCCAGGGTCCCGGCCTCGTCGCACAGCCGGCCCGGATCGGAGGCGAGGGCGTCGCCGTCGATCCGCACCAGCGCGAACGGGTCGGCCGGGTCGTCGACGAAATCCTCCGCGAGCTTCCGGGCCCGCTCGGTCACCAGACCGGTATCCGGCCCGAAGACCAGGATGACGGGGATGCGCGGATCGGGCCCGCGCCGGATCAGCCCCTCGATCTCGCCGGCCTTGACCGCCGTCACGTCGGGTTACGGCTTCGTCGAGAGGACGGCGGCGAGGCGGCTCTTGATCTGGTCGGACAGCACGCTGGCCAGACGGATCTCGGCGTCCCGCGCAGCCCGCTGGCTGGCGAAGCGCTGCACCGAGCGGTCGTAGGTCGCGGTCGAGGTGGCGACGCCCTCGGTGTAGACCTTGGTGCCGCCCATATCCTCCAGGCTGTACTTGATGTTGGCCACCAGGGTGCCGGCCTCGGCGCGGCCGGTGGTGGAGGAGACGATCGGGGTCTGCACGATCTCGGAGCCCGAGAGCTTCAGCCGGTAGCGCTTGGTCGCCGGGTGGCCGGACCCGTCGAGGTCGAAGACCAGCTCGCTGCGCAGGTAGTGGCCGAGGCGCTCCTGGCCCTGGGCCATCGCGACGTCGTCGACCTGGACCGAGGCGAGCAGGGCCTGGACGGATTCCCCTGAGGCGGTCGGCCCGTAGAGTGGCCGGAAGCAGGCCGAGAGGCTCAGCGCCAGGCCGGTCGCGCAGGCGAGGCGGGCGATCCGCCCCGCGATGGAAACTCCCGAACCCACCATCCGCCGTCGTTCCGCCCCTGCCTGTCGGATCGTTCTAGCGCGGACACGGCGTTCCGCGCCACGACGCTACGGGGCAAACGTTACGATTCCTCTGCGGCAAGAGCGTGGTCGCCCGGTTTCCGAATGTGAGGCCGCGGCCGTCCGGAGAGCCCGGGATCGACCGGGCCGCCTAGGCGATCGCCGCGAGGTAGGCCGAGACCGTCACGACGGCCAGCACGGTCGAGACCAGCACCACGGTGGCGGTCAGGTCGGCCTCGCGCCGGTAGAACTCCGCCAGCATGAACGGCCCGGTGCCGGTGGGGAGAGCGGCCATGAGCACCGCGGTGTGCAGCAGGAGCGGGGGCAGGTCGAACAGGTAGCGGCCGAGGCCGTAGGCCAGGAGCGGGTGGAGCACCAGCTTCAGGCCGACGAGCAGCGCGGCGGTGCGCCCCTGCCCGCCTCCGGTCTGTCGGGGCTGGGCCAGGAACAGGCCGAGCGCCACCAGGGCGCAGGGCGCCGCCGCGCCGCCGAGGAGCTTCAGGAACGTGGCCACCGCGTCCGGCACGGCGAGGCCGGCGCTCGGCACCAGCGCGCCCAGCGCCGGTGCCACCAGCAGCGGGTTGCGCACCAGCGAGCGGCTGACCGTCCACCACACGGGCCGGCGCGCCCCGCCGCCCCTCCCCGACGCGGCCGCCTCGCGCCGCAGCCCGGTCTCGATGAGCACGATCGCCACCGCGAAGACGCCGCAGACCGTGAGGATCGCCGCCACCGTGGTGGGCGCGAGCGCCTCCGGCCCGAAGGCGACGAGCGCCAGCGGGAAGCCCATGAAGCCGGTATTGGCGTAGCCGGCGTTGAGCCCGTCGACCGCGGCGTCGGCCAGCGGCCGCCCCGCCCCGCCGCGGATCAGCACGGCGAGGGCGAAGATCGCGAGGCTGCTGAGTCCGAAGGCGCCGATGAAACCGGGCTTCCAGATGGTGCTCCAGTGGGCGTGCGCGGTCACGTCGAACAGCAGCGCCGGCAGGGCCAGGAAGACCACGAACCGGTTGAGTTCGGTGGTGGCGGCGGCCCCGAGCACGCCGACGCGCCGGGCCAGCCAGCCGGCGAAGATCAGCGCGAAGATCGGCAGCACGACCAGCAGGGTCGAGAGCATGACGGGTCCGGGTCGGAGGACGATGCTCCGGCCTTAGGACGGTTTCCGATCCCGGCTCCAGTGCCGGGGGCGGGGACCTGCCATGCCGCGGCCCCCGCTCCCGGACATTACCAGCGGTAGATCAGGCTGCCGATGACCGTCGCGGGCGCGCCGCGGTAGCAGAACCCGGCCTGGCAGGTCGTGTAGCTGCGGTCGAAGATGTTGGACGCGTTGATCTGCGCGCGGAAGCCCCTGTACTTCGGGTCGAGGGCCGCGAAATCGTAGGCGACCAGCGCGTCGAACAGGGTCACGGTCGGGTTGCGGACGGTGTTCTCGTCGTCGGCGAAGCTCGTCCCGGCGTAGCGGATGCCGCCGCCCAGTTGCAGGCCGGCCAGCGGCGAGCCGGGCGCGAACTGATAGGTCCCGAAGGCGGTGAAGCTGTCGCCCGGGATCCCCGAGAGGGCGTTGCCGTCGATCGGCCGCCCGGTGACCAGGGAGGTCTGGCGCAGATAGCGAAGGTTGAGGTGGGTGTAGGACAGCGTCAGGTTGGTTCCCGGCGCGAAGTTCGCCGTCAGCTCGGCCTCGAACCCTTTCGACTCGACCGACCCGGTCGCGACCTGATTGGCGATGTTGTTCGGATCCTGCCGCAGGAGCGACGATTGCACGATGTCGAACCCTGAGAACGACGTCGTGATGTTGGTGTTCGGGATGGCCGCCTTCACGCCGGCCTCGATCTGGTCGCCGGTCGCGGCCTTGAACGGGTTCCCGTTCACGTCGACGCCGACCTGCGGCGTGAAGGTCGTGGCGTAGCTGGCGTAGGGCACCAGGAAGTCGGTGAGCAGGTAATTCAGGCCGATGCGGCCCGAGAAGGCCCGATCGGTCTGGTCGGCGACCGTGCCGGCCGTCCGGTCGCTCGTGTTCTGGAAGACCCAGTCGTGCCGGCCGGTGAGGGTCAGCACGAAGCGCCCGAGCTTGGCCTGATCCTGCAAGTAGGCGCCGATCTGATCCTGCGCCTGGCTCTGGAAGTTCGTGTAGCGCGGCCGGGCGATGACCTGCTGCCCGTAGTTCAAGGTCAGGAGGTTGAGGTCCGGCGCGGCCCCGAAACCGAAGGCGCGCGTGTAGTCGTAATGGGCGTAATCGACCCCGCCGATCAGGGTGTGCTGGATCGGACCGGTGGTGAAGCGGCCCTCGAGCTGGTTGTCGAGGGAGATCTGGCCCAGCGTGTCCAGGTAGGCGCCGGCCGTCCGCGCGCCCAGGGTCCGGGCCGGGTTCAGCCCCGTGATCGAGGTGTAATCGTAATCCGCGCGAACGTCATAGTAGCGAAAGTTCTGACGAAAGATCAGATCCGGCGAGAACCTGTGCTCGAAGGCGTAGCCGACGCGATACTGCTGCTGCTTGTACTGGTTGAGCGCCGGATCGCCGGAGTAGAAATTGGTCACCCGGAAGCCCGGATCGTTGTAGAAGAAGGACGTTCCCGGCAGGCGCGACTCGAAATACTCGCTGAGGAAGGTGAAGCTGGTGTCGGAATCCGGGCGCCACGTGAAGGACGGGGCGATGAAGGTGCGGTCGTCGTCTCCGCCGGGCAGGTAGGTGTTGGACTGGCGCTTCACGCCGGTCACGCGGTAGGCCATCGTCCCGTCGGTGCCCGCCACCGGGCCGCCGATGTCGAAATTGCCTTGGAAGCGGTCGTAGTTGCCGGCCTGAAACTGCACCTCTCCGAAGGGTACGAAGACCGGGCGCTTCGAGGTCGAGTCGACGATGCCGCCGGGCGAGCCGAGACCGTAGAGGCCCGAGGCCGGCCCCCTCAGGATGGTGACCGCGTCCAGCCCGTAGGGCTCGCTGCGCGGGATCGTCAGGCCGACGGCATTGAGGCGCAGGCCGTCGCGGAAGATGCCGTTGTAGGTCGCGCTGAAGCCGCGGATGTAGAAGGCATCGTAGCGGGGATCGAAGCCGAACACGCTGCTCGACACGCCCGGCGTGTAGGCGATCGCCTGGGCCAGATCCTGCACGTTGCGGTCGTTGAGCTGCTCCCGGGTGACCACCGAGACCGATTGCGGGGTCTCGAGCAGGGGCGTGTTGGTCTTGGTCGCCGCGGGGCTCACGCGCGCCACGTAGCCGGTGACGCCGGAGGGGCCGCCGCCGCCGCCGCTGGTGGCCGCGCCGCCGCCGTCGCCGCGGCTGACATTGCCGCCGCCGCCGCCGACGCCCGTCGGGGCCGCGGCGGCCGGGCGGGCGGCCTCCACGGAGATCTCGTCGAGCTGGACGGCGGCGCCCTGGGCGGCGGCCGCCGGAACGAGGGCGACGGTGGTCAGCGCGGTGGTGGCGAGGAGCAGACCGGACGGAGCGGAACGAAACGACATCGGGGACCCACGAACGCGCCTCTACACGGCGCCCGGGGCTCCCGTACCATCGATCACGGCCGCTCGATCAAGCCGAAAACGTGTTGTAAATCACACACTTGGAAGCGTTCAAATCTACAATCGTTCGCGCCTAGAACTCCAGTGGCGGCTCCCGCAGGGCGGTCGCCTCCCGGGTGCAGGCGGCCTGATCGGGAACCGTCCCGGGACTGGCGAGGGCGCCGCGAAGCTCGGCGCGGGCCTTGTCGAGATCGGCGCGGAAGGTCGCGTCGCCCATCAGGGCGGCGAAGACCGCGGTGCCGGTCAGGCGTCCCGCGGCCACGTCGCTGAGCCAGTGCACGCCGCACACGATCCGGCTCTCGCCGTAGGCCCGGCCGCGGGCCAGGATCGGGGTCGCCTTCTCGGGCACCAGGGACGCGAGGATCAGCGCGTAGGCCCAGCCCTGCGTGGCGTGGCCCGACGGGTAGCTGAAGCTGTCGGCCAGGGCCTGGCTGCGCTGCACGCAGATCGGCGCCTCGTTGCCGACGAACGGGCGCAGGCGCCGGTAATGGACCTTGGGTCCCCGCGTCGCCCGGGCGAGATCGAGACGGGCGCGCTCCAGGAGGTTGATCACCGCCGGCACCCGCGCCTGATCGATCCGGGTGCCGAGCACGCAGGCGAAGTTCTCCAGGACGGCGGCGGCGCCCTCGGACACGTCGTTGGCGGCCAGTTCCCAGCGGGGCGACCCCTTGAGGGCGCGGGTGCTGTTGAAGGCCGCCCGGTCGGCCTTGTCGAGGGGCGCGTCGTGGGCCGGCGGGGAGGGCAGGAACTGGACGGCGTCCGGCACCGCCCCGTCGGCCAGATAGGGCTTCACGGCCGGCTTGCCGGGCTTCAGCGTGTCGGCGCCGAGGGACGGGGCCGCCGGTGTTGCCGGGGGGGCCGAGGGGGCTGGGCGGGGGGAATCCTCGGCGCGGGCCGCGACGGCCAGGAGGAGGGCGAGGGCGGCCGGGGCGAAGAGGGGCAGGGACGGCGTGCGCAGCATCGGATCCGGGACTCTCTCGGATGGAATCTGCGGGGCGCGCCCGCTGCCGGAGGAACGGCTCAGCCGGCCCGTTCAGTCCCTGCACAGGCACACACGCCTGTCCAGGGCGGGGCGGCGGCGATCCGGGCCGCTTGTCACACGCGCCGGCCCGCGCGCCGCGCTCACGCCGCCCGGATCGCGGCGGCCACGGCGTCCGGATGCTCCTCGTGCGGGCTCAGGGCGCCGGGGATCGCGGCGCCGGTCACGCGGCCGCCGGCGACGAGGGCGTCCATCTCGGCGCCCGAGCGCCGCGGGGCGCCCGCGGGGCGCAGCACCAGGGTCGGCGGCAGGCCGTCGCCGAACAGGGCCAGGAAGGCGTCGCGGCTGCCCACCGGGTCGAGGCCGCCGGTGACGAAGGCGGCGGTGCCGAAGCGGCCGTTGCGCTGGCGGGTGATGGCGTGCTTGTCGCGGACCACCGCCGGGGTGACCCGGGCCGCGTCGGCGTAGACGTGGGCGCGCATCATCCGGTCGATGATCGGCGGGCTGATGTTGATCCGGTAGAGCGCCTCGCCGAGGATCGGGGCCTCCACGGCCCGGCGGATGCGCGGGAACCAGTGCGCCCGCCCCGGCATCGCGGTGGGCAGCGGTCCCCGCCAGGTCGGGGCCACCAGGACCAGCCGCCCGAAGGCCCCCGGGTGGCGCCGCGCCGCCGCCACGAGGTAGCCGGCGGCGTGGCCGGCCGCGACGCCGAGGGCGTAGGGGCCGGGCGCGGCCGCCAGCAGGGCGTCCAGGAAGGCGTGGAAGGTCGCCGGGGCGAGGGGGACCCGCGCCCGCGGCCGGGCACCGAAGCCCGGCCAGTCGGGGACGAGGCAGCGGTACTCCGTCCCGAGGCGGCCGGCGAGGCCGCGCATCTCGGCCCGCGCCGAGATGGTCGACAGGGCCGGGAGCAGGAGCGCGTCCGGCCCCGCCCCGATCCGTTCGCAGGGGGTCGGCACCGTCCGGCCCGCCACCGTCAGGGTCAGCTCGGACGTCTCCATCGCGCTCCCGCCAGGTCCCGGATGAATCAGGTGCGCAGCAGCTCGTTGATGGCGGTCTTGGACCGCGTGCCGGCATCGACGCGCTTGACGATCACCGCGCAGTAGAGGCCCGGGCCCGGCGTGCCGTCCGGCAGCGCCTTGCCGGGCATCGTGCCCGAGACGACCACCGAGTAGGGCGGCACCCGGCCGTACATGACCTCGCCGGTGGTCCGGTCGACGATCTTGGTGGAGGCGCCGATATAGACGCCCATGGACAGGACGCTGCCCTGGCCGACGATGACGCCCTCCGCCACCTCGGCGCGGGCGCCGATGAAGCAGTCGTCCTCGATGATCACCGGGTTGGCCTGGAGCGGCTCCAGCACCCCCGCGATGCCGGCGCCGCCCGAGATGTGGCAGTTCTTCCCGACCTGCGCGCAGGAGCCGATCGTCACCCAGGTGTCGACCATCGTGCCCTCGCCGACATGGGCGCCGAGATTGACGAAGCTCGGCATCAGCACGGCGCCGGGGGCGATGTAGGAGCCCCGGCGGACGAAGCAGCCCGGCACGGCGCGCAGGCCCGCGGCGCGGAACTCGGCCTCGCCCCAGCCGGCGAATTTCGACGCGACCTTGTCCCACCAGGGCGCGCCGCCGGGGCCGCCCTCGATCGTCGCCATGTCGTTGAGGCGGAAGGAGAGCAGCACCGCCTTCTTCAGCCACTGGTTCACCACCCAGTCGTGGTTGCCCGACTTTTCGGCGACGCGGGCCTTACCCGAATCGAGCAGCTCCAGGGCCGCCTCGACCGCCTCGCGCACCGCGCCCTTGGTGGCGGTCGACACGTTGGCGCGGTCGTCCCAGGCGGCTTCGATGGTCTGGGCGAGATCGGAATGGGCGAGATCGGAATGGGGCTTGCCGGCCTGGGACATGGGACGGGTCAGAACTCTTGCGGCGGGAGCCCGTGCTTACAAGCGGCCACCGGAGCTGTCACCTGAGGAGATGCCGTCGATGACCTCGAGCAGTTCGCGGACCTGATCGAGATCGGTCACCAGCCCGGCGAGGTCGTCCGCCAGGGTGTCGTGGACCGCCCGCGCGGCGGCGGGGAACTCCTCCAGCACGCGGCGCATCAGCATCGGAGTGATCCGCATCACCGCGGCGCTCCCCTCGGCCCGGGCCTCGGTCGGGCGCGTCCCGCGCACGAACAGGGCGAGCTGGCCGATCAGGGCCGAGCGCCCGGCCCGCACCGGCTCGGCCGTCGGAACCCGGGGCTCCAGGCGGATTGTGCCCGCCATCACCACGAAGCCGCCATCGGCCGGATCGCCGCGGGCGAAGAGCAGGTCGCCGTCCGCGAGGTCGCGCCGCTCGGCCGCGAAGGTCAGCAGGCGCAGGGCGTCCCGGTCGAGGAAGCCGAACAGCGGCGCGGCCGCGAGGATCGCGATATCGTCGTCGAGCCCCAAGAACGCCTCACCACCCTGCGCATACGCGAACCCGCCGGATCGCCTACACGTAAAGCTTCAATTCGTCAGGGCAGCAACTTGTATCCGCCGCCCTCGGTCACGAGGATCGCGGCGGTGGCGGGGTTCGGCTCGATCTTCTGGCGCAGCCGGTAGATATGCGTCTCCAGCGTGTGCGTGGTCACCTGGGCGTTGTAGCCCCAGACCTCGGCCAGCAGGGTGTCGCGGTTCACCACGGCCCGGCCCGCCCGGTAGAGGAAGCGCAGGATCGCGGTCTCCTTCTCGGTGAGCTTCAGCTTGGAGCCGCGCTCGCCGACGAGCAGCTTGGCACCCGGGCGGAACGTGTACGGGCCGATCTGGAAGACCGCGTCCTCGGAGGCCTCGTGGCTGCGCAGGTGGGCGCGGATCCGGGCCAGCAGGATGCCGAACTTGAACGGCTTGGTGACGTAGTCGTTGGCGCCGGCCTCCAGCCCCTCGACGTGGTCCGCCTCGGAATCCTGGGCGGTCAGCATGATCACCGGGCCGCGGAAGCCGGCGGCGCGCATCCGGCGCACGGCCTCGCGCCCGTCGAGGTCGGGCAGGCCGACATCCATGACGGCGAGGTCGATCCGCTCCGCGGCGACCCGCCGGATCGCGTCGGTGGCGTTGGCCTCGGTGAAGACCGTGAACTCGTCGCAGAGATCGAGCTGCTCGGTCAGGGTATCGCGCAGGACCGCGTCGTCGTCGCAGATCAGCAGGCGGTAGACATTCGGCATCGTCCGGGCCCCAATGCGTGCTGCGGGAGGGGCGAGGGCCGCCTGCCGGGTGCAGCATGCGATGATGTCAGATCTCGGCAGGATCGCGCGACGACCCTACCCAGGCTTGTGTTTCCGCATCCTTTCGCCGCCGTGACAAGCGCCCCGGCGAACGGGCTGCGGGATCGGGGGCGCGCCGCTCCGGGATCACGGCGGCGGTCCCCGCGGCGCGGCGGGGGGCTGGCGCGCTCCCGAATCCCGGCTCGGCGGCCCGGGTTCAACCGAGAGATAGAGCATCCTTTGTGGCCGGAAGTTGCCTTGTGCGCAATTTTTCACCGGTTCGAAGTACCGATCCCGGGCATAAGGCCCCGGGACCGGGCGGATTCGGGAGGACGGAGATGCGGCGGCCGAGCAGGGGACCCATCCGCCTGACCCTGGGGGAGATCCGCGTCCGCGCCCTCGTCGGGGACCGGCGGCGCGGGCAGCTCCTCGTCGGCCCGGCGGTGATTCCCTGCGCCCTCGGGGCGGGCGGGATCGTCGGCGACAAGCGCGAGGGCGACGGCGGCTCGCCGCGCGGGCGCTTCCGCCTGCGCGGCGGCGCGTACCGGCCCGACCACCTCGCGGTCCGGCCGCGCACGCTGCTGCCCCTGCGGGCGACCCGCCCCGACGACGGCTGGTGCGACGAGAGCCGGGACCGCCGCTACAACCGGCCGATCCGCCTGCCGGCCCCGGGGGTCAGCGCCGAATCGATGTGGCGGGGCGACGGGCTCTACGACGTGGTGATCGACCTCGACTACAACCGCGCCCCGATCCGGAAGGGGCGGGGCTCGGCGATCTTCCTGCACATCGCCCGGGACGGGTACCGCCCCACGGAGGGCTGCGTCGCCCTGGCCCGGGCCGATCTCCTGCGCCTGCTCGGGCGCCTCGGGCCGCGGACGCACCTGCGGATCGGCTGAGGCCCGGGCCCAGGTTGAGGCCCGGGCCCAGCGTCAGGCCTTCCGGGTCCGGGCCCCGAAGATCGCGGTCCCGACCCGGACATGGGTGGCGCCGAGCTGGATCGCCGCCGGGAAGTCCGCGCTCATGCCCATGGAGAGGATCGGCAGGTTGTGCTCGTGGGCGAGCCGGGCCAGCAGGGCGAAATGGGCCGAGGGCGGGTCGTCCGCGGGCGGGATGCACATCAGGCCCTGGATCGCCAGCCCGTGGGTCTCCCGGCACTCCGAGAGGAGGGTGGCGAGCTGGTCCGGGAGCACGCCGCCCTTCTGCGGCTCCGCGCCGGTGTTGACCTGGATGAGCAGCTTCGGGGTCCGGCCGGACCGCTCGATCTCCTTGGCCAGGGCTGCCGCGAGCGACAGCCGGTCGAGGGAGTGGATCACGTCGAACAGCGCCACCGCCTCCCGGGCCTTGTTGGATTGCAGCGGCCCGACGAGGTGCAGCTCCACGTCCGGGAAGCGGTGGCGGAGGGCCGGCCACTTCGCGGTGGATTCCTGGACGTAGTTCTCGCCGAAGACGCGATGGCCGGCCTTCAGCGCCGGCAGGATGCCCTCGGCCGGGACGGTCTTGGAGACCGCCACGAGTTGCACTTCGGCCGGGTCGCGCTCCGAATCCTCGGCCGCGCGGGCGATGGCGGCGCGCACCTCGGCGAGCCCGGCCGCGACATCGGCCTGACCGACGGGGAGCTTGTCGGTCCTCTGTCCCATCCCGTCGGTCGGAGGGGCATTCGTGCCGGTCGTCGCGTCGTCCATGGCGTGCCTGTCCTGTCGCTGCCGGGCGTCGGTCTGCGTGGTATGAGCCTCGGCGCGCGTCGTCGTCGCGCCTGATCCCCGCCGACCTATGCGTTCGCGCGCCCCGCGCAAGCCCGAATCGCGCGCCGCGTTGACCGGCTGCGGCGCAGATATGCTATCGCGGCGCGACCGTGCCGTGGTCATCCTTCGGAATGACCGACGAGCCCCTGACGCAGCCGGATCCATGACCGCCAGCACCGCCCCCCAGCCCGTCGAGCGCTACAACGCCAAGGATGCCGAGCCGCGCTGGCAGGAGGCCTGGGCCGAGAAGCGGCTGTTCGAGACCGACAATGCCGACGGCCGCCCGAAATACTACGTGCTCGAGATGTTCCCCTACCCGTCGGGGCGCATCCACATGGGCCACGTCCGCAACTACGCGATGGGCGACGTGGTCGCCCGCTACAAGCGCGCCCGCGGCTTCAACGTGCTGCACCCGATGGGCTGGGACGCCTTCGGCCTGCCGGCCGAGAACGCCGCCATGGAGCGCAAGGTCAACCCGCGGGACTGGACCTACGCCAACATCGCGTCGATGCGCGACCAGCTGAAGGCCATGGGCCTGTCGCTCGACTGGAGCCGGGAGATCGCGACCTGCGATCCCGACTACTACAAGCACCAGCAGCGCATGTTCCTGGACTTCCTGGCCAAGGGCCTCGTCACCCGCCGCACCGCGAAGGTGAACTGGGACCCGGTGGACCACACGGTGCTGGCCAACGAGCAGGTGATCGACGGCCGCGGCTGGCGCTCCGGCGCGCTGGTGGAGCAGCGCGAGCTGACCCAGTGGTTCTTCAAGATCACCGACTTCGCCGAGGACCTGCTGACCGCCCTGGACGGGCTGGACCGCTGGCCCGAGAAGGTCCGGCTGATGCAGAAGAACTGGATCGGCCGCTCGGAGGGCCTGGAGGTTCAGTTCGCCCTGGCCCGGCCGGTGGCCGGCGCGGCCGATCCGGTGACCGTTTACACGACCCGGCCCGACACGCTGTTCGGCGCCAAGTTCCTGGCGATCGCCGCCGACCATCCCCTGGCCGCCGCGCTGGCCGAGGGACGGCCGGAGCTGCAGACCTTCATCGAGGAGTGCCGTCGCACCGGCACCGCCCAGGCCGCGATCGACACCGCCGAGAAGCACGGCTTCGACACCGGCCTGACCGTCCGCCATCCCCTGGACCCGTCCTGGGAGCTGCCGGTCTACGTGGCGAACTTCGTGCTCATGGAGTACGGCACCGGCGCGGTGTTCGGCTGCCCGGCGCACGACCAGCGCGACCTCGATTTCGCCAACAAGTACGGGCTCGGCAACACGCCCGTGGTCTGCCCGGAGGGGCAGGATCCGGCGAGCTTCGTGATCACCGACACCGCCTATGTCGAGGACGGGCGGATGATCAACTCGCGCTTCCTCGACGGGATGAGCACGGACGAGGCCTTCGAGGCCGTGGCCCGGCGCCTCGAAGGGGAGGGGGTCGCCCGGCGCAAGGTCCAGTTCCGCCTGCGCGACTGGGGCGTCTCCCGGCAGCGCTACTGGGGCTGCCCGATCCCGATCATCCACTGCGACAGCTGCGGCCCGGTCCCGGTGCCGGTGGCCGACCTGCCGGTGAAGCTCCCCGAGGAGGTGTCGTTCGATCAGCCCGGCAACCCGCTGGAGCGCGACGCGGCGTGGCGGAACGTGCCCTGCCCGCATTGCGGCGCGCCGGCCCGGCGCGAGACCGACACGATGGACACGTTCGTCGACTCGTCCTGGTACTACGCGCGCTTCACCGCGCCCTGGCTGGCGGACGCGCCCACCGACCGGGCCGTGGTCGACCGCTGGCTGGCGGTGGACCAGTATATCGGCGGCATCGAGCACGCGATCCTGCACCTGCTCTACGCCCGGTTCTTCATGCGGGCGATGCGCGAGACCGGCTGGGCCGGCGTGGCCGAGCCCTTCGCCGGCCTGTTCACGCAGGGCATGGTCGTCCACGAGACCTACAAGGACGCGGCCGGCGCCTGGGTGCCGCCGGCCGAGATCCGCTTCACCACCGAGGAGGGTGAGCGCCGCGCGTTTCACGTGAAAACTCAGGCGCCGGTCGCGATCGGCCCGATCGAGAAGATGTCGAAGTCGAAGAAGAACGTGGTCGACCCCGACGACATCATCGCGAGCTACGGGGCCGACACGGCGCGCTGGTTCATGCTGTCCGACTCGCCGCCCGAGCGCGACGTGATCTGGACCGAGGAGGGCGTGCAGGGCGCGGCCCGGTTCGTCCAGAAGGTCTGGCGGCTGGTGAACGCGGCCGGGCAGGCGGCGGGCGACGGCGCCGCGGACCTGACCCTGCGCAAGGCCGCCCACCGGGCGCTCGCCTCCGTGCAGGACGATATCGAGCGGCTGCGCTTCAACCGCTGCGTCGCCCACATCTACACCCTGGCCAACGCCCTGGAGGACGGCCTGCGCGGGCCGGTCTCGGCCGGTGCCGCCCAGGAGGCGGCCGGCATCCTGGTGCAGCTCATCGCCCCGATGATGCCGCACCTCGCCGAGGAGTGCTGGTCCGTCCTCGGCCGCGGCGGCCTCGTCGCCCAGGCGCCCTGGCCCGAGACCGAGGCGGGGCTCCTGGTCGAGGACGAGATCACCCTGCCGGTTCAGATCAACGGCAAGAAGCGCGCGGACGTGACCGTGCCGCGGGACGCCGACGCCAAGGCCGTGGTGGCCGCGACCCTGGCACTGGAGGCCGTCCAGAAGGTGCTGGAGGGCAAGGCGCCGCGGAAGGTGATCGTGGTGCCGGGGCGGATCGTGAACCTCGTGGTGTGATCCGGTGTCCGGTCGATGGCATCGATCTGACCGTCTTTGCGAGCGGAGCGAAGCAACCCAACTGCACGACGCCCACCGAGGTCGCGCTACCCTGGGTCACTTCGCTTCGCTCGTGATGACGGAGCGCGTGACGCCGGCCGAGAGCCTCCTCGGGACATGGAGAGAACCCCGGATCGTGACGTTCCGCTCGATCCTCTGTCCGTCCGTAGATCCGATCGTGAGGTGCCTGCCCCGGCAGGTCTCGAAGGAGGGATGCAGTCGGCCGCACGAGCCCTGAAAGGGCTCCTTCGAGGCTCCTTCCGCTCGCACCTCAGGACGAGGTGTGCGGGTTCGATGGCCGCCGATAACTCATGGCGCCGCCAGCTCCGGATCCTGTCCGCTGGCCTCCAGGCCGCGCCGCACCAGCCCGTCCCGCTTCGCCCGCGCGACGAAATCCGCGAGATACGCGGCTCCCGCCGGGTGCCCGACCGGCATTCCCATCGCCTGCGGGATCTCCATGAAATGGCCCGGGAGCAGCCGCACCTCCGGGTGCGCCGCCGCGTAGGCGGCGAGGGGCTGGTGCACGCCGGCCGCGACGTCGAGCCCGTCCCGGGCGAAGGCCGTGACCGCCTCGGCGGAGGTCGGGGCCCGCACCAGGGTCGCGTGCTGGAGGGCGCGGGTCAGATACAGGTCGTAGGCGCTCCCGCGCCCGACCGACACGCGCACGCCGTCGCGGTCCACCGCCTCCGGGGACCGGATCGGCGAGGCAGCCGGCACGAGGTAGCTGCCGGCGATCAGCACGTAGGGCTCCGTGAAGGCGATCCCCTCGGCCCGCTTCGGGTCAATCGCCAGGAAGCAGATGTCCCAGGTCCCGGAGCCCGCCGAGCCCGAGACCGCGCCGGCCCCCGGGAAGGTCACGAACGCCACCGGCACGCCGAGCCGGGCCGCCAGCGCCCGCGCGAGGTCGACCGAGACCCCGGCGGGGCCGTCGGCGCCGGCCTGCGCCAGCACCGGATTGCCGAGGTTGATCGCCGCCCGCAGCGTGCCGGTGGGGGCGAGGTCGTGCAGGACCGTCGGATCGGGCGCCATCGGTTTCGTCTCCGCGTGGACGGCGGCGGGGAGGAGCAGGAGGAGGAGGGCCGCGCGGATCCGCATGACGCTTGCTCCGCCCTCAGGCGCGCCGCGCCGGCCCGGTCGACGCGGGGGCGCCGTCCCGGGCGGGACGGCGGCGCCGGCGAGCCAGCATGTTGAGGCCCTCGACGCCGGCCGAGAAGGCCATCGCGGTGTAGATGTAGCCCTTCGGCACGTGCGCGCCGAACCCCTCGGCGATCAGCGTCATGCCGATCATGATCAGGAAGCCGAGGGCCAGCATCACCACGGTGGGGTTCCGGGCGATGAAGGCCGAGAGCGGCTCGGCGGCGACCAGCATCACCACCACGGCGACCACCACCGCCACCATCATCACCGGCACGTGCTCGGTCATGCCGACCGCCGTGATGATCGAGTCGATGGAGAAGACGAGGTCGAGGAGCAGGATCTGGCCGATCGCCGCGCCGAAGCCGATCGTACCCCCGGTCACGCCCGGGGTCTCGGGCTCCGGATCCACCGTGTGGTGAATCTCCTTGGTCGCCTTCCAGAGCAGGAACAGGCCGCCGCCGATCAGGATCATGTCGCGCCAGGAGAAGTCCTGGCCCAGCACCGAGAAGACCGGCTCGGTCAGGTGCACGATGAACGCCACCGTGCCGAGCAGCCCCAGCCGCAGGATCAGCGCCAGCCCGATCCCGATGCGCCGCGCCCGCGTCTGATGCTCGGGCGGCAGCTTGTTGGTCAGGATCGAGATGAAGATCAGGTTGTCGATGCCGAGCACCACCTCCATCACCACGAGCGTGGCGAGGGCAGCCCAGACGGCGGGCTGACTGGCGAGCTGGAGCAGATCGGTCACGGGCGCGGTGCCTCGCTGGTCGGGAACAGGCGGCTCCCGAGGGCCGTCAGGTCGAAGGGGGCCGGTCCGCGCACCGGTTCGGGCGCCAGGACCTGCAGGATCTTCGGGAAGACCTTGAAATGGGCGGGCGTGTGCGTGGTCAGCTCGCCGTCGGTGTTCACCGGCCGAGGCCTGCGGGTCGAGAGCCGGATCTCCTGGGTGTGGAACGCCCGCACGTCGGCGGCCCTTCCATGCGTGCCCCGCCGCAGGGCGGGCAGCAGCGCGAGGAGCCGCCACCAGTGCTTGATCTCCAGGCTGTAGAAATCGAGCTTGCCGTCGTCGACCGCGGCACTCTCCTCCACGGTCATGCCGCCGCCGTAGTGGCGCCCGTTGCCGACCGAAACCTGGATCGTGGTGACCTTCTCCACCACGCCGTCGTGCTCGATCGTCACCGTGAAGGGCCGGACCCGGCGCAAGACCCGGACGGCCGCCACCGCGTAGCCGAGGACGCCCCAGGTCTTCTTCGATTCGGACGTCAGCTCGCCCGCGAGCTCCGCCGAGAAGCCGATGCTCGCCACGTTGAAGTAGTAGTGGCCGTTGACCCAGCCGAGATCCACCGGCCGCGCCTGCGCGGTCGGGATGAAGCGGGCCGCCGCCAGGGGGTCGAGCGGCAGGTTGAGGGAGCGTGCGAGGTCGTTCGCCGTGCCGAGCGGCAGGATCGCGAAGGGCAAACCGCTCGCCACCAGCGCGGGCGCGGCGTAGTTCATGGTGCCGTCGCCGCCGCCCAGGATCACGAGATCGACCGCGCCGGCCCGGTCGCGGATCACGTCGCGGCAATCGGCTTCCGGCGGCGGCTCCTCCGGCTCGATGCCGCCCGCCCGCAGGATCTCCCGCACCTCGTCGAGATCCAGGGCGCCGTTGCGCGCCTTGGCGTTGCAGAGCAGCAGGGCCCGGCGCGGCTGCGTGCTCATCGCGCGCTCCCGGGAAGCGGGCCGGAGGGCGACTCGGTCTCAGGTCGGGCCAAGGGAGCCTCGGTGCACGGGGGAGCGGGCAGTCTGGAACGCGGTAGGGAACCCGGGACCGGCCAAAGGCCAAGTCTGTCCCCGACTTGGTACCCAAACGCACGAACGCAACCCCATCATCCCCGCAATTCCGGGCTGGTCGCCGTCGCGGAGTTCGGCAGGATGTGGGCGCGCCCGAGCCCTTCGTGGAACCCCCGACCCACGCGGGCGCGTTCTCCATGATGCCCGCCCCGGCCGCCAGGAAGGCACCGATGTCCGCCACACGTCCCGTCCGTCCCCAGGCCCTCGCCCTCGGCATGCTCCTGCCGTTCGCACTCGCGGGCGGTGCCGCCGCCCAGAGCGCCTGGGTCGACCCGCCGCCCCGGGCCGCCGCGCAGGCGCAGGGTTCCGCGCAGGGTCCGGGGAAGGAATCGGCGCAGGAGGCGGCGAAGGAATCGACGAAGGACGCGGCGAAAGCGCCGGTGCGCGCCGCCGAGCCGGTCCGGCAGGCCGCCAGACCCGAGCCGGGCGAGGACGCCCTGCCGAAGTCGGCGGCCACGCGGGCGCCGGGACCGAAGCGGGCGGCCGCCCTGGAGCGTCCGCCGGTCCGGGAACACCTGCACCACCCCGCGCGCCACCCGCACCGGCTCGCCGAGACGCCGGCCGCGACCGCCCCGGCGCCGGGCGCGTCGGCGGAGCGCGTGGCCGCCGCCCGGGCGCTGACGACGAGCTATCTCGCCACCGTCTCGGGTCCGAGCGACACCATGGTCGGGGCCGCGACCCAGTACTACGCGACCCGCGTACGCTTCTACGGGCGGCCGATCACCACGGCGGCCCTGGTCGCCGAGAAGCGCAGCTTCGTCCAGCGCTGGCCCGAGCGGCGCTACGAGCCGCGGGCGATGCGCGCCGCCTGCGACACCGAGACCTGCACGATCCGCACGATCGTCGATTTCCGCACCGCCAATCCGGGCCGGGGCGCCGTGTCCAGCGGCGAGGCCGAGCTGGTCCTGGAGGTGGGTTTCGCCGGGACGCGGCCCTACATCCTCGGCGAGACCGGTCGCGTCCTGCGGCGGAGCATCCAGGCCGGAACCCTGGCCGCCTCGCCCGGCAAGGCGTAAGAGCCGCGCGTCGCGGTCCGCCACCCCGCGGCGAGCACGGGCTCGCGCGGGACGTGCGGCGGCCCCTACAAGAACGCCCGCAAGGGCGGCTAAAAGGGCGCCAACGAGGGAAGCGTGCGGCGGGGCGCGTCGCGGGATCGGTCCTGCGGGCGGGGCGCCCGCGGGCGCCCTTCGTCGGGAGGCGCGATCGAGCTTCCTTCGCGCTGCGCGTCGGTGATGCCGGGATCGGGTGAATGACGTCTTCAACGGTGGTGGAGCAACAGGAGACGGAGCCGGCCCGGCCAGTTCTCGACAGTCCCGGCCGCCTCGCCCTGCGCGAGACGATCCGGGCCGAGATCGCGCGCGCGCGTCCGCGCCCCGTCGCGGTCCGGACCCTGGAGCTCCTGGCCGAGGCCGCCTGCGCCCCGGACGAGTCCGGGACCGGCCTCCGCGTCCTCGACCGCCACGGGGCCGCGCGGCGGCGGGAGGGCACCTCCGAGCCGATGACCCTCGCGGACCTCGTCGCGGAGCTGCGCGCGCGCCATCCCGCCCTGTTCCTGCCGCCGGAGCCCGAGCCCGAACCGGCCCCGGCGACCGCCGAGGAGGCCCGGGACTCGTCCCTGCTGAGCGGCGCCTACGAGATGAAGGCCGCGACCGCCCGCTTCGTCGGGACCCAGTCCGAGCGGGCGCGCTCCCTGGCGGAGCGCTCCTCCGAGCAGGGCCGCGTGCTGGCGCAGACCGCCGCCGGCCGGTTCGCCAGCCTGCGGACGAACCTGCGCGGACGCTTCGCCCGCCCGCCCGTCGACGCAGAGGCCGGGCCGGCCGCGGGCGCGGATCCGGCAGCGGCCTGGAACAGCGGTCCCGGACGGTTCGGCGAGACGCTGCGCGACGGCCTCGGCCACGTGCGCGACCGCCTCAGCCCCGGCGGGGGCGGGATCGATGACGGCGGGCGCCGGCAGCGCCGGCTGCTCCTCGGCGCCGTTGCCGGCACCCTGGTGGCGGTGCTCGCCGCGGGGCTCGTGCTGGACCGCTCCGCGCCGGAATCCGGGCGCCCCGCCGCCCCGACCGCTTCCCGCACGGATTCCCGCGCGGAAGCCCCGAGCGGCGCCGCGCCGAACGCGCGGCCCGCGGCCCCCCCGGCCTCCGCCCCCGACACGGTGACGCCGCCCCCCGAAACAGGCGGCGATCCCGAGCCCGACGCGCCGCTGCCGCCGAACGCCGTGACCGGACAGGCCCAGGTGATCGATACCGCGACCCTCAAGGTCGGCGGCAAGGTCGTGCATCTGTTCGGCGTCGAGTGGGTGCGGGGCGGCCAGGCGGAGGAGCTGGCCCGGTACATCGGCAACCGGTCGGTGACCTGCCAGCCCGCCCCCGGCAGCGCGAACATGAACTGCCTCGTGGACGGGCGCGATCTCTCCGAGGTGGTGCTGTTCAACGGCGGCGGCCGCGCCGCCCCGGAGGCGAGCCCCGAACTGGTCGCGGCCGAGGACCACGCCCGGAGCGAGCGGCTCGGCGTCTGGAAGCGCTAGCCGGATGCCGGCCGAACCGTTCGGCACGACGGCGGACGGCCGACCGGTCGGCCGCCACACCCTGAGCCGGGGCAGCCTGCGCGTCGCCGTCATCGAGTACGGCGCGGCCGTCACGGCGATCGAGGTGCCCGACCGCACCGGCCGTCCGGCCAACGTCGTGCTCGGCCTCGACACCCTGGCGGGCTACGAGACCGTGAGCCCGAGCTTCGGCGCGATCGTCGGACGCTACGCGAACCGCATCGCGGGCGGGCGCTTCAGCCTCGACGGGCACGACTACCGGCTGCCGGTGAACGAGCCCCCCAACACCCTCCACGGCGGCCCGGAGAATTTCGGCCGGCGCCTGTGGCGGGCGGAACTCAGCGACGCGACGCGCCTCGTCCTGAGCCGCCGCTCGCCGGACGGGGAGGAGGGGTTTCCGGGCACTCTCGACGTCCGCGTCACCTACAGCCTGCCCGCGGAGGGCGTGCTGCGCGTGGACTACGCCGCGGTGACCGACCGGCCCACGGTCCTGAACCTCACGAACCACAGCTACTTCAACCTCGCCGGCGAGGGGGCGGGCGGCATCCTCGGCCACGTCGTGCAGGTCGAGGCGGACGCCTTCGCGCCGACCGACGCGACTCAGATCCCCACCGGCGCGCTGCTGCCGGTCGCCGGGACGCCGTTCGATTTCCGCGCGCCGCGGGCCCTGGAGGCGCGGATCCGCGCCGGGGACACGCAGCTCACCTACGCCAAGGGCTACGACCACACCTTCGCGCTGCGCGGGGTCGCCGGGACGCTGCGGCCGGCCGCCACCTGCGTCGATCCCGGCAGCGGGCGGCGGCTCGACGTCTGGACCACGCGGCCGGCGTTGCAGCTCTACAGCGGCAACAATCTCGACGGGCGCCTGATCGGCCCGTCCGGGCGGATCTACCGGTCGGGCGACGGCGTCTGCTTCGAGACGCAGGGCTTTCCGGACGCGCCGAACCAGCCCGGCTTCCCCTCCGCGGTCCTGCGGCCGGGCGAGCCCTTCGCGGCCGCCACGGAGTTCCGGTTCTCGGTCGTGTGATGGTCGAGTGACGGCCGCGGCGCGCTCAGGCCGCCGCGCGATCGAGCGCCCGGGGCGCCGGGATCGCGGCGGCCGGCGCGGCGGGATCGGGACGCCGCGCCTCGCCGAGCGCCAGGAGGGCGGCCTTCACGGCGTCGAGCCGCGACGGCTCGCCCTCGGCCATCCCCTCGGCGGCGGCGACCTCCTTCAGGTACTCGTCCCAGGCCCAGCGCCGCAGGATCTCGCGCTTGCAGCTCGGCAGCAGCCGGGGATGATCGCGCAACGCGGCCGGGGTGTCGAACACCGCGGCCGGATTGACCAGGGCGCGCTCCAGGTCGGGCAGGCGCGCAGCCGTCGGGCCGGGCGGGATGGCGTGTCCGATTCCGATCGTCCCATCTTGCATGGTTGCCTCCCTGGAGGAGCGCGCTCAGCCGCCGAAGAGGCCGAGGCGCGCCGCCGATTGGACGGCGAAGCTCGCCGCGAAGGACAGCAGGGCCGCGTCCCAGGCGGTCAGGTGCCGGGCGTTGGCCGGCGGTCCGGCCCGCGTGATCGCCCGGCCGAGCCACGCGAAGCCCGACAGGCTCAGCAGGGCCGCCAGCACCCAGGGCAGGGCGGGCGCCGGGCAGGGCGCCGCCAGGGCGAGGCACAGGGCCACGGACAGGAACCAGCGGCCGAGCACCGTACGGTCGGTGGTCCGTGCCGGCCCTCGGCGCCGGCCGCGCCGCGACCGGGGCAGGAGCCCGTGCCCACCCCGCAGGTCGAAGGTTGCCATCGTGCGCCTCCCCGGCTCAGTTCAGCAGGGGCTCCGGTCCGGCCGGACCGCGCTCCCAGCGCCGGAAGAGCGCCGCGGGGACGGGGGGCTCGGGCGGCGGGGCTGCGGGCGGTGCCGAACCCTCATCGAGCGCCTGGAGCGCCTCCAGGATCGCGCTCAGCGGCACGGGCTCGGCCCGGCAGCCCGGCAGGCAGCGCAGCGTCGGGCAGGACTCGACCGCGCGGGCGTCGGAGGCCCAGGAGGCCAGGATCGCCCGCTTCTCGGCCCGCGACAGGCCGGGATAGCGCAGCACCTCCCGGGGATGCCGGAAGACGTCGCCCGGCGCCACGAAGGCCTCGAACGGCTCGACCGCCTGCGGCCTCAGGCTGGCGGCCGCCACCGGACCGAGGCGCCCGATCTCGGGATGGATGGGGTTGGTATCGATCGGCTGCATGCGACCCTCCTCATCGTGAGCAAAGGCTGGGGCGGCCGGCACGCCCGATCGGGCCGCGCCGGCCGTCGCGTCATGCGTTCTGGTCCGCGACCGCGCAGGCGGTCACCCCCAGGGTCGGCCCAGGGCCCGGCTCAGTGCTTGGCGGCCGGCGCGCCGGTGCCGTTGATGGCAATGCGCCGGCGGCGCTCCGGCGCCTCGGCCGCGCGCGGCAGCGTCACCGTGAGGACGCCGTTGCGGAACGTCGCCTCGGCCTTGTCCTCCTCCACCGGCACGGGCAGGGCGATCGACCGCTCGAAGCGGCCGTAGCTGCGCTCGGAATAGCCGCGGCCCGTGTCGGTGGTCTCCGCGCGCTTCTCGCCCTTCAGGGTCAAGACGCCGTCCGCGATGAGCAGCTCGACGTCCTTCTCGTCGAGGCCGGGAAGCTCGGCGGAGACGCGCAGCGCGCGGTCCGCCTCCGCCAGCTCGACATGGGGCCAGCCGAAGCCGCGGCCCGCGAGGCTCGGCATCCCGCCGAACCCGCCGAACACGTCGTCGAACAGGCGGTTCATCTCCCGGTGCAGCGTCAGGAAGGGGCTGGCCGGCTCCTGCGACAGGGCGGCCGGCGCCGGGGCGGGGGTGCGGTTCCAGGGAATCAGATCTCTCACGCTCATGATCCTCGCTCCATCGAATGCGGTGCAGTCGTGGGAACGGGCCCGCGGGTCCGCGGACCCGTGAGGGATGTCATCCGTGTCGACAGGGGTGCCCGGGCGCGCCGCCCGGGGCACCGGATCAGGCCGCCATTCAGGCTGCCATTCAGGCCGCCTTGGCCTCGCGGGCGATCTGCGCCGGGGCGTTGTCCTGGCCGGACGCGGCCGTCGTGCCGCCGATGGCGATGCGGCGGGGCTTCAGCGCCTCCGGCACCTCGCGCTTCAGCGCGACGGTGAGCAGGCCGTTCTCCAGCGACGCGCCCACGACCTTCACGTGCTCGGCCAGATTGAACGTCTGGCGGAACGTGCGGGCCGCGATGCCGCGGTAGAGATAGTGCTTCTCACCCTCCTGGGCGGCCTTCTGACCCGAGACGAGGAGCGTGGTGTCCTGCTGGGTCAGCTCGATCTCGTCGGGCGTGAAGCCCGCGACCGCCATGGTGATGCGGTACTGGTCCTCGGCCACCTTCTCGATGTTGTAGGGCGGCCAGGCGGCCGACGGCTCGACGCGGTCGGCCTGGTTGATCAGCTCGAACAGGCGGTCGAACCCGATGGACGACCGGAACAGGGGCGAAACGTCGTACGTCCTCATAACCACATCCTCCGACGAGCAACGTGACTACAAGCAGCACCGGACACCGTGCCCGGCGCCCTCAGAGCGAGCCCGTTTCCAGGCCTCGCACGCGCGTAACGTGCGGGCGAAGGGCCGGTTCCGCGTCGCGCGAAATTTTTCGGGTTGGGCGGGGGCTGGCCGAATACGGTGATCCGATCCGCGCGGCCTCTCCCGCTGAGCTGCCGGCTGCACGCGCTCGCGGTCTCTCCGTCCCTGAGATCGAGAGCGCGGGTCCCCTCTCCCGTGCGGGAGAGGGGGCGCGTCGTGCTCCGTCGCAGGGCGCACCGCGAACACGCGTCGGCCGCACGGGGGAGGGGGTGCCGCGAGCGCGGCAGGCCCGCGCTCTCAGCCGACCGCCTCCTCGACCAGGATCTCGCGCTTGCCGGCGTGGTTGGCCGGGCCGACGATGCCCTCGATCTCCATCCGCTCCATGATGGAGGCGGCGCGGTTGTAGCCG
>NZ_JBNNWO010000021.1:0-81183 GCF_050281105.1 Methylobacterium sp. NPDC080182
CCCAGGAATTTGCCCTGGCGGCGGCCCTGCAGGCCGCCGAATGAGATCCGGAAGCTCACCTTCCGGCCGGACCAAAATCTGGGGGACCCTCACTGGGGCGTCACACCCGGGAGGTGGGCCGCGAGGGCACTCAGATGGCGGACCTCCCGCCTTCTCGCAGTTCAATTTCCGACCTAGTGGAATATAAAAGCGCCAATGCGATCGTGCTTTGCAATTTTGCTGACAATCGGATCGTCGTTAGCCGCATTCGCCGACGATGATTGCCCTAAGAACTTCCAAAATTATGGAATATTTTTGCAGGCGCAAAAGTCATGCGGCCGGAAGGCGGAATACCCCTTCATGAAGGTCATGAAGGCGTGCGCAAAAGAGACTCCGGAGCCCAAGGCTGTTGAACTGATGGACGCTGGCCGCCGGATTTGGGCGAGGAGCCTCATGCGCAGCAGCCTCGGCACGATGTGCGAGGAGGTATTATCCGGGCTCCCCGTGGCCCCGCGCCGTCGCACGCGCTGAGCCGTCCCAGCATTTTCCCAGCCCGCCCGGTCCGCCGTGGCGGGCTTCCTCATGCGCTGCCTCGACCAAGCTCTTCCGCGACATCGTGCAGAACCACGGGCGGCAGATGTCGAAGACGGATTAGCCTGCAGCGGCGTTCCTTGGCGGTAGTCGCTAGTTATGAGGAGAGGTTGGGCTAGCCATCCGGCCATCCGCGAAGCTGCGCTGTGCTGAGGTCTGAACCATCTCAGCTTCCAAATCCGCGAGCGGCACTTCCACACCGTTTGCAGCCAAATCGGCTCGGACACGCTCCAGCAGCGCAGCAGGCTTCAATCCCTCGATCCTTGCGGCGATCAGTGCCCGCGCATAGGCCTCTGATGTCATTCCATCCAGACCCAGCAAACGTATGGCTAGCTCAGCGACCGCTCGGATGCCAGCGATGTGGCTTGTGAACCGCATCTCCTCGCCATGTATATAGATAAGCTCGGCCGCGCGCTCGCGTTCTTCGAATGACCTCAGCATGGCTAGGCCCTCATGAAGCTACGGCCACTACCCATACACCGATTTTGCAGCGTCGCATATACCGCGACGCCTTTGCGATGGTGACAAACTACTGGCAGCAGTCCGAGGATCCCCGCAGCCTCCCCTCAGGTTCTACCTTTAAGACGTACTCTGTCTGAAGGAGGGTGACATGGATATGCGCCAGCCGCCGATCCTGAAGGCCATTTCTGAAGGGGCTCACGCTCGCGCGATCAGGCGCCCGAAAGACGCATGTCCGTACCCAGCCCAGTCGCCAGAGCGTAGAGCTTGGATGGAGGGCTACGACGGTAGATCCTGGAAGGATGGGCCAGATTGCCCGATGGCCGACGCCTGAACGGTCAGAGCGTAGCGCATCCCGGCAGGATAGCCACCGAGGCACGCGTCACGACCTCGACTGCCGGCAACCGATTCCGCGATGTGTTGCAGAACCATTGACGGCAGATGGCGAAGGCGGATCAGCCCTCATCTTCGGCAGGCTCTGACCACGACGCCCCATAGCGTTCGATTAGCTCTTGGTGCCCCGCGCCCGTAATCTCGTACTCGCCGCTGTCCTCTGCCGACCTCGCTTGACCGATGGTCACTACTAACCCGAGCGTCTCAAGGCGCCGCATGTAGACGCTGATCTGATAGAAGCGGGGCCGGTCGCCGCCAAGTTGCGGAGACAATACAGGCTGTTGGGTGCGAGCTTGTGCATCGCCCGTCAGCTTATCGGGAGGCCGCTGCCGTGTCAGTCCTGACATTGCGCTTCCCTCCACGAGGCGGCGGGCAGCTACCGTCTATGAACCCACCAGCGCAGCCTAAGCCGCCAGATCCGGGCTTTCAGACCAAACCAATACCATAGCGCAGCGGCTAGTTCGCCTCGCGTCGGCTTCTCCTTCTTTGGTGGCGGCAACTCGACCGGCATCAATAGGGCCTTTCCTCAACCGCATCCCCGGCACCTCGCCGTTGTCTTCGATGAAGATGACGCGGGCAGGTTCGTGAGTGACGCCTCGTTAACGCTGGGCGCCTATCCCGCCCGTCAGGTCCAGCCACCCGCCCGCCGTCGCCTCCTGGCGCGACCAGATCGAGCGCCTGTCCGAGCACGCCTCGCCGTGCCGTAACCTGACCCCGACGCGTTGGGCAGTGATGCGCGCGATCGCCCTGGCCTACCTCGACCAGCACGGCGCCGAGGCACACCGGCTCGGCTGGACCGCGCCGCAACTCTTCGGCGTCCATCCCGAGCACGGCTTCCTGCGGGTTGAGTGTGCCGGCGTGCTGATGGTCAACGACAGCCTGGTGGTCGGCGTCGAGCCTGACCGTATCGTGTTCGACCGGTTCTCCAGCTACCGGACGAAGCCCGGGCAGACCTGGGGAACGCCGATCTGGGAATTTGTGGCGCGGACCTACTGAAGTCTCCAACCTACCGCGGGGCCGGGCGAGTGATACGACCGGATTCGTTTAGAACCGTAGTGTAGCATTGATCGGCTATCGGGATTGTCCGCCCAACGAATCAGGTGGAGGCGCGGGTACCGCGCTACTTCTTCCATGTCCATGATGGTCACAGCGAGATTGACCTTGAAGGCTTAGACGCGGCCAGCGTTGAAGCTGCTCGGCTAATGGCCGTTCAACTCGCAGCGGAGACCCTGAGGGAGGGAGCCCATCGCCGAATGTTCGGCGACGCTTGGTACCTAGAGGTTTTTGACGAGACAGGCGGGATGGTCTGCAGCGTCGATGTGCGTGTCACCGTGCCGGTCGCTGGCGGTTAGGCACTGCGCCGTCAGCGCCTTTACCTGCTCTTCCGCTGCCGCTCCGCCGCACCCTCGGCCGCGTGCAGCTTCTTCGTGGCGATCAGCATGTCGAGGTAGGCGATTGTCCGCCGTCAGCACTCCTGAGACAGATTGAGGGTCTTCACGAACGGAGGATGGCTGGTTCATCGTAGCCCCCAGGAGCGAAGATGAAACAGACGTCCGGGCCGGCGCGGAAGCCGGCAGAAGCCGTGATCAAAGACATTCGCCGCGTCACGCGCCGGCAGTTCTCGGCCGAAGAGAAGATCCGCATCGTGCTGGATGGCCTGCGCGGTGAGGACAGCATCGCCGAGCTGTGCCGGCGCGAGGGCATCGCCAGCTCGATGTACTATGGCTGGTCCAAGGACTTCCTGGAGGCCGGCAAGAAGCGGCTGGCCGGCGACACGGCCCGTGCCGCGACCGCCGACGAGGTCCAGGACCTGCGTCGCGAGGCGGGTGCGCTGAAGGAGGTCGTGGCCGATCTCGTCCTGGAAAACCGCCTGCTGAAAAAAGTATGACCGGGGCTGGGGGCGACGAGGCATGAGGTACCCGGCCTCCAAGAAGCTGGAGATCATCCGGCTGGTCGAGCAATCCCATCTGCCGGTGCGCTCCACCTTGGACAAGCTCGGCGTCACCCGGGCGACGTTCTACCGGTGGTACGACGCTTTCCAGCGTGGCGGCCCCGAGGCATTGGCGGATCGCCCGTCCCGACCCAGCCGGGTCCGGAACCGGTTGCCCGCCGAGGTTCGCGATCAGATCGTCGCTCTCGCACTGGAGGAGCCAGAACTCAGCCCACGCGAATTGGCAGTGCGCTTCACCGACGAGCGGCGCTACTTCGTCTCGGAGGCGACCGTCTACCGCCTGCTCAAGGCCCAGGATCTGATCACCAGCCCGGCTTACATCGTGATCAAAGCCGCCAACGAGTTCCAGGACAAGACCACCGCACCCAACCAACTCTGGCAGACGGACTTCACCTGTCTGAAGGTGATCGGCTGGGGCTGGTACGACCTCTCGACCGTGCTCGATGACTTCTCGCGCTACATCGTGGCGTGGAAGCTGTGCGCGACGATGCAGGTCGGCGACGTCACCGCCACGCTCGACCTCGCGCTGGCGGCGGCCGGGCTCGATCATGTGCAGGTGGCGCATCGGCCGCGGCTGCTCTCCGACAACGGGCCTAGCTACGTCGCGGGTGATCTGGCCGACTGGCTCGGCAGCCGGGGCATGACCCATATCCGCGGCGCGCCCCGCCATCCTCAAACGCAGGGCAAGATCGAGCGCTGGCACCAGACGCTCAAGAACCGCATCCTGCTCGAACACGCCTAACTGCCCGGCGAACTGGTCGCGCGGGTTGCCGCCTTCGTCGAGCCTTACAACCAAGCTCGGGCTCACGAGAGCCTGGGCAACCTCACCCCCGCCGACGTCTACTTCGGCCGCGGCGAGGCCATCCTGCAGGAGCGGGCGCGGATCAAGCGCCAGACCCTCATCGATAGCCGCTTGCGCCACCACGCGCAGGCTGCCTAACCCTTCAACCCAGAAGGACCAGAGCCTCCGCTCCTGAGCGCTTCAAGTCGTCTCAAATCATCTGACGACGGACACCACATCACGCTTTGATATGCAACTGTAGTACTAGAACGGGAGCAGAACATAGCGAGACGGGTGGCCGAGAACACCGGCATCAACCGGCCATCTGTCATGGGCAGACGCGAACAGAGCAACACCCGTTGACGGGCCGTTAACCATGCGGGGTCATGCTGCCGACAGCGATCGGTCGAGGGGCCGAGCGACGGCAGAGCAGCTCTATGGCCTACCCCCCCTGGCCTCGGTGCGGCCTCGCCGTCGCAGTCGCGCTTGCCTAGTGTGGGTCGCTATCCTCTGATCTGACGCCGTGTACGAGGGACGCCAGGTAAATGGCGGACGCGATCATGGCGCAGGCCATGACGCCAAGGGCTTGAGCTGTTGGCAAGGTCATACCGGTAACCATGCCGTCCGGTTGTAGCGAGCGTGTTGCCGGATATAGGTAGGGCGATCACGAGCTAGCGATATGGCGTGGTCAGCCCGTGATCAGATCGGCCGATGAGGCTGAGATGCAGGGCGGGCATGCGACCGAGCGCCGGATCTTTCTCACGATGTGATGTGTTCAAGCTTCGCCGCGATCCGGCGGCCAGGACGTGCCGTGTACAATCCCTTCTTCTCGTCGCTGATGCTGGCCATTGAGGCGCAGCGCGTCATCGAACTGCGTTTGGTTCGTCTGGCCTGGGGCGGTAGCGAAGGACTGGCTGAGGCTCAGTCTATGGTGATTGAGAAGGTTCACGCCGCCGGCGAGGCGATGACGACACTGATGTTCGGCGGCTCGCCCGAAACGGTCGTCGCCCGCTACCGTGAGCACGTGGCTGCGAACACGAAGCGCCTCTCCACTCCGTGAAGGCCGTGTGGCTTCATCATAAAATGCCTAGCTAGAACGCTTCGCGCTCCAGTTGCCGCTGCACTCGACCAAGCCACCAAACGTGCGCCAAGTGCCGCTGCCGCTGCCCTTCGCGGTCAAACTGCCGGCGATCGGCACCTTATTCGAGCCCTGGGTGATCGTGGCTTGTACGGCGCCGGCCGCCGAGACACCGCCATCGATGTCGACCTCCTCCCCGGGGATCGACGCGTCGCTGTCCTTGATCTGCACCTTGTAGCTCGTGCTGGCTGAGCAGGGTCCTTCCGCAGTGGTGGCAACGATGGTCCAGAAGCCATCGAACTGGTTCGGTATCTGCACTTTTTTCGTCGCGGCATCCGCTGGGAGGAACGCGCCTGCCGTTAGCCCAGCCGCGAGGATCAGGGTCGGGGTACGTGTGACAGACTGGTCCGGAGATCGCGCCGCCGGAGACGGCTGCGCCACCGCAGAACGGATGTGTCGGCTCGATAGTTTCAGCGGCTACGCAGCCCCCTCTGCGGCCGAAAGCCAAGGTGCTCAGGCGGCTCGTCGGAGAGCGCCCCTTCCACGAGCAATTCGACCTTCAGCAACCTTCTGTTAACCATAACGGCCGAGGTAGCTACCAGCGATCGGCTGGGGGGCTGAGCGTCGGCAGAGCAGCACCGAGACCCGGATGTACGGTCTCGCGGTGCGGCCTCGTCGGCGCAGTCGCATCAAGCCCGCATCTGGAACACCAGGGCGGGCTTCTATCGTCAAATCGGGCGACGGAATGGCCTCGCTTCAGGCGAGCGGCTCATCCACCGGCATGCCCCACACCGTCTTCACCGCGGCATAGGGCGGGTCGCCCGCTGGGAAACACGCTCCCCAGCCTCGGCCGTTCTGTCAGATGTCGACCGGCCAAAGCGTCCGCCGTTCCAGACCAGATAGCCGAGGCCGGCTGCCACGCCGGCGAGCGTCGCGATAAGGGCGAACTCGCTCGACATGCCTCCCGCCACGGTGCCTCGCCGCCGCGACTGAAGCGCGTTCTTTTTGGCCCGCACGAACGCCCGTGTGGCAGCGGCAACCTCCTCGGGCGCGAAAAGCATCTGGGCTGCGGGGATCAACTCATGCACGTGGCGATGCAGGTGCTGATCCACGAGGAACGTGACATCCTCAAAGGTGTCGAGCCAGCCAGCCGAGTCCGCCCTACGGCGACGGGCGAGCTGCTGGAGTTGTCGCCTGAACTCAGCGTGGCCGCGGTTCAAGTCTTCGATCAGCGTGCGCGTCTGGCTCTCCCGGCTCAATGGGCCATACAAGCTGGCACCAAGGCCGATGGCATGCAGATCAAGCTCGTCCATGAGATCAGCCAGCATCTGCTCGCGGCTGCCGACCGCTCTGGGATCGTTGAGTGCGTATGGTATCTCACGGATCAGGCCACCAATGTTCTCATGGTCGCGCTCGATGAGTTGCCAAACGTCCATGCACGCCTTCCTTGCCGGTGGAACTACCAGCTCCGAACACCGTGCGCCCACAAAGCGTTCCTGATCGAGGTCGTACCGACCCAAGCCGCCACTCAGATGAGTGCCTGAGGATGCGGCGATGGCGTGCCAGAGTACCGCTTCGGGTCCTGTGCGCAGCCGGTATGTACCCTGCGATGGGTCAACCTCCGGCGGCGGTGTTCGGCGTTGGAGGCCGAAAGGACCACCGCACCGCGGCAGGACGGGCATCGCTTCGGCGCCATCACGAAAGCGCTCTTTGCCTCAGCGACGCTGATCTGACGCCAGGCACCCTCGATCTTCGCTTCACAGGTCTGATCCTCAAGCGTCGCCATGCCCGGGGGGGGGGCCATGGCGAGATGGCTCGCACCAGCCTGCGGCCGAGCGGACTGGCGCGACAGAATGGCAGCCCTCAGTTCATCCGCCGACGCCGTTCCCGAACCTCCTGCTGGGCGAGCCTGCGTCCGAGCGCCATCAGCAGCTTGTCCGCCCGTGCCTTCAACTCAGCGTCCTGCAACTCCACGATCGCCTGTTGGGCGGCGATAGCGTGCTCGGCCGCCCGGTCCAGCGGCCGTTCCATCGAATGGGTTTCGACTTCGCTGAACGCGTCCTCAGACATCCGCATCTGGGTTATGTCCACCAAGATGCCAGCACCGCCTACCGACCGGCCGAGATGATCAATGCTGAAGCGGCCTCGATCTAGGACCCAGCGCGTCTGGCCATCGGCCGATATCACTCGGTATTCGGCGAGATATGTGCCGCCGTCAGCGCGGCAGCGGCGGATCTGAGCGAAAATGCGCTCGCGGTCATCTGGGTGTATGCTGTCGATGAAGAGCGAGAGCAGCACACCCTGCTCAGCTTCGTCGGGATCGACATCGAACAGCAGCGCCACGAACCCATCAACACGGGCTCGATCGGTCGCCGCATTCCACTCCCACCTACCAATCACGTCGAGCGCATCGAGCGCGGCTTGAAACGCTTCAGGAGAGGTCTGTCCACTTGCGAGCTTAAGCTTTGGCACCACCGGACCCGCCTTGGTTCGTCCTAACGTGAGTTAATAGACCTTTGAAGACAACCTCAAGGGGATTAAATTTAAGACTTCACTACTGTTGCGTGTATGACACTACCAAAACGGATAGATCGTACTATTGATGCACGCTGAGGTGGCATGCACGCCCTAAGGAGGGGCCGATGGGATCGAAGGCGCGGCCTCTAGGCAAAGACACTCTGTGCGGACTGATGGCGGAAGAGTTCTCTGATCGCGCGACACGGCCTGGCTGTCTAAAGACCAACCGGCTTCGCGCATCTTTCCGCTGCCGAGAGGAGCCGCCTGCGCCACTTCGGATGACGGCGGCCACCCACTCGTTCGACCAGACCTTCACCCTCCAGGACACCGCACGCCAGTTTGACGACCTCGCCCCGTCGGCGCGCTGTGATGCCGGCCCGCTCGGCAAGCTGCAGAGTGCTGATCGGCTCGTCGGTAAGAGCGGTGAGGATGCGGGCACGGATCGGAAGTTGTCGGCTCACGATCCCCCGAGCCCCATTCCCAAGAAAGCGGCAGACAATCATCCAACTTCGCTGCTCCAGCAACGGTTTAGCCGCTCTGATTGATTAAGGATCCCTGGAGGGATTCGCCTCAATCCATGTTGGGCAAGGTCGCTTCTGGCCGCATGGTTTAATGGCTACGCTCGCCGTAGGCCGTGGGATGGCTTCCAGTTTCGCCCCCACCATGCTCCCCGACGCCGCCGCCCTGTGGCGCAGCGCGCTCGAGGATCTGTCAGAGCACGCCTCCCCCTGCCGGTATCTCCTCCCAGCTCGATGGACCGCACTACGGGCGAACGCCGTGGTCTTCTGCGAGCAATTTGGGGCCGAGGCGCATCGGCTCGGCTGGACGGCCCCTGAGCTGTTCGCGGTGCATCCGGAGCACGGCACCCTGCGCGTGGACTACTGCGGGGTGCTCATGGTGGTGAGCGAGCCTGTCCGAGGCGTCGAAGCGCAGCGGATCTTGTTCGAGCGGCTGACTGGCTACCGGAACAAGGTCGGCCAGCAGTGGGGCATCCCGGTATGGGAGTTCGCCAAAAGGGGCGGTGGCCGATGAGGAGGGTTTCTAAGTCTCCGTTGCCCATCAAATGAAGGGTGACTGTTCGGGTTCAACCGCTACCGTGTCCGCCCAATCGAGACTCAACACCTTCCGCCCCGCCGGCAGTGCTGCGCGGGGCTTTTCTTTACCTTCGACGTGCAAAATGCCGTTGGATCCAAGCCCTTGCCCCCACTGGCGCGGATCTGGATTAGCCCGCCCGGTCCGCCGGAGCGGGCTTTTTCAAGCTGAAATGTCGATCAGTTCATCGTCTTAGGCCGATCGCCGACGAAGGGACCGATCCCAGTGGCTTCGACCGTCGCAAGGAAGGCCGCGTGTGCATCTGTGTCTGTGGCGAACGTGTCCTGCCAACGGGTGCAGCCGGAGAAATGCACCACCTCCATCCGCCAGCGATCCTGTGTGCCGGCAAGGCGGTAGATCTCGACCTCAACCTCATGTCCGTCGCGGGTGAAGAGGCCCGATAGGGGGGGAAGTCTCGAAGTCGTAGTCCTCGTCGTCCACTCTCGCCGCTCCGTGTCGCTGAGCAGCGCGCCGCCCGGTCTCAACCTGGGACGGACGCGTAGAGTATGCTCGCACAATCCGGCAACCGACGCCCGCCATCTAGCCCCGCGAGCCGCGTTGCGTATCGGCTCTTATAAGTGAGGCCATCGAGACCCATGCCGCCGCAGAGCGAACCGCTACCTGCCGCCACTCGCGGCGAGAAGGCTGGCCGGCTTGCAGCGAGCGAGATGATCAAGACGGCGAGCGCCGAGACAGGAGGTCTTCAAGGCGTCATGAGCCGGCTGGGAGCAGTCGGGAACATCGTGGCCGAAGGGCATCTGAAAGCCGGAATGCCAGCGGCTGAAGTCCGAGCATGGCACATCGGCTTTCAAGCGGGGATCAGTCTTGAACTCGGGGATCACATGCGCCGCTTGCGATTGGCCACTTAATACCCCGCCCCGTGAGCAGACCGGCCGACGTGTGTGGCTAGGCTGGGGTCGGCCTCGTTCACCCCTGAACGGGGAGGCCCATGATAACGGCGGTCTTCACCATCGTGCGTCGCAGGCCGGGCGTCGTCGCCTCAATTGCCAGCAGCTTCTTGGCCTGTGGGTGCATCTCGATTGCCTTCGCCACATCGGCGGTATGGCCGGACTTGAAGGCGAACGGCTTGGCGCTCTCGTCCTTCAGGTAGGCGGCCGTCGCCGCTTCGATCTCCTCGTCCGTGATCTCGGCTTTGCGGCGCAGGTCGCCGACGCTG
The DNA here is from genome assembly GCF_050281105.1 of Methylobacterium sp. NPDC080182. Taxonomy (NCBI): domain Bacteria; kingdom Pseudomonadati; phylum Pseudomonadota; class Alphaproteobacteria; order Hyphomicrobiales; family Methylobacteriaceae; genus Methylobacterium; species Methylobacterium sp. NPDC080182. Next base: position 10,019 of record NZ_JBNNWO010000021.1, read on the forward strand.
GGGATCTCTTTGGCCATGCCGGAGGCCTACCGCGGAGCCCCTGCCCCGTCCATGACCGGCCTCCGCGCTCACTCATTCGGGGCCAGCCAATTGAGCCGGAACATCGCCGTTTGGACTCCAGTTACGGCTGCTCAACAGGGAGTGAAACCGATGGTCGATGTCGCGCAGATCCAGGAGCATGCCGAGGTAGTTGGCTCGGACGGGAAACACGTCGGAACCGTCGATCATATCGACAAGGGCGAGATCAAGTTGACCAAGAAGGACGCGGCCGCGGGGGGCCTGCACCACTTCATCCCGGTCGATTTTGTGCAATCGATCGAGGGGGGAAAGGTTCATCTCGACCGACCAGCGGATGAGGTCATGCGCGAGTGGTCGACGTCCTGACACGTCGGCGTCAACGGCAGACTGAAGCTTCCGATGCTGACCGGGCGGCCATATCATCACGGCTCGCCCGGTCTCGCGCACATCCCGACCGCGTCCGCAGGTCATTGGCCGGCGATAGTCCGATCAAAAAACCAGTGCCACGCCTCCACAAGACCACGTTACGACGTGACAGCGCGATCCCGTTGGCAGTTCCCACATCTCAAACTAAGGTCCGATAAGAAGAGATTATCGGACACCAGCAGATCCCATGCCGTCGACGCTGCCTCGCCTTCCCTTCTCACACGCCGGGCAGGAGTTCGTCGTCAAGGCGCGGCCGGTGGCGGATGGCGTCGAGGTTCGTGGCTTCTGGCATGCGCGCTCCAAGGAGCGGACGCGGTTCTTCGTCGTCGTGCCGACTGACGCTATCGAGAAAGCCAAGCGACCTGACTGGGCTGATCCGGTGCAAGCCGCGCTGAAGCTCGTTCGGAAGCAAATCGTTTCGGCGATCGACGGGGGCGAGCCGCTAGCCGAGGACCCTCAGCCTTGAGCACCGAAGTCGCCCTCCCCTCATCGACCGGGCTTCAGGCGTTCGCCGGCCGGGCGCGCGAGTATGCGGATCAGTCTCGAGCAGCGAACACGCGGCGCGCCTACGCTTCCGATGTGCGCGCCTTCGCAGCCTGGTGCGAGATGCGTGGTGAGCCGTCTCTGCCGGCAAGCCCAGCTGCTGTCCTGGCCTACCTCATCGACCACGCGACCACGTTGAAAGTTGTCACGTTACAACGTCGTCTGGCTGCCATCCGCGAGTGATCCGCCCCCAGTGAAGTGGTCCGCCCTGAGGTATGGCTTTCAGGCCAGGACGAGGACGGACAGATGGGAACGAAGCGGCACAAGCCGGAGGATGTCGTCGCCAAGCTGCGGCAGGTGGATGTGCTGGTCTCTCAGGGCCAGAGCGTCGGGGACGCGATCCGCACGATTGGCGTGACGGAGGTGACGTACTACCGCTGGCGCAAGGAGTACGGCGGCCTGAAGAGCGACCAGGTCCGGCGCATGAAGGATCTGGAGACCGAGAACCAGCGGCTCCGGAAGGCGATTGCGGATCTCACGCTCGACAAGCTGATCCTGCAGGAGGCTGCCCGGGGAAACTGACCAACCGCTCCGGTGGTGAGAACGCCGCCAGGCTGGCGACGCCTCAGGCCTACGCCAACAGCTTCGGCGGCGGCGGTGGGGGAACCTTGCCGGCGCTGGCAGCCTCACGCGGGGGCTTGATGGGTTCGACCGCCCAGCGCGGCGGCTTCGGCTTAAACGGCATCGTCGGTCGGGGCGCAGTCGTGCCGGGACAGGCTTCGGCCATGCCGGGTGTGGCCTCGCTGTCCGCTCAACCGATGGCGCTCGCGCCCAATCCGGTCGGGTTCTCCTCGGATCCGGTGGCCCAGCCCCAACAGCCGGGCAATCAGTACGTCCAGATCGGGAACGCCCTGAAAGCTGCGGCGGCAGGTCAGCAGAAGCAGGGACAGAAGGGCGGCGGGATGCAGCTCGCCCAGCCGGGGCGGCCGAGCCCCATCGGCCTGCAGCAGGCCAAGGCGATGTTCGACCCGGGCAGGTTCTACGGGGTGCTGCGCGACGCAGGGGTTCGCGGCGTCTGAGGCGTTGCCGTCGGGGTCCGAGCGTCAGATGGCCCAAGCCCTTACCGCTGTCGCCCGATCAAACCTCGCATTCTCAGGCTGTTGAGGTAGGCCCGCTGGAGAGGACACCAGAACGCGGCACCGCTCTCGCGGAGCGCCGCAGTGTCTTCAGTCTCAGCGACATTCATGGCCTTCAGCAGCCGGTCCTGACCGAAGCGATCGAGCGACTGCGAGAAGAGCGTAGTTCCGATCTCCTGCAGTTGGGCTTGATCGACAGCGTAGAACGGCGCGCAATTCCGACCGATGAGGGTTACGCGGACGATCATCCGTGCGGCTTGGTCGAGACGAGTGGCATCTTGAGGCAGCGTAGCTTCAGGCGCCTTGGTCGGCCCGGCGACCACATTGCAGCTCGTGAGCGTGAGCATGACCAGTCCGCAGTGCGCGACAGAGCGGCGACCACGGGCAAGAGATCGAGCGTGCACAGCCAAGCCTCTCCGTGAGGCGAGCCTCTTCTGTGGGTCGTAGGTCCGATCCTGTCGCTCGAGCATATCTTCAGGATGGCGAACGTCACGGTGGGTGTCGAGGCGCTCGCATTGGCCCTACCGTCATCTTGCAGCTACAGGTCTGCCCATGCCCGACAAGCTCGACGCCCTCCTCGAACGCCTCAAGGCGCACCAGCGCACGCTCATCCTGGCGATGGCCGAACATGACGGCCTGCCGGCGCAGAGCGCGATCCATCAGGTCGCCGAGCTTGAGAACGTCATCGCCGCGGTTGAGGCGGTGGCGGCTGAGGAAGCCGATCGAGCTCGGCGAAACACCTGAGCCTGAGCTGCAGCCGTTAGGCGCATATTATCAGACCTAATACGTTTCTGTTCAGCTTACATCTTCTCGGTGCGAGCGGCATCGAAATTAGCAATTTCAAGTTGATGTTTAGATCAAAACAAGCCATCCGAGCGACAAAACACCTAATTACCGCAGCTTTAATAGGTATTTAACCCGGGCACAGGTAAGGGCAGAGCTAGATGTCTGGGACAAATTGATCCTAGAACTTACTCTTCTCTAGACTACGCGATCCTTTGTCACGGCCGGCAGGTACCTAGACATTAAGTGGGTGCGACGTGTCGGTTCGTCACGATGAGATCGGCCTCACGCCATGAGAGCCGTTGGATGCCTCACCGTATTGCTTGGCCTAGCGTCTCGCTGCCAGTCCGTCTGAGCCTCGTCGGAGCCGGTCTACTCAGCCTCGCCTCCATCTGTACGGTTGGCCTGATCCTCCGCGAGGTTGAAGCCGACATGACTCAGCACGCGTCCACCGTGCTGGAGAGCAACATGCGCCTGCTGCGTCAGACCCTGGTCGATGAAGGCGGCTCAGAGCGCTTCAGCCTCGTAGACGGACATCTGCAGATCGGATCCCACCGCATCAGCCAGGACGATCCTGCCGTCGACCGTGTTCAAGCCATCATTGGCGGCACCGCGACCGTCTTCCTCGGCGATACACGCATCGCCACCAACGTCACCAAGCCAGATGGGGCACGCGCAGTCGGTACACGGTTGGCTACCGGCCCGGTCTACGACGCCGTGCTAAAGCAGGGGCGCCCGTTCAGAGGCAAGGCCGAGATCCTTGGGGTTCCGTATTTCACTGCCTACGATCCGATCGCCGCGGCTGACGGAAGCACGATCGGCGTCCTCTACACGGGGGTGAAACAAGCAGATTATCTAGCCGTCGTCAGCCGAGTGCGGACAGAGGCCGCCCTGATTGGCGTACTGCTGGCAGCTGGCTGTAGCGTTGCGTTCTGGTTCCTCGTGCGCCGAAGTCTCAAGCCGCTGAAGCGCCTTGAAAGCATCATGCGACATCTAGCATCCGGCAATGTGGCGGTTGAGGTGTCGGAGACGGCGCGCCGCGACGAGATCGGCGCGATGGCGGGCGCTGTCCAGGTCTTCAAAGACAACCTGATCCAAACCCGTCAGCTCGAAGCGGAAACCGCCCAGGCACGCCTCGCCGCTGAGGAGCAGCGCCGGATCGGCATGCGCCAGATGGCCGACAGCTTCGAAGCGGCGGTCGGCGGCATCGTCGGGCAGGTCTCCGCCTCCGCGACGGAGCTGCAGGCCACCGCCGGCTCCATGTCGGCCATGGCAGGCCAGACCTCGGCGCAGTCCGGCGCGGTCGCGGCCGCCGCCGAGGAGGCCGCCTCGAACGTCAGCACCGTCGCGGCCGCCGCCGAGGAGCTCGGCGCCTCCGTCCAGGAGATCGGGCGCCAGGTCCAGGGTTCGGCCGAGCTAGCCCGCTCCACCGCCACCGAGGCCGATGAGACGAGCGCCCTCGTGCAGGAACTCAGCAGCGCCGTGGCTAAGATCGGCGACGTGGTTGGCCTGATCTCCTCGATCGCCGGTCAGACCAACCTCCTGGCGCTGAACGCCACGATCGAGGCCGCCCGCGCGGGCGCGGCGGGCCGCGGCTTCGCGGTCGTCGCCTCCGAGGTGAAGGCGCTGGCGGAGCAGACCGCCCGCGCGACCGGGGAGATCTCCAGTCAGATCGGCCGGATCCAGGGCGTGACCGGTCAGGCGGTCTCCGCCATCGGGACGATCACCGGGCGCATCCGCGAGATCAACAGCGTCGCCACCTCGATCGCGGCCGCCGTCGAGGAGCAGGGCGCGGCGACGCAGGAAATCGTCCGCAACGTCACCCAGGCCGCGCAGGGCACCGGCGAGGTGACCAGCAACATCGCCGGCGTGGCCAACGCCGCGGAGGAGACCGGCGCGGCGGCGAGCCAGGTTCTGGGCGCCGCCTCGGAGCTGTCCCGCCAGTCCGAGCACCTGTCCGCCGAGGTCGAGCGGTTCCTCGCCACCGTACGGGCGGCGTGACCTGCGTTCGGTTGGACGGAACGACAACGGCGCAGTAACCCGTGAGGTCACTGCGCCGCTGGATCGGGCCGCAGAGGGGCGATAGCGGCCTTGAGGAAGGGCTATGCCTGACGCCGGCTCCGCGAGGTGCGCCCGAACACATCCAAAAGGATGTGGCCCGGTGGCGACAGCGATCAGCCATCACCTGTGGACGGCGCGAACTGCCCCTGATCCGTCAAGGTTCAGGAGCGAGCGTGCTGACATCGCTCCCGATCCGGCCTCGCCATGTTCGCCAGCCCTCACGCCTTCGTTCTCCATCACCGCGAGCCCCTCGCCGTGCTCCTCTCCTCGGCCCTGTTCATAGCCGGCGCGCTCCCGTTGTTCTGGGCGATCGGCTGAGGATCCTGGCGCACCCAGGATTTACCTCGGCCCCCCGTTAGTAGGCGTCAGCCGGTGACCGTCAGGCGGCATCATCCGGTGCCCCTCTCCGCCGGCGCAAGGTGCGACGCGAGCCCAGCGGACGCGGCTCCGTGTACGTCCAAGGCATGGTGCCGTTCGGTCGACGCGGGATCTTCACGTCGTCCGCGTGCCGCCCGGGGCACTTCCCCTTGCCGCCGCCTTCGCGCCAAGCACGGTATTCTCGGAGGTATACCCACTCCACCCGGTCCCGATCGGCCCTCACGAGCATGTCAGCCAGGACGCGGCGGGCTTCGTCCGTGTTGAAGTGCGCATGCCGCAATAGCTCGACGATCAGGTCTTGGAGGTGCTGCATCAGGGCAGCGTTGGGGCCGGATGCGGTGCACGTCAGGATTGCGTGCAGAGCCGCGCGGGCGACGTCGTCGCGGCTGGGCGTCCCGGCCGCGCGCCGAGCGGCCTTGCGCTGGGCTTCGACCTTCGCGTGGGCGTTCAGATCCTCGCCGCGAGTCCGAGGCATGCCCTTGCGCGACAGGCGCCGTCCGGGGGTCCAGTCGGGCTTCTTCGGCCCCTCTTTAGGGGCGCTGTTCGGGTCGTGGTCGTTGCTCGACATGGTCCGCCTCCGCTTGAGAGGCCTCCCATTGATACGACACCGACGAAAAACCCAAACGGCCCGGGGGTTGGCCGATCACCGTGTGACCGACGGAAACAGCCGGTGACGTCTTCCAGGTCAGCCGGTGACGCTCAGGGCGTTACGGATCCAACTCGCCATAACGGTCTGGCGAGTTGCGAGGACGTCATGTCGAGCCATGGACAGGGGATCGGATCCGCTCGGACGGCTCTTGCAGAACGAAGAAACACCCCAGGAGCTTGCGCTCCCAGGGTGCTGCCGACCTCGCGGCCAGTTTGATCGGGCTGGGGATGCGAAGGTCAGCCGATCGGCTGCTCTTCGGCGGCAGAAGGCGATGAGGAGGACCAACTACCCCTCGCCCGCCGCCGCATCTCCCGGCACAGCCGCCGGGAGCAGCGCGATCGGATCTCAGTAGGAGCCGAACTTGTAGTTCAGGCCGGCGCGGACGACGGCGAACTGGTCGTCGCGACGACCGACACCGCTGTAGACGACCGGGGTGTTGGTCGCGCTGTTGATCACGAACGCGCCCTGGTTACGGGTGCCGCGGTCGAGGTTCACGTACAGACCTTCCACCTTCAGCGTCACGGCGCTGGAGCGGAAGAAGTTCAGGAACGAGTCGGTGGGCAGGGCGTACTCGATGCCGCCGCCGGCGGCCCAGCCGGTGCGGAAGCTGTCGTTGCCGCGGAAACCACCGAAGGAGCGGTCAGCGCTGCCCGAGCCGTAGGCGAAGCCGCCGGTGCCGTACACGAGGGTGCGGTCGAAGGCGTAGCCGAGGCGGCCGCGCACGGTGCCGAAGAAGTCGAGGCTGGAGAGGCCGCGCGGGTCGGTGACGTAGTAGCCGGGGGCGACGCCGCCGGCGACGAAGGCGTTGTTCCGGTTACGGCCGAAGTCGAGGTACTGAGCGTCGGCCTCGAAGCCGATCACGACACCCGAGCCGGGCGTGAACTGGTAGTTGTAGCCGATCTGGCCACCGCCGGAGAAACCGTCCTGGCTGCGGTTGCGGAAGGTCACCGCGACCGGGGCTCCGCTGACGGTGTAGCCACCCGCACCACCCGGGACGATGAAGGTGTTGCCGGTCTTACGGTCGCTGGCGTCGAAGGCGTAGCCGGCGTTGATACCGAAGTAGGCGCCGGTCCAGGTGAAGACCGGGACGGGGGTGAACACCGGCGGCGGCGCGGCGCGGCGCGGAAGGTCGGCGGCCGAGGCGGCGGCGGTGAGGGCCGTGAAGGCGGCCAGCGAGGCCAGGAGCTTGGTCATAACGGAAAGTCCAAATTTCGATCTGGGTGTATGGCTACCGGTCCGTGATGAAAATAGCTGTAGTTTTACGGACACACCATTCGGTGACGAGGTAGGACGGCTTAGTAAATCGAATATGAATGCGCCCGATATCGGCACAATACATCACCTGACACTCAGCCGGTCGCCAGAACATCTCAGAAGCGTTTTGGTTGCAGTCCGCCGCCACGTCGCCTGGAAGCTGTGGCCGAACGGCTACAGGATGGGGTAGGCGGTTCGCTGCAGAGTAGGCCCCCCACTGGGTTTTCAGCCCCGTCATGCCGATCCGGCCCGAGCACCGCTTCTTCTGTCCCATTAATTGGGCGCAGCTCTCGGCCGTGATCCGGTTCGGGCGGGCGAAAGGCTGCTGCGAAGGTTGCGGGCGTCCGCACGGGCGGTTGGTCTACCACCTCGGCGATGGGCGCTGGTGGGACGCGGACGCCAGCCAATGGCGTGATGGTTGGGGGCGTCGGATCCGGATCTCGGTAGAAGCCGATATCCTCAGGCAGGCACGTCGGACTCGGGTTGTGCTAGCCGCCGCCCATCGGGACCACGACACCTCGAACAACGCAGACGCCAACCTCGCGGCCTTCTGCCAGCGATGTCACATGATCCACGACCGGCCGGAGCTTAAGCGCAGGCGTTGGCGCACGCTGTTTCGGCGGAAGGCGCTCGGAGACCTATTCGGTGGACCCTACGTGTGATGGGAGGAGCGAACCGGGTCTTCAACTACCAGCCAGCATCAAGGCGTGAGCCACGGACGCTACAGCCTTCCATCCATCCCGCGCGGCATAGGCTGCAGTACGGGCGACGCGGTTGCGCAGACGCCGAGCCCGCCAGACCGCACCGCTCTCGACGGCAAGGCTGCGGGCGTAGCGGCTGAGGCGCAGGCTCTCCGCGTCGCAGGCCTTCTTGACCAGATCGCCGTAGAAAGCCGCGATCTTGTCCCGGCCCATGCCCGGCGTAGCGAGCCAAGCGGGCACATGGACGTTGGCGAGCCGGTCGACATCGGTGAGGAGCTTGCCGACCCCGGTCCCGGGGATCGGGCAAGCAGTCTGGAAGGCGTCGCCGATCACCACCAACCCGTCGCGCTCTACTTCCTCGGTCCGAACGAGGTCGATAGGCCGGATCTCTAGGGGCCCAGCGACCGCGAGGTCAGGGCAGGCGGCGGGCAGGCGCGGCATCGTCGCTCGCAGGGTGGCCGCCGGATCCCGCCGCAGATCAGCGACCCAGGTGTCGCCGGGATCGCGGTAGCAGAACAGGTTGGCCCGCATGACGTGGCCGAGCGGGAATAGAGTCAGGTAGGCATCGCGGCCACCGAACCGCTCGGAGAAGTAGGTGAGCGCCGGGAAGGGAAAGCTGTCTCGTGGCGCCGCCATGTCGAAGCCGACCGCGAGCGAGTGTCGCGGGCTGAGAACGCGCCGGCTGAGGCCAGCCTTGGCATGCAGAGCCTGCCCCAGCCCGGTGGCGAGCACCACGAGACGTGCCTCAATCTGGCGCCCATCGCTCAGGGACAGCACTTGGCGTTCCGGACCAAGGTCGAGATCCGCGACCCGAACAGGCCTAAGTAGCCCCTCGGGCAGCGCGTCCCGGACGGCGCGGACCAGCACAGGGTAGGGCGCGCCCCACTCGCAGGCGACTTCTCGATAGGCGAGACGACCGTATCGAATTACCGCGACCTCCTTAGTAGCGGTAGTGTGCGCTACCAGCGTGGGGCCGAAGCCGAGGCCCTCGAACAACGCCATCTGGCGGGCCCCAAATTTCTCTGCGCGGAAGTCGCGACGCTCGCTGACGTGTCCGGCCTGAGTGTCAATCAGGGCGACTTGGATCCCTCGGCGAGCTAGAGCCCCGGCAAGGCAACTCCCGGCAAGGCCAGCCCCAATCACAGCAATATCTAAGCGATCGGATTGTCTGTTGATCACGATAGATCTGCTTGGCACCATGACCGTCGTGACGCGTCATGTGACCGAGTTAGGCTATGCTACAGCCGGATTGTCCTTTTGTCCCGGCGACCTGCTCGGCTGATGCTGCGCGTGGAGAGGTGCCACCCGTCCCTGACCGCCGCGGCACTAGAGTAAACGAACGGTTCACCAACTCGGCGCAATTGCTCGGATCGCCTCGATCCTACCGCGATGTGACGACGTTCTACCGGCACCGCCACCGGAGACACGCTGCCATGCTGATCCTCAATCCGCTCACCGGACAGATGGTCGAGGTGCGTGTTCCCCGGCCAGGGCCGAGGACCGCCTGATCCTCCTGGCAATGCGAGCCCACGCATAGCCATCCCCCCGGCCGCGAGCGTGCGACCGGGTGCCAGCAGCCACAGCCCCGCGGCATAAGCCCCGCCCGTCGTGAACCCCAGCGAACCGATGACCCTGGCCGACCTCGACAAGCCCGCTGAACTCACCGTGTGGCCCGGCCATGCGCCGGCTCACGTCGCCGACGCTCGCAGCTTCTCGACACTGCGCGCGGCGCTGGCCGCTGCAGCCGAGGCGATCGACGCGGAGGACGCGAAGCCCTGGATCATCACGGAGAGCGGCGACATCTTGGCGCCCAACTGGATCAGGGCCAACACCGGTACATCACGCCTGCAATAATGGGCCGTGAGCCGGCGCTTGCGTTGTCCAGTTCCCTCGCCGCGCCGACCCTCGCGCGACTGCCCGGCCTAGGCATCACGGGCGATCCCCGGGGAACTGGCCCGGTTGCGCCTGTCGTCGCGTGCTTACCAGCTGCATGCCGTGCGGTGTCGCGAACGCCTCCGGCACATCAGCAGGGGGAAGCTTTGCTGTAGCAGGTGTGTGCGCTGTCGTCGCCTACTACAACTAGGCTAAGCCTTGGGGATCGAAACGTAGGCCAAGGACCAACGGCTACGGGCAGAGCACCGGATGCCCCGTGCGGAACGGCATCGGCGCTGCGCGGTTTCCTGAAACAAATCAGGAGGAACCGTCATGAAGAAGCTCGCCATTGTAGCTGTGTGCCTAACTTTCACCGGCCCAGCGCTCGCCGAAAGTGTGTCCGAGAAAACTGGCCTAAACTCGTTAGTCGGCGCCAGTCCGAATACGCAGGACTTTGTCACCCAGGCTGCCATCAGCGATATGTTTGAAATTCAGTCGAGCAAGCTTGCTCAAGAAAAGAAAGATGCCAAGGCAAACGAATTTGCTAACAAGATGATCGCTGACCATACGACCTCGAGTGACGCCATTAAAGCCATGGTTCAAAGTGGCAAGGTGAAGGCAGATATTCCGGGATCTCTCGACAGCAAGCACCAGAGCATGCTTGATAAACTCAAGGGTCTGAACGGCGACGATTTCGAGAAGCAGTATCGCTCCGATCAAATTTCTGGCCACAAGGACACGGTCGACTTGTACAAGCGCTATGCCAAGAGCGGTGATAACGCGGACCTGAAGGCGTTTGCAGAGAAGACGCTGCCGATCGTTGAGCACCATCAGAAGATGGCCGAGGATCTCGCCAAGTAAGGCCCACGGACCCGGGTAACCCCACCGAGTGGTGTGCGGTGGGGAACAGCTTGGTGTCTCGTCAGCGGGCTCATTGTTGCCAAAGAACAGTGAGCCCGTTGCCGGGCTGAGCATCTGCGCCCGATACGCAGATAGGCCAGTCGCGCACGGTCTCGCGCGGGGGCAAGGTCTACTCGATGAATACCGGCCGGATCGGCCGGCAGCAGCCCGAACCCGCGCCTGCCGATCAGCCGCCTCCGATGCCGGTCGTGACCTTGCCGGTGCCCTTGCATTCCGGACAGCGCTCGCCATTGAGCTTGCCCGTGCCGCTGCAGGCCGGGCAGAGGTTCTCGCCGGTTCCAGGCGTTCCCGGGGGTGCTTCGTCGCCGGGTTTTGTGGGGTCTGTATCGTCCATCGGTTCCTCCCTTTATGGGAAGAAACCGAGGGTCTCAGCCGCCGTTCCTGCCCCCGTCTTCGCAAGAGCCAATCACTTCCCGCGATGACCCGCCCTGTTAGCCAGCTGTCCGGCCCTGCATCCGCGACAGCTGCGAGATGTGCAGGTTGATCAGCGGCAGCGCGCCCCGGGCGATACGGCGCAGGCCAGGATCCTCGCCGGACTGGGCGTACGAGCCATGGATAGCAAGCGCCTCCTGGTGACCCTGCAGCGAGTTGGCCACGAAAGTGGCATCGTACTGCGGTCCCGGCGGCATCGCGGTCAACTGGGACAGGATCTGCGCCTTCTGAGCGTCCGTCGTCATGCCGCTGGGCGGCGGTGCAATACCGAGCGCGCCGCCCGCCACGCCAGCAGCCGTGCCAACTGCAGCCCCGGCAACGGCCACCGGCGCAGCAACGAGGCCGCCAATCAAGCCGCCGGATCCAGCCGGCACAGCTGCTATTGGAGCGCCACCGGTGTAGGGGCCGAGTTTGCGGGAGAGATTGACCTGCTCAATCACCTCGGCCCGGGAGAATTTCTTGACCATCGGGCTCGTGGTCTTCTCGTGGGCGTCGCGGGCGGTGTTCTCAAGGAACATGCCGCCGGTGGTCGCCATCTGAAGATAGACGCTCGACGGGATCGCACCGGCCGGTGTGACCTGGGCGACAGCGGTGCGGGTGATCGCCAGGGCCGCTGTGGCGCCCAGCATCGTGGTGAGGACTTCGCGACGGTGCATCATGAGACGACTCCGGGTCGTGAGAGAGGACACCGAGGCGCCAAACGTCGCTGTGGTGCCATCCCGCGAACCAGACGGCCCAGTCCCGGTATCCCGGCGTTGGAGCGGCTGGGACAAACCGCCACGCGGATCCAAACGTGCCGTGGACCGGCCGCTCGGCCCCGCCCCGATCTGCTCACGGGGCGGGGGAGCGTCCGATCTCACCAGCGTAGGCCGATACGCAACGCAGCCTGACTAGATGATGCCCAGATCCGATCAGTGAGCCGTCATCCGGGCAGGCTTGGAGCTGTACTGGAATAGGCCACGCAGGAGCCGGAAGGGCAGCCGCACTAGCTTGTAGAGAGCATGGGCGGCCATAACGGCGAGGACAGCGAGAAGCGCCAGGATGGTGTTCAGCATGCGGTGCGCCCTCTGACGGAGAGAAATCAGCGGTCCACCACCGCCGGTGGGCCCAAGAGGCGCGCCGAACACGGCGAGATCGTGAAGCACACCTGCAGTTCACAGGCCGGGCAGCTATTGAGGCTGTGCCGGCCGTCCTACACCGTTAGCGAGCGAGGGCGTCGGCGGGGCCACCGGCATGCTGACCCGAGTAGCGATAGGCCAGGGCAGGCCGGAAGTGGGTCACCGAGATCTCCGGCAGGACCACCGAGGCATTGCTGGCGTAGCCCGAGTACGCTGAAGCCGGATAGGGGCTGTGCTTGCTGTCGATGCCCTGGGCCAGGGCGGGCGTAGCAACAGCAACCAGGGCGGCAGCGGCGAGCAGATGCAGCTTCATGACAATCTCCATGCGGGTTCGTTTGACTTCACGGGGAAGCCATCCGGTCAGTCGGGTCGCGTGAGGAAGATCGTCGGTTCGGCGGTCTTGATTGCGGCGGCTGTGCTTGGCCGGCTGTGACCTCTCAACGGCATACTCTGCCAATCGTTCGCCAGGTTTTGTGCGCCGCGACACATCCCGGGGCATCGGCTAGCTACTGGCGCTATTCAGCGCCCTCGGATGCGAAGGCGAGGCTGAAAACCTCGCTTCGCCATCAAGCGCAGTCTTGACCGGCTATTTCATCGATGGCTTGAATTTCCTGGGCCCATTCCTCGTAGAGTTCGAGGCAGATAATAAAAATTCCGCACGAGATCGCGATGATTACAGCCGACCAAAAAATCGTATCCAGCATGATTGCCTGCCGATATTTCACCTCCTAACCAATTCTTATGGGTCATGGTTAACAATCGATTAAAGTGCTTGATCCACGCAGCTCGATTTTGACCCCGCGGCCGCTGGTGAGCTGTGCTGGTTCAGCCCGGCGGGTCCTTAATTGCGGTATCGGGCTGCATGACTTCGAGAAGCCGGAGCATCTGATCGATGTGGCCCAGCCCGTGGATCGCGTCGACACACAGGTCAGCGTTGATCCGGTCGATCTGTGCGTTCCCGCTGGACGGGCGTGATTGAAGGTCGTCGATCACTGCCACTAGCTCAGACCGCTTCGCCTGGATGCTTCCCAGCAGCAGACTGATCCTCGCGGCCGTGAGGGTTGTCGCTCCGCCGCCAGCCAGCATCTCCGCGGCTGTGGCGTCGAGGCTTTGGAGCGCGGATCCCTTCAACGGCAGAGGTACAACCGATGCAGTCATTTGTTCGCCCTAGCTTGAGCGGCATGTGCGGTCAGAACAGGGCGACCAACGCCACGCCGGCGACCATCAGGACAGCTCCGAGTATTCGCCAGAGGCTTGCCGGATGCACAGGAAAGCCGACCCAGCCGTAGTTGTCGAGGACGAGGGAGGCGGCGACGCCCACGGTCACGATGATGCCCAGGAACGAGGCGGCGCCGATGGCCGGCGAGGCGTAGAGCTGCGCAAGGATCAGCAGCACGCTGAACAGGCCGCCGAGCCACGCCCACCAGGGCACCTGAGTCAGTTGCTGTCCGGTCGGTACCTCAAGCTTGCCGATGGCGAGGCCTCCCAGCAGCAGCGCGACCGTACTCACAAGCAGGGTAATCAGCCCCGCCGTGACAGGGAGGCCGAGCGACTTGGATAGGGTCGCGTTTAGCCCGGGCTGGATCGCGTTCGCGACGCCGGCGAGGATGGTGAGACCGTAGAGGAAAAGCATGCTGGGCTAGCACGCGAGCACGTAGCTAAGGTCCGCAGGAAGGCGAAGACGCGGGCTTCTGCCGCAGTACCGATACGGTGCCGCTCAGGGTTGGTCGGGAGCCAACCCAGGAGACAGCATGGCGGACAAGGCTGACGTGACGACCTACACGGTGAAGCAGGCGCTGGCTGCGAAGGTCGGCGATCACATCGAGATCGCGATCGAGGCCCAGGATGGCACTAAGCTGAAGCTCAAGGCGACAGCCGACCAGCTCGACGCCCTGGTGGGCGACCTAGAGACGATCCTAGACGGTGACGACGCGGAGGTGGAGGCGGCCGAATAGCGATCTGCGGCCGTCTGAACCGTCGGAGAGGATGCCACTCCGCAATCTCGGAGTGGCGTCACTGGGAATGCCGGCCCCTCAGGGTGGATCCTGTTATAGGTCAGCGTACTCGCATCGATGGGCGGCGATCTGCCCCTGCAGTTCCAAAATTCGGATGCGATTGTTGCGGACGACGCCGCGCATAGCCACTGACCTGGCCGGTATTTTGGCCCGGGCCGAGTAGGAGGCTACTGCATGGTAGCGGTCATGGGTAGCCGGAAGGGCAGATCTGGGCAGCTGACAGGCGCAGGTGGCCGATAGCCAAGCGACGAGTGCGGTCGGACGCGGTTGTAGGTGGATTGCCACAGACCAATCACGATCTGCGCTTCCTTCAGCGAATAGAAGATCTCTTGGCGTAGGCACTCGTCGCGCAGCTTGCCGTTGAAGCTCTCACAGTACCCGTTCTCCCACGGCGATCCCGGTGCGATGTACTGGATCTGCGAGCCAGCTTTGGCGACCCATTTGCGCAGCGCCTTCGAGATCATCTCAGGGCCATTGTCGCAGCGGATGTGCTCCGGGATGCCGTGCAAGCACATGGCGTCGGCCAGTGCCTCGATCACACCGAGGCTGTTGATCCGCCGCGCCACCTTCAGCGCGAGGCACGCCCGGCTGTGCTCGTCGATCAGCGTCAGGATGCGCAAGGTTCGGCCGTCGTGCGTCTGGGCCTGCACGAAGTCGAAGCTCCAGACGTGGTTGCGGCGGAGCGGGCGCAGCCGTTTGCCCGAGCCGTCGTTCAGCCAAAGCCGGCTGCGCGGCCGATGCTTCTGCGGGACCTTCAGCCCCTCGCGACGCCAGATGCCCTCATCCTGAGGTTCTCGAAGGATGAACCCGGTCCTTGCCCACCTGCCACCCTGCCGCCGCGCGGTGACGCGGCGATAGCCATAGCGCCCGTACTCGGACGCCAGGGCGATGATGGCGCGAGTCAGCTCATCCTCGTCCGCCAACAAGGTCGGCACGTAGCGTTGCGTGCCGCGGTGCTGACCGACGATCCGGCAGGCGTGACGTTCGGAAGAGACCGTACTTCTCCCGGATCCCGTCCACCGCCAGCCGGCGTCGCTCGGGGGCTATAAGTTTCCAGAGGCGACGTCCGCCAGCACCTGATCCTCCAAGGATAGATCGGCTACCAGCCGCCGCAGCCGTGCGTTCTCGCGCTCCAGGCTCTTCATCTTCCTGGCCTGATCGACTTGGAGACCGCCGTACTCCTTGCGCCAGCGGTAATAGCTCTGCTCGGAGATCTCCGCCTCCTTGCACGCCAACGCCAAGCTCTTGCCCTGGGTCGTCTGCACCTCGATCTGGCGCAGCTTCAGCACCACCTGCTCCGCACTCGTCTTCTGACCTCGCCGCACGTCCAACTCCCTCGGTCCCAACTGATCCTCTCAATCAGCCCGGTCCAAAGCCAGCCGGTCAGGTCACTCTGCCGCGAGCGCGGCCTCTTGGCCAAGCGTGGCCGCCAGCACACAGACGCGACCCACGTCCTCGGTGCGGTCCGCAGCCTCAACCGCCTCGGCTGCGCCATCGAGACCTTGCAGGCCGCCCTGAACGCCCTGGCTGTCGTCGCGCCGGACTGGCTACGGGCCCATACGGATCCGAACTGGATCGAGCGCTACGGCTGCTCCATCAACGACTTCCATATCCCGCAGGGCGAGACGGCGCGCCGCGCCTGCGCGAAGGCGATCGGTGACGACGGGCACCGGCTGCTTGCAGCCGTCGACACCAAGGCTACACCGGGCTGGCTGCGCAACGTCCCCGCCATGGTGGTCCTTCGCCGCGTCTGGCTGCAGAACTTCCAAGTCGCCGAACCACCGACCGGAGGCTCGGAGGTAGACGGGCGGATCCGCTGGCGGACGGAGGCCGAGGGCATCCCAGCGGCCCTGACGATGGTCGCCTCGCCCTACGATCCGCACGTGCACTACGCCAAGAAGCGCGCGACCACGTGGATCGGTGACACCGTCCACCTGACCGAGACCTGCGACGACGCCCAGTCGCCGCTGATCGTCCAAGTCGCGACGACAGCGGCCCCGATCGTGGACCGGGGATGCTCGACCTGTTGCACGCGGCGCTGGCGACGAAGGACTTGCTGCCGGCACGCCGTCTCGTCGACGCCGACGGTCTCGTGGCCGCCGCGCGTGATCACGACGTCGTCCAGACCGGACCGGTATCGAAGGACAACCAGTGGCAAGCGCGTACCGAGGGCGCCTTCACCATCGAAGCCTTCCACCCCGACTGGGATCGGAAGATCGCGACCTGCCCGGCGGGACATGACAGCCGGAGTTGGCATCCCAATCACAATCTCGGTCGCACGGTCATACGAATTCGGTTCGCGGCACAGCACTGCCGAGCCTGCAGCGTGAAGCCTCGCTGCACCCGCTCGCAGCGCCGTCTACTGACCCCGCGCTCGCGTGAGGAACACGATGCGCTCGTCGCGGCACAGCCGCGAGAGACCTCGTCGGCCTTCGCAGTTGACCGGCGACGGCGCGCTGGCATCGAAGGCACGCTCTCACGCGGCGTACGGACGATGGGCCTGCGTCGCAGCCGCTATCTCGGTCTGGCCAGGACGCATTTGCAGCACCTGCTGACCGCGAAGGCGATCAATCTCGGCCGCCTTGCCGCCTGGATTGGCGACACGCCCGCTGGTCGAACCCGACGCTCTGCATTCGCACGCCTCATGGCTCGGCCAACGGCCGCGTAGGAATTCGCCAGCAGTATCTTTCTCGAGGCAAGCCCAGCATCCACACACGTCATCGGAGCGGACGGTCGCCCTCACCTCCGACGCGCGCGTCCCACCCCGCCATCGTCAGCCGGGCGACGGCCTCGAGCTCCTCCCGGGTCGCGCCGTCGCGGGCCTGGAGCGACATGCCGTTCTGCACCGTGAGCACGAAGCGGGTGAGTGCGGCGACGTCGACGGCGGCGCCGATCTCGCCCGCCGCGACCGCGCGCGCGAGCCGCTCCGCGACCCGTCGGCGTCCCTCGGCGCGGGCCGCGCGCAGCAACGCGCCGAGCTCCGCCTGTCCCTCGCTGCCGGCAGCCGAGAGCGTCACCATGCAGCCGAGCGGCTCGATGCGGCCGCAGGCGCCGGTGAGCGCGGCGGCCGAATCCATCAGGAGCGCCTCGACGGCCTCGCGCGCCGATGCGGCAGCGTCGAAGTTGGCCCAGACCATCCCGCCGTACCGGTCGCCGTAGTGGCGCAGCGCCTCGGCGTAGAGCGCCTCCTTCGAGCCGAACGCCGCGTAGAGGCTCGGCGACCCGATCCCCATGGCCGCGGTGAGATCCGAGATGGATGTCGCGGCGAAGCCGCGGCGCCAGAACAGCTGCATCGCCTGATCGAGCGCCGCCTCCCGGTCGAAGGCGCGGGGCCGGCCGCGACCGCGGGCGGGCGCGGCCCGGTCCCCTGCCTGGATCGAAGCGGATTTTTGCATCGATCGTTATATAAACCGCTTGACCCGGGCCGGCAACGCATCTAGCCATTTCTGTGTCGTTCATTACAGAAAGAGGCGGACGTGAGTGAGCTGGCAGGCAAGCGCGCCCTGGTGACGGGCGCATCACGCGGCATCGGTGCGGCCATCGCCCTGGCGCTCGCGGACCGGGGCGCGGACGTCGCCATCACGTACGAGCGGTCCGCCGAGCGGGCGGCCGAGATCGTCCGCGCCATCGAGGCGAAGGGCCGCCGCGGGCGCGCCATCCAGGCCGACAGCGCCGACGCCGCGGCGGTGAAGCGCTCGGTCGACGAGGCGGCCGAGAGCCTCGGCGGGCTCGACATCCTCGTCAACAACGCCGGCATCGCCCGCGGCGGCCCCGTCGCGGAGATGAGCCTCGCCGACATCGACGCCATCCTGGACGTCAACGTCCGCTCCGTCGTGCTGGCGTCGCAGGCGGCCATCCCGCACCTGAAGGAGGGCGGCCGGATCATCTCCATCGGCTCCTGTCTCGGGGAGCGGGTCCCGTTCCCCGGGGTGACGGTCTACTCCATGTCGAAATCCGCCCTGCTCTCGTTCACGCGGGGTCTGGCGCGCGAACTCGGGCCGCGCGCCGTCACGGTGAACCTCGTGCAGCCGGGATCGACCGACACCGACATGAACCCGTCCGACGGGGCGCAGGCGGACATGCAGCGGGCGATGACCGCCCTCGGCCATTACGGGACGCCGGACGATATCGCGGCCGCGGTGGCCTTCCTGGCGAGCCCGGCCGCGCGCCAGATCACCGGCACCACCCTCACGGTCGACGGCGGCGCCAACGCGTGAACCTCCGCGGCGGACCGCCGGACGCGGGCTCCGTCGCGTCGGTCCGCCGATGGCCGCCCCGCCCCCGGTCTCGGGGCGGCCCACCTGCGCGGCCCTCCTGCGCGGCCCTCCAGGGCCGAAGCCCCGGGTCGCGCGCACGGCTCCGGCTCAGCGGACGCGCTCCCACGTGATGGCGATCCGCGTGCCGTCCGGGCGCCGGAAGCTCTCGCTCAGCCGGTCCCCCTCGACGGTCAGGCGAAGCTGCTCGGTCGTGCGCACGTCGCCGACCCAGTTCGGGAAGGTCGAGCCCTCGACGCGGTTGCCGCTGAACGCGCCGTCTGCGTCCACCGTGTAGGTGCCGAAGAACCCGATGCTGCCGGCCATGGCCGCCCGGTTCTCCTCCGCGGTCCCCTGACCGCGCGCGCTCGAGGCGAACCGGGGAATGTCGGCGTCCGTGAGCACCTCGACGAAGTGCATGTCGCGCGTGAACACCAGCAGCCCGCTCGGGCGCGCGCCGTAGGCCGGCGCGTTGCGCCCCTCCGGATCGAGCCGCGCGGACACCATACGCCACGTCCCCAGCACTTGGTTGGCGGGCTCGGCTCTGGCGGTCGATGCCGCCGCGAGCGCTGTCACGAGCGCCGCCGCGAGCACGGCCAGTCCCCATCTCGATCGGATCATCCCTCCCCTCCCCTTCTGCCCGCGGCAGGCACCGCGACCGACATGGACGGCGCGGCGCTCCACCCTAGCCGCCCCCGTGGACGAAGACGCCGTCGTCGTCGCGTCGTTGTCTCCGCGACGCTGCCCCGGCACGCGGTCGGGCACCGACACGCGCGCAGGGGCAGCATCGTGGATCAGCGGATGCCGCCGCTGGCCGTGATGTTCTCGCCGGTGAGCCAGCGCGCGTCGTCCGAGGCGAGGAAGGCCACGACGGTGGCGATGTCGTCCGGCTCACCGGCCCGGCCGAGGGGCGTCTGCGCGACCATCCCGGCCTCCATCTCCGAGCCGGAGATCCCGGCCGCGTGCGTGCCCTCGGTGACCACGTAGCCTGGGCTGACGACGTTCACGCGGATCTTGCGCGGCGCCAGCTCGTTGGCGAGCACCCCCGAAATGGCGTTCACCGCCCCCTTGGTCCCCGCGTAGACCGCGGCCGCCGGCGTGTGGACGTGCGTGATCGCCGAGGAGACGTTCACGATGCTCCCGCCCTCGCCGAGATGCTTCGCGGCCGCCCGCGTCGCCAGCAGGACGCCGAGCACGTTGACGTCGAACTGGCGGCGGTAGTGTTCCTCGGTGACCTCCTCGATCGCCGCGAACTCGTAGACGCCGGAATTGTTGACCAGCACGTCGAGCCGCCCGAACGCGCGGATCGCGGCCTCGATCACATCCTGCGCCTCGGACGCTCGGGACACGTCGCCCTGGGCCGCGACGGCCCTGCCGCCGGCGGACGTGATCGCGGCCACGACGGCGTCGGCCCCTACCCTGCTGGACGCGTAGTTCACCACCACGGCGGCGCCGTCCCGCGCCAGCGCCTTGGCGATCCCCGCACCGATGCCCTTCGATGCCCCGGTCACGACGGCGACCTTGCCCGCAAGCTTCGACATGTGTCCTATCTCCGACATGGGCCGGCCGCGGGATGGCGGCCTGAGTCCCATAGTTCGGAACTTCGGAACTAACGGAGCGTCGTTCAAGACCCCATATGGACGAAAGATGAGACCGCTGTTTCACCCCGCCATCGAGGACGTGCGACCCGAGGCCATCCTGCACGCCCTCGCCGACCCGAGCCGCGCGGCCATCTTCGCCAGGATCATGCGGGCGGGATGCGTCGAGGCCTGCTCGGCCGTGTCGGCGCTCGGGGACCGCGTCATCCCGAAATCCTCGTTGTCCAACCACTTCAAGGTCCTGCGCGAGGCCGGGTTGATCCGCAGCGAGCGTCACGGCGTCGAGGTGCGCAACCATTCCCGCTGGGCCGAGGTGGAGGCGCGCTTTCCCGGCCTGCTGATGGGCATCATCAACGCCTACGCGGCGGAGGCCGGCCCCGCCGCAGAGGCTGCCGGACCGCGATAGGGGCCAGGCCCGGGTCGGCCGCCGCGGACGCCCCGAGCGCGCACGGCCGCTCGCCCGGAGCGGCCGGCGGTCGGTCAGGACCGATGCCGCCGAGACACGCGCGCCGGATCAGCGCGGCCCGATCGGCTCCGAGGCCAGCAGCGTCTCGAAATACGCGATGGTTCTCATGAGCCCGTCCCGCAACGGCACGGTCGGGCGCCAGTCGAGGAGTTGCGCGGCCAGGGCGATGTCGGGCCGCCTCTGGCGCGGGTCGTCCACCGGCAGCGGGGCGTGCACGAGCTTCGAGCGCGAGCCCGACAAGTCGACGACGAGTTCGGCGAGCTGCCGGATGGTGAACTCGTCCGAGTTTCCCAGATTGACGGGGCCGGTGATCTCCGCGTCGGTGGCCATCATCGCCTGCACCCCCAGGACCAGGTCGTCGACGTAGCAGAACGAGCGGGTTTGATGCCCTTCGCCGAAGATCGTGATCGGCGCGCCGCGCAGGGCCTGGACGACGAAGTTGGAGACGACCCGGCCGTCGCTGGGATGCATGCGCGGGCCGTAGGTGTTGAAGATCCGCACCACCTTGATCGGGACGCGGTGCTGCCGGTGATAGTCGAAGAACAGGGTCTCGGCGCAGCGCTTGCCCTCGTCGTAGCAGGAGCGCGGGCCGAGGGGATTGACGTTCCCCCAGTAGCCCTCGGGCTGCGGGTGCACGAGCGGATCCCCGTAAACCTCCGAGGTCGAGGCCTGGAGGATCGGCACGCGGAGCCGCTTCGCCAGCCCCAGCATGTTGATCGCCCCCATGACGCTGGTCTTGGTCGTCTGGACCGGGTCGAACTGGTATTGGATCGGGGATGCCGGGCAGGCGAGATTGTAGATCCGATCCACCTCGACGAAGAGCGGGTGCGTGACGTCGTGCCGTATGAGCTCGAAGCGCGGATTGTCGAACAGGTGGGCGATATTGCTCTTCCGGCCCGTGAAGAAATTGTCGACGCAGAGCACCTCGTGGCCCTGCTCCAGCAGGCGCTCGCTGAGGTGCGAGCCGATGAAGCCGCCGCCGCCGGTGATCAGGATCCGATCGCTCATCCGTGATGCTCCCGGCGCTCAGAGCCTGGCCGCGTCGGTGGCGGCGCGGGTCCTGAAGAGGGTGAGCCGTCTCAGCCAGTGCGGGCGCGCGGCGCGCCGCTTCGGCAGGTTCTGCTCGACGAAGCCGGCGAACTCTTCGAGGTCGAGATCGAAATCCTCGCGCTCCCGGCTGCCGGGGACATGCAGGGCGTTGGTCGAGGTGTCGAGGTCCGTCACCCGCTCGGCGGGAAAGTAGTGACAGGCCGACACGTTCTCGCGAAAGATCTCGGTGTCGTAGATGCGCAGATCGTCCTTCCCGCTGAGCACGGATCGGCTCGATATGACGCATCCGGGCGCGTTGGCGACCCACTTATACTTGGCGAGTCCGGCCCCGAAATGCGTCACGAACAGGTGGGTGTGGAGCGCGGCCACGAGGCTCGCCCCCATCGAGCAGGGCACGAGCGGCATCAACTCCACGTTGGAGACATCGGCGACCCGTGCGCGGAGCGCCCCGATCAGGTCGAGCTCCTTCCGGACGATGGACGGCACGGTCCCTTCCGCGGGCACGAGGCTCTCGCAGTAGCTCTCGACGTAGCCGCCCTCCGCGCCCGCGAGCGTGTTGTGCCCGTCGACGATGACGAGGAACCTCTCGCCGCGCCTCCGGCCGAGGCGTCGGATCAGCGCCACGTAGCCGTCGAGCTGCCGGACCCACTGGCGGTTCTCCAGACGCAGCCCGATCAGGACGATCGTGGCCCGGCGCGCCGCGTCCGTCAGGCGGGCATCGAGCGCGGGTTCCGCGCTCCGCGCCAGGGCCGCGAGACGATCCGCCAGTCGCTGGCTCACGCGGTAGGACCGGAAGGGCAGGAAGGTCGCCACGCCGGCGACGGCAGCCTGCAGCAGGGGCAGCGGGCCTTCGATCCCGCGATACACGTGCCCGGCGAGCTCCGGGAAGACGGCGTCGACCGGAGAGATCGGCTCGTTGCAGCTCGCGAACAGGAACACCGCCGGCGCGCGACCGAGCGACAGCACGTCGTCGACCGCGCCCAGCTCGTTCCAGATGGCGTGACTGATGTGCGCGTGCTCGAAGACCACCCCGACGCGCGTCGACCGCGCCGCGCCGTCGATCAGCGCCGGCAGGAGGTACTGCCGCCACAACCGGACCTGCACCAGGGTCGCGGCGTCGAACCCGACGCTTCCCAGGTTCGGCCGGGCGTAGGCCGTGTTGGCGCGAACGTCCAGCAGGGCCGATGCGAGGCGCGAGTTCTTGCCGATCAGCGTGCACAGCGTCTCGTTCCGGTCCGCCGCGTAGCCGACAAAGCGGAAGCCCGGCATGGGCAGGTAGATCGAGAAGCGCAGATCGCCGCCGTCCGGATGGGCCGTCTCCTGGCCGCCGCGCGCGACGATCGCCTTCGTCACCAGTTCGGGCAGGTGGGGCGGAGCCCCCGCCGGTGCGGCGTTGAGGCGTGCCAGCGCCGCGTGCATCGCCTGCGCCCGCGGATCGGAACCGCCGCCCGTGACGACCCGGACAGCGTGCTCCGGGCTCGCGGCAGCCGCGCGCGCGAGGGCTTCGATCAGGAGGTGGAGATCCTCGATCATGGCCCGCGTGTTCGACGCGTCGCCGTCGTCGGTGTGGAGCGCCTCGGCCTGCCAGTCGAGCGGGCCGGCGCCGTCCCACGGCGCGGCGAGGAAGTCCGCAGCGCAGAACGCCAGCGGTGTGCCGTCCGGGTTCAGGAATCGGAACGCGCGCGCGTCGTTCGGACCCAGGAGCGCGACCACCGTGGCGCGCCTGCCGAGATCGATCAGACCCAGGACATCCCAGTCGGGCTCCGTCGGGGCAGGCGCGACGAGCCGACCATCGCGGCTCGCGACCGCCTCGCCCGATCGCTGCAGCCTGCGGGTGTGGCGGATGATCATGGGCGCCCGTCCTCGATAGCTCCGTCCGGGTTTGTCGAAGTTCGGGCGTTGCCACAAGGAGGCCCTTGGGCGCGCCCCCGGAACAGGCCGATCCGATCGGATGCGCCCGACGCGCCCGCAGCGGACCCGCGTCCCGTCGACGGGGTGAAGGCGGCCCGCGATAACCTGTGCCACGAACATAGCAGAGCGGGGGGCCGCGGCGCGCTTCGATCGATGACGGCGTTGTCGGGTCGCCGGGAGCACTGACACATTGTTGCGGCGGCGCCGAGGAGTTCTTGCCGCGCGTCGCGCCGATCCTGGCCGACACGATCTGCTGCAGAGAGTTGTATATCTGCGGGTCACACCGATACTAGAAGTTGCTAAATTTCCGGCACGGGCGGTATGATACTGGTACCGAATATCGATTTTGGTATATCGCTACCAGAGATCGGGTTTGTGCGAACCGATTTGCGCCGGAGGAGGCCAGGCTGTTGCAGACTACGGCTGATCTTGCATTGCGCGCGGCCGGCTATGTCGGCGCCTGGACAGCGGACGTGTCGGCGGGACAATCCCTCCTCGACGAGGGGACGGCGGCGCTGCTCGCCGGGGATGCGACCCTGGCCGGGCGCCCGCTGCCCATCGAGATCGCCCTTCGATGCACCCATCCGGACGATCGCGACTGGGTCTTCGCGCGCATCGCCCGGGTGCGCCAGACCGGCGGCCCCGTCTCGGCCGAGTACCGCGTCCTCACGGACGGCGGCGAGGTTCGATGGGTTCTCGACCGTGGCAGTCTCACGCCCGATCTGGCTGGACGGATGCGCGGTCGCGGCATCATCATCGACACCACGGACAGCCACCGCGGCCCCTTCCTTCCGAGCGCGGCAAGCGATCTGCCGGCGGACGACCCGATGGTCCTCGCGGTCGATCACCTCCTGCAGGCGCGCGCGGCGATCGTCGCGATGGGCCACCAGCGGCTGCAACAGGTGTCGGATCTGGCGCTCTTCGAGGTCGGGCGAGCGCTGGCGCGGCGCGCTCGGGCGTAGCCGGACGGTCCTGCCCGCGGGACGCCGGCGCGGATCTCCCCGGATTGCCACGGACGCGAGTCAGTGTTCGAGGGCGTGTGCCGGAGCACGGTCGGCGGCCTCGGCCCGTGAGAGCTTACCGAAAGGCCGAGAGATCAGTATTCCCGGTGGAGGCTCCGATGGCTGATGCTGCGATCCGCGAGACGATACACCTCGACGAAGGCGACGTGATCGTCCTGCTCCCCGGCAACCTGTCCCCGGCCAGCATCGGCCTGCTCCAGGCCAAGCTCGACGGTTTGGCCACGGACCTGAACGCGCGGTGCCTGGAGGAAAGCCGCGCTTCCCTCTCGGGATTGGCCGGGCTGGCCGCCTTCCTCGCGAGCTGAGGCCGCTCAGACAGCGCAGCACGGGCCGTTCTCGACCGTGCTGCGACGGCTGGAGGACAGGTGCCGCCGGGCGAGCCAGCCGCGACACGCCCCCTTGCCCGACCCGGTCGGGAGCGGCCCTAGTGCAGGTGCAGGGCCTTGAGCGCCTTGCGCACCAGTTTCTCCCCGCAGGGCTTGGCGATGAAATGGGCCTCCTCGGGCAGCGCGGTCGCCTCGCGCGGATCGCAGCCCGAGCAGACGATGATCCGGGTCTCCGGCCAGCGTGCCCGGACGGCGTGCGCGAGCGCGCGGCCGTCCATCGTGCCGGGCATGTTGATGTCGGTGTAGAGCAGGACGGCCCCGTCACATGCCTCCAGATGCTGGAGCGCGCCCTGGGCGTGTTCCGCCTCCAGCACCTCGAACCCCAACGCCGTCAGCATGTCGGCCGCGACGAGGCGGCTGAACTCTTCGTCCTCGGCGAGGACGGCGATGGGGCGAGGTCCTGACATGCAGCGGCAACTGCATCGCCGGGTCGCCTGTTTCAGCGTGGCCGGGGATTTTCCGACGCCTGCGACCCTTTCGACAGATCCGGCTCGCCGGCGGCGCTGTCGACCTCCCGACCGCGCACGCGGCGCACGAGGCCAACCCTGCGCGACCCCAGCCGGACGCTTCGGTCACCGATCCGGCAAGTCATCGCCGCGCTTGCCGGGCTTCCGGGCGCCGTCGCCGAGATCAGCGTGCGCCGCCGCAGCCTCGTCCTCGACCGATGCGGCACGCGCCTCCAGTGCCGTGCCGACCTGTCCAGGCGAATACCTGACTCAGCCGGCCTCGCGGCCGCCGAAATATGTGCCTCGTCTGCGATAGACTTCATATCCGGAAGTCGCCCATCGAGCCGGGTGCCCCTGTCGACGTAGAAGCGGCCGCGTCCTGTAGGGCGAAACCTGACTTATGATGCTTGCAACGGTTTGCTACGGCTGAAGGTTACTGGTCGCGAAAAGCGTGGAGAGCTCGATGTACGCCTCGGTGCTGGGTGGTCCGGAGATAGCGGTCGAGCCTCCGGGTGCCGGTCCGCCGCCTGAGGCGATCACCCTCCGCGAACACATCCGCCTGATCCTGCGCAAGCTCCCGCGCCCCGCGCCCAGCGCTCAGTACAGCTGAAGGGAACGAAGCACGACACCGTCGGCGGTGTGGATCTCCACGCACCAGCGCTCGTCGGGATCGGGCAACTCGCCCCGTGCGTGCATCTCGGCGATCAGCTGCGTCGCCTCGGCCACGGCGATCTCGATCGAGTTTGCCAGCACGCCCTCCTCGTCCTCGATGACCTCGTCCGGCCCCCTCAGGCGGAAATGGTACCGCTCTACCATGTCGCTCCTGCTCACGCCGTCGGCACGGCATGCCGACCGCGCGAGGGTAGCATCGAATGGCCGGATAAAGCCAAGCTGGCATGCCAAGTCGGGGCCGATCGTGGCGAGATCCGCCCTGGGCGGCGCAGGTTCCCGCCTGTGATCTGCGAGGATGTCGGGGGCAAGGCCGGTGCGCGCCGACGCAGGTTGTTGCACCGGCCAAGCTCTTAACGCGTCAGGCCTTTTCGCGGCGCATTGTGCGGGCATGTGCCATTGCCCGACGAGTTCGCCATGCATTTCGAGATCCGCGCGACCGACACCCGTCTGTGGACCTGGGTCCTCCTCGATGCGACGCAGATGCCGGTCCTGACATCGGACCGCACCTTCCCCTCGGAAGCCCAGGCCTCGGCGGCGGCGCTGGCCTTCGCCAAGCTCGTCACGCGGGCCGGCAGGACCCTCACCGCCGCACCGCCGGGCGGCCTGATCTGAGGCGACCGCCGTTCCCCGGCGCGACGGGGTCTATGGCTGACGCCTGACGCAACCCCGCAGCGCCATGTCGGTGTGCAGGGCGACGATCTCCGCCTTGGTCATCCGGCCGTCGGGCCGGTACCACGTGCAGGCGCTGGTGAGCATCCCGAGGATCGCGTAGCCGGCGACCCGCGCATCCCGGACGTCCAGCTCCCCCGCCTCCGATCCCCGCTCGAGCAGCGCGACCAATCGGTCTTCGTAGGCCCGGCGCAGGGCGACGATCGCCGCGTAATGCGGCGGGTCGAGCGAGCGCAGCTCGAAATTCGCGATGAAGACTTCCTGCCTCTTCTCGAGATGGTACGTGACGTGGTGCGCCACGAAGGCGCGGAGACGGTCCGTCGGGGTGCCGGTCGCCGTCGCCAGCGCCGCGTCGGTCCGCGCCAGCAGCGTCTCCATGTGGTCGCGGACGATGTCGAACAGCAGATCCTGCTTGCTGCGGATGTGGTTGTAGAGCGAGGCCGCCTGGATCCCGACCTCGGCGGCCAGGGCGCGCAGGGTCATCGCCTCGTAGCCGTGGCGATAGATGAGCCGAAGCCCGGCCCGGCGGATGGCGGCGGCCGTGCGCGGCCCGTTCGATCCGGCGGTGCGACCCACGAAGACACTCCGAAGACAGTTCAGAGCGCAACAGACACCGGGGAATGCTCACGCCGATCCCCGCTATAGGCTAACGAACAACCGTTCGTAAATCGCCTTGCCAGCCTCGCTTAACGAACGTACGTTCGTTTCAAAGAGGCGAGTGCCCGATTCTCAGGCGAGGAGACGCGCGATGCCCATCGGCCTGCAGGATTTCGACTTCGGCCTGGGCGAGACGGCCGACGCCCTGCGCGCCGAGGTGGAGCGCTTCGCGCGCGCCGAGATCGCCCCCCGCGCGGCGGCGATCGATGCCAGCAACGCGTTTCCCGCGGACCTCTGGCGCAAGCTCGGCGCCCTCGGCGTTCTGGGCGTCACCGTCGAGGAGACCTATGGCGGCGCCGGCATGGGCTACCTCGAGCACGCCGTGGCCATGGAGGAGATCAGCCGGGCCTCGGCCTCGGTCGGGCTGTCCTACGGCGCGCATTCCAACCTCTGCGTGAACCAGATCCGCCGCAACGGCACCGAGGCGCAGAAGCGCCGCTACCTGCCGAAGCTGATCGCGGGCGAGCATGTCGGCGCGCTCGCGATGTCCGAGCCGGGCTCCGGGAGCGACGTCGTCTCCATGCGGCTGCGGGCCGACAGGCGCGGCGACCGCTACGTCCTGAACGGCACCAAGATGTGGATCACCAACGGTCCCGACGCCGACGTCCTGGTGGTCTACGCCAAGACGGATCCCGAGGCCGGCCCGCGGGGGATCACGGCGTTCCTGGTCGAGAAGGATTTTCCCGGCTTCTCCACCGCGCAGAAGCTCGACAAGCTCGGCATGCGCGGCTCGAACACCTGCGAGCTGCTGTTCCAGGACTGCGAGATACCGGAGGAGAACGTCCTGGGCGCGGTCGGGCGCGGCGTCGGCGTGCTGATGTCGGGCCTCGACTACGAGCGCGCCGTGCTGGCCGCCGGGCCGCTCGGCATCATGCGTGCCTGCCTCGACGTGGTCCTGCCCTACCTCCACGAGCGCCGGCAGTTCGGTCGGCCGATCGGCGAGTTCCAGCTCATGCAGGGCAAGATCGCCGACATGTACACGGCGACGAACGCCGCCCGGGCCTACGTCTACGCGGTGGCGCGGGCCTGCGACCGCGGGCGGGCGACGCGCCGGGACGCCGCGGGCGCGATCCTGTTCGCGGCCGAGCGCGCGACCGCGGTGGCCCTCGACGCGATCCAGGCGCTCGGCGGCAACGGCTACATCAACGACTATCCGACCGGCCGGCTGCTGCGCGACGCCAAGCTCTACGAGATCGGCGCCGGCACGAGCGAGATCCGGCGGATGCTGATCGGCCGCGAATTGTTCGCCGAGACGGCCTGAGCGGGGAGCGGGCGCCGTGCCGGTGATCGAATCCGCTCTGGATCCGCGCGCGCCCGAGGCCCGCGCCAATGCCGAGGCCATGCGCGCCCTGGTGGCGGACCTGCGCGCGACCGCCGACCGCGTCCGCCTCGGCGGCGGGGAGGCCGCGCGGGAGCGCCATCGCGCCCGCGGCAAGCTCCTGCCCCGGGACCGGATCCGGGCGCTGATCGACCCGTTCTCGCCCTTCCTGGAAATCGGCCAGCTCGCCGGGCACGGCCTCTACGGCGGCGAGGTCCCCTCGGCCGGGATCGTCACCGGCATCGGCCGCGTCGCGGGGCGCGAGTGCGTGATCGTCGCCAACGACGCGACCGTGAAGGGCGGCACCTACTTCCCGATGACGGTGCAGAAGCACCTCCGGGCGCAGGAGATCGCGCAGCAGAACCGGCTGCCCTGCCTCTACCTCGTCGACAGCGGCGGCGCGCATCTGCCCAGCCAGGACGAGGTCTTCCCGGGCCGGGACCATTTCGGCCGCATCTTCTACAACCAGGCGACGATGTCGGCGCAGGGCATCGCCCAGATCGCCGTGGTGATGGGCTCCTGCACCGCCGGCGGCGCCTACGTGCCGGCGCTGTGCGACGAGTCGATCATCGTCCGCGGCCAGGGCACGATCTTCCTCGGCGGGCCGCCGCTGGTGAAGGCCGCGACCGGCGAGGTGGTCAGCGCCGAGGAACTCGGGGGCGCCGACGTGCACGCCCGGATCTCGGGCGTGACCGACCACATGGCAGAGACCGACGCGCACGCCCTCGGCATCGCCCGCCGCATCGTGGCCAACCTGAACGCGGTGAAGCGCCCCGCGCTCGCGCCGCGGCAGCCCGAGCCGCCGCGCTACGCCGCCGAGGAGATCTACGCGGCGGTGCCGGCCGACCGCCGGACGCCCTACGACGTGCGCGAGGTCATCGCCCGGCTGGTGGACGGCAGCGACTTCGACGAGTTCAAGCGCCTCTACGGCCAGACCCTGGTCTGCGGCTTCGCCCATATCTGGGGCTACCCGGTGGGGATCGTCGCCAACAACGGCATCCTGTTCTCGGAGAGTGCCCTGAAGGGCGCCCACTTCGTCGAGCTCTGCGCCCAGCGCGGCGTGCCCCTGGTGTTCCTCCAGAACATCACCGGCTTCATGGTCGGCCGGCGCTACGAGGCCGGCGGCATCGCCAAGGACGGGGCCAAGATGGTCACCGCCGTCGCGACCGCGGCGGTGCCGAAATTCACCGTCCTGATCGGCGGCAGCTTCGGGGCCGGCAATTACGGCATGTGCGGGCGAGCCTACGGGCCGCGCTTCCTCTGGATGTGGCCGAACGCGAGGATCGGCGTGATGGGCGGCGAGCAGGCCGCCTCTGTCCTGGCCACGGTCCGGCGCGACGGTGTCGAGGGCCGCGGCGGCACGTGGTCGGCGGAGGACGAGGCGGCGTTCAAGGCGCCGATCCGGGCGCAGTACGAGGAGCAGGGCCACCCCTACTATTCCAGCGCCCGGCTCTGGGACGACGGGGTGATCGACCCGGCCGACACGCGCCGCGTCCTGGCGCTCGGTCTCTCGGCGAGCCTCAACGCGCCGATTCCCGAGACCCGCTTCGGCCTGTTCCGGATGTAGGAGGCGCGGGATGAGCGGCACCTTGCTGGAGACGGTCGACGAACGCGGGGTCGCCACCCTGACGCTCAACCGTCCGGAGCAGCACAACGCCTTCGACGACGGCCTGATCGCCGCCCTCACCGCGTCCCTGCACCGGCTGGGCGCCGCTCCCGGGATCCGGGCGGTCGTCCTGGCGGGCGCCGGCCAGAGCTTCTCGGCGGGCGCCGACCTCGCCTGGATGCGCCGGATCGCCGGCCAGTCCTTCGACAGCAACCTCGCCGACGCCGCCGGGCTCGCGGGGCTGATGCACAGTCTCGACCGGCTGCCGAAGCCGACGCTCGCCCTCGTGCACGGGGCGGCCTACGGCGGCGGCGTCGGGCTCGCCGCCTGCTGCGACGTCGCCATCGCGGCCGAGAGCGCGCGGTTCTGCCTGAGCGAGGTGCGGCTCGGTCTGATCCCGGCGACGATCGGCCCCTACGTGGTCAACGCGATCGGCCCGCGCTGGGCCCGGCGCCTGTTCCAGACCGCGGAAGTCTTCTCCGCCGAGCGCGCCCGGGCGATCGGCCTCGTGCACGAGGTGGTGCCCGACGACCGGCTGGAGGCGGCCGGCGCGGAGGTGCTGCGCGACATCCTCCGGGGCGCCCCGGGCGCGCAGGCCGAGGCCAAGGACCTCGTCTTCCTGTGCGAGGGGCGGCCGGTGGACCCCGACCTGGGGCGCGAGACCGGGCGGCGCATTGCCGAGCGTCGTGCTTCCGACGAGGGGCAGGCCGGCATGGCCGCCTTCCTCGACAAGCGCTTAGCCCCGTGGCGGCGGGACTGAGGGGGCGGCCATGTTCGGCAAGATCCTCATCGCCAACCGCGGGGAGATCGCCTGCCGGGTGATCGCCACCGCCCGGCGCCACGGCATCGGCACGGTCGCGGTCTATTCGGAGGCGGATGCCGGCGCCCGACACACCCGGATGGCCGACGAGGCGTGGCCGATCGGGCCCGCCCCGGCGCGCGAGAGCTACCTCGTGGCCGAGCGGATCCTCGACGTCGCCCGGCGCGCCGGGGCGGAGGCGATCCATCCGGGCTACGGCTTCCTGTCGGAGAACGCGGACTTCGCCGGCGCCTGCGCCGGGGCCGGCCTCGTGTTCGTCGGCCCGCCCCCGGCGGCGATCCGCGCCATGGGCTCCAAGGCCGAGGCCAAGGCGCTGATGGAGCGCGCCGGGGTCCCGCTGGTGCCGGGCTATCACGGCGCCGCGCAGGATGTCCGGGCGCTGAAGGAGGCGGCCGCCCGGATCGGCTACCCGGTCTTGATCAAGGCCTCGGCCGGCGGCGGCGGCAAGGGCATGCGCGTCGTCGAGGCGGCCGCGGCGTTCGAGTCCGCCCTGACCGGCGCCCAGCGCGAGGCGCGGGCGTCCTTCGGCGACGACCGGGTGCTGATCGAGGCGTACCTGACCCGCCCCCGGCACATCGAGATCCAGGTCTTCGCCGACAGCCACGGCAACGCCGTCTCGCTGTTCGAGCGCGACTGCTCGATCCAGCGCCGCCACCAGAAGGTGATCGAGGAGGCGCCGGCCCCGGGGATGGATCCGGTCCGGCGCGCGCGGATGGGCGAGGCCGCGGTCGCGGCGGCGCGGGCGGTCGGCTATGTCGGCGCCGGCACGGTGGAGTTCATCGCCGAGGGCGAGACCTTCTACTTCATGGAGATGAACACCCGGCTCCAGGTCGAGCATCCGGTGACCGAGATGGTCACCGGCCTCGACCTGGTGGAGTGGCAGCTGCGCGTGGCCGCGGGCGAGCGGCTGCCGCTCGGCGCCCCGGATCTGGCCCTGCGCGGCCACGCGATCGAGGCGCGGGTCTACGCCGAGGATCCGGCGCGCGATTTCCTGCCGGCGGTCGGCACCCTCGCCCACCTGCGCCAGCCGCCGGAGGTGCCGGGGCGGGTGCGGGTCGAGACCGGGATCGTGCAGGGCGACCGGATCACCCCGGATTACGACCCGATGATCGCCAAGCTGGTCGTCTGGGGCGAGGACCGGGCGGCCGCGATCCAACAGCTCGCGGCCGCCCTCGCCGCCTACGAGGTGGTCGGCGTGACGACCAATCTCAGTCTCCTGCGCGCCGTCGCCG
Organism: Methylobacterium sp. NPDC080182; assembly: GCF_050281105.1. Classification (NCBI taxonomy): domain Bacteria; kingdom Pseudomonadati; phylum Pseudomonadota; class Alphaproteobacteria; order Hyphomicrobiales; family Methylobacteriaceae; genus Methylobacterium; species Methylobacterium sp. NPDC080182. Next base: position 42,372 of record NZ_JBNNWO010000021.1, read on the forward strand.
GCCATCCCGCCTACCGCGCGGCCGACCTCGACACCGGCTTCATCGCCCGCCACGCCGACGACCTGCTGGCGCCGCTTGCGACCGGTGCGGTCGATCCCGCGCTCTGGGCCGCCGCTGCCCTGACCGTCCTGCGCGACCGGCGCGCGGCCGTCGCGGCGCAGGCGCGGGCGAGCGGCGACCCGTGGTCGCCCTGGGCCGATCCCGATGCGTGGCGGATGAACGGGGCGGGCTACCAGGACCTGCAGTTCCGCAACGGCGACGCGCCGCCCGTCACCCTGCGGGCATGCCCCCGCCCCGACGGCAGCGCCCGCCTCGACCTGCCGGGCGGCACCGTCCTGGCGGCGCTCGCCGAGGACGCCGAGGGCGAGCGGCTGATGCTGGACGGCGTCTGGCGCCGGCTGCGCGCGGTCCGCCGCGGCGCGGAGCTGACGGTGATCGTCGGCGGCCGGAACGCGACGCTGGTCCACGTCGATCCCCTCGCCCCGCCCCGGACCGAGGCGTCCGGCAGCGACCGGGTGACGGCGCCCGTGCCGGGCCGCCTGACCCAGCTCTGGGTGCGGCCCGGCGATGCCGTGGAGAAGGGCGCGCCGCTCGCGGTGATCGAGGCGATGAAGATGGAGATCACCCTCCGCGCGCCGCAGGCCGGCACCGTCGCCGAGACCCGCCACGCCGTCGACGACATGGTCGAGGAGGGCACCGAGATCGTCACCTTCGCGGCGGAGGAGCGGCCCGCATGAGCTATCCGGCCCGGGTGCAGGTGGTCGAGGTCGGGCCGCGCGACGGGCTCCAGAACGAGCCCGCGCCGGTGCCGATCGCCGCCAGGGTGGCGCTGATCGAGGCCCTGGCCGAGGCCGGGCTGACCCGCATCGAGGCCGGCAGCTTCGTGTCGCCCCGATGGGTGCCGCAGATGGCCGAGACCGCGGAGGTTCTGGCGCGGCTGCGCCCCCGGCCCGAGGTCGGCTATTCCGTTCTGGTCCCGAACCTGCAGGGCCTGGAGCGGGCCCTCGCCTCCGGCGTCCGGGAGGTCGCGGTGTTCGCCGCCGCCTCCGAGAGCTTCTCCCGGCGCAACGTCAACGGCTCGATCGCCGAGACCCTCGACCGCTTCGCCCCGGTGCTGGAGGCCGCGCGCGCGCGAGCCCTGCGGGTGCGGGGCTACGTCTCCTGCGTCCTGGGCTGCCCCTACGAGGGCGACGTCGCGCCGGCGGCGGTCGCCCGCGTCGCCGCGTCCCTCCACGCGATGGGCTGCCACGAGATCGCCCTCGGCGACACGATCGGGACCGGGACGCCGCGCGCGGCCCGGCGGCTGGTCGAGCGGGTGGCCGCCGACGTGCCGCTGCAGGCGATCGCCCTGCACTTCCACGACACCTACGGGCAGGCCCTGGCCAACATCCTCGCCTGCCTCGAACTCGGCGTGTCGGCCGTGGACGCCGCGGTGGCGGGCCTCGGGGGCTGCCCCTACGCGCCGGGGGCCGCCGGCAACGTCGCCACCGAGGACGTCGTTTACATGCTGCGCGGCATGGGCATCGAGACCGGGATCGATCTCGATGCCCTCGCCGCGGCCGGGCGGTCGATCGCGTCCCAGCTCGGCCGGGAGCCGGCCTCGAAGGTCGCCCGCGCGCTGGCCGCCGCGCCGCCGCCGACACCCTGATCGAAGGGCGGCCTCGGACAGCGCCGCGGCGGCGCGCGCGTTCGGAGGAACGAGGGAGGACGACATGAGCGACCGGGCGGTGAGCTATGTCCACGGGGCGATCGGCGAGCCCCTGCTCGGCCTGACCATCGGCCAGGCCCTGGATCGCGCCGCCGCGGCGTGGCCGGATCACCTGGCTCTGGTCGCGCACGCCCAGGGCGTCCGATGGACCTGGCGCGAGCTGAAGGACCAAGCCGACGCCTTCGCGGCCGGCCTGCTCGCCCTCGGACTCCGGCCCGGCGACCGTATCGGGATCTGGTCGCTCAACCGCGCCGAGTGGGTGCTGACCCAGTTCGCCGCCGCCCGTGCGGGGCTGATCCTGGTGACGATCAACCCGGCCTACCGGCTGTCGGAGCTGGAATTCGCGCTCAACAATGTCGGCTGCACCGCCCTGGTCACGGCGACGGCGTTCAAGACCAGCGACTATCTCGGGATGCTCCGCACCCTGGCCCCCGAACTCGCGGCCTCCGGGCCGGGCCGGCTGTCCGCAGCCCGCCTGCCGCACCTGCGCACGGTGATCCAGATCGGCGGACCGCCGACCCCGGGGACGGTCCCGTTCGACGCGGTCGCGGCCCGGGGCGACGCGGCCGGCACCGGCGCCCTGCGCGACCTCGCCGACGCGATGCAGTTCGACGACGCGGCCAACATCCAGTTCACCAGCGGCACGACGGGCGCCCCGAAGGGCGTCACGCTGACCCACCACAACATCCTCAACAACGGCCACTTCGTCGGCCGCGCGATGCGGCTGACCGCCGAGGATCGGATCTGCATCCCGGTGCCGCTCTACCATTGCTTCGGCATGGTGATGGGCAATCTCGCGGCCCTGACCCACGGTTGCGCCATGGTGTTTCCGGGCGAGGGCTTCGACCCGCGCGCGACACTGGAGACCGTGCAGGCCGAGCGCTGCACCGCGCTCTACGGCGTGCCGACCATGTTCATCGCCGAGCTCGACCATCCCGAGTTCGCGCGCTTCGATCTCCGCTCCCTGCAGACCGGGATCATGGCGGGCGCGCCGTGCCCGATCGCGGTGATGCGCCGGGTCGTGGAGCAGATGAACATGCGGGATGTCACCATCGCGTACGGCATGACCGAGACCAGCCCGGTGAGCTTCCAGAGCTCGAGCGACGACCCGCTGGAGCGGCGCGTCACGACCGTCGGCCGGATCCACCCGCATCTCGAGGTCAAGATCGTGGATCCCGAGGGACGCGTGACGCCGCGGGGCGCCCGCGGCGAGCTGTGCACGCGCGGCTACTCGGTCATGCTCGGCTACTGGGGCGATGCCGCGCGGACCGCGGAGGTCCTCGACGACGCCGGATGGATGCACACCGGCGACCTCGCGACGCTGGACGCGGAGGGGTACTGCAACATCGTCGGGCGGATCAAAGACATGGTCATACGCGGCGGCGAGAACATCTATCCGCGCGAGATCGAGGAGTACCTCTTCCGGCATCCGCAGATCCAGGATGTGCAGGTCTTCGGGGTCTCCGACCCGAAATACGGGGAGGAGCTGTGCGCCTGGATCAGGCTGCGCGACGGCGAGACCCTGTCGGAGCCGGCGGTGCGCGCGTTCTGTGCGGGGCAGATCGCGCATCAGAAGATCCCGAAATACATCCAGTTCGTCGACGCCTTCCCGATGACGGTCTCCGGAAAGATCCAGAAATTCGTGATGCGTCGGTGCGTGGAGGAGCAGCTGGGCCTCGCGCGATCCGAGACGGCCTGAGCCGGTCCCCGCGAATGCTGTCATCGCCCGGCGGAACGAAGATTTCGTCGTCCGATCGGGCTCGGTCATTGCTGCGCGCGCCGCGAGCGGACATGCTGGTGCGCGACATCACCGAGGCGGCGTATCAGTGTCGGCATGGCCACAGGGCGACGGCGAGATGGCCGCGCGCATCCGCGACTTCGGCTGGGAGCGGACGCAGCTGGGGCCGGCCGCCCGCTGGCCGGAGCGCCTCAAGGTGATGGTCGAGCAGGTGCTTGCCAGCCCGCTGGTCGCGTCCCTCGTCTGCGGGCCCGAGCGCCTCCTGATCTACAACGACGCCGCCGCCCGTCTCTACGGCGCCCGGCACCCGGAGGGTCTCGGCCGGCCGCTCGCGCGCACGTTCCCGGAGGGGTGGGCGACGGTCGCGGACTTCTACGCGCGCGCCTTCGCGGGCGAGGCCGTGCAGGTGGCCGGGCAGCCGCTGGACACCCGCGGCGAGGGCGCCGCGGAGGACGTCTTCGACGCGCTCCTCGTGCCCGTGCGCGACGCCGACGGGAAGGTCATGGCCGTCCACATGACCGGCTTCGAGATCGGTGAGCGCCTGCGCGCCGAGGCCAAGCTGCGGACGAGCGAGGCCCGGTACCGCCACCTCTTCGACGCCATCGACGAGGGCTTCTGCACCATCGAGGTCCTGTTCGACGCGGCAGGGCGGGCGGTCGATTACCGCTTCCTGTCCGTGAATGCGGCCTTCGAGCAGCAGACCGGGCTCCGCGACGCGGTCGGCCGGACGGTCCGGGCGCTGGCGCCCGACCTCGAGCCGCACTGGTTCGAGACCTACGGCCGGATCGTCCGAACCGGCAAGGCGGAACGCTTCGAGGACCGCGCCGACGCGCTCGGGCGCTGGTACGAGGTCTACGCCTTCCCGATCGGGGCGCCGGAACGGCGGCAGGTGGCGGTCCTGTTCAAGGACATCCTCCAGCGCAAGCGCGCCGAGGATCGGCTGCGCGCGAGCGAGGAGCGGTTCCGCGCCCTCGTCACGGCCAGCTCGGACGTCATCTACCGCATGAGCCCGGACTGGAGCGAGCTGCGGGTCCTGGAGGGCCGCGGCTTCCTGGCCGACACCGTCACCCCGAACGACGACTGGCTGAGCGCCTACATCGATCCGGCCGACCAGCCGCGCCTGCGCGAGGCCATCCAGCGGGCGATCCGATCCAAGACGATGTTCGAGCTGGAGCACCCCGTCCGGCAGGCGGACGGGAGCCTGGGCTGGGCGCTGTCCCGGGCCGTGCCGCTGCTCGACGATGACGGCGAGATCCGCGAATGGTTCGGCGCCGCCAGCGACGTGACCGCGCGCAAGCGGGTGGAGGACGATCTGCGCGCGAGCGAGGAGCGGTTCCGCGGGCTGGTCGAGGGGTTCGGTCAGTTCAGCTGGGAGGCCTCGGCCGAGGGCCTCATCGAGATCGACAGCCCGGGCTGGCGCGCGTTCACCGGGCAGCGCCCGGACGAGTGGCTCGGGCGCGGCTGGATCCACGCGATCCACGCGGACGACCGGGCGCTCACGGAAGCGAAGTGGCGGCAGGCCGTCGCGACGCGGACGGCGGTCGATCACGAGTATCGCCTGTGGCACGCCCCGAGCGCGTCCTGGCGGTGGTCGAACGTCCGCGCGGTGCCGATCACGAACCCCGACGGGTCGATCCGCAAGTGGTCGGGGGTGAACATCGACGTCACGGACCACCACAGGCTGCTGGCGCGCCAGGAAGTGCTGATCAACGAGCTGCAGCACCGCACGCGCAACCTCCTCGGCGTCGTCAGCGCCGTGGCGGGCAAGACACTGCGGCAGGGCAGCTCGGTCGAGGCGTTCGAGGCGCGGCTGCAGGCGCTCAGCCGCGCGCAGGGCCTGCTCAGCCAGTACGGCAGCGACTCGGTCGAGGTGGGCGCGCTGGTGCGCGCCGAGCTGGCCGCTTACGTCGACGGCGCGACCGACCGCATGACCGTCGCCGGCCCCGAGGTGCACCTGACCGCGCGACAGGTGCAGAACTTCGCCCTCGCCGTCCACGAGCTGACGACCAACGCGGTCAAGCACGGGGTGCTCAAGACCGGGACCGGCCATCTCAGCGTCACCTGGGAGATCGTGCGCGACCGGCGCGAGCGCCGCCGACTGGCCCTGTACTGGATCGAGAGCGGCCTGCCCGCGCAGGCGGCGCGCGTCACTCGCCGCGGCTACGGGACCGAGCTGATCCAGGAGGCGCTGGCATATGCCCTGGGCGCCACGGTCGAGTACGCGCTGGACCGCGACGGCGTGCGCTGCCGCATCGAGATGCCGGTGTCCTAGGTTGCGCGAAGGCCGCGATGCGCGCGCGGCCCGTCAACGTTGGTCAGCGGCTTCCGCGATCACGAGACCGTCCACCCGAAGCATTCGAGCATCATCATCGCGGATCCAGCGCGAAAAAATCCAACGACAACCGTTACAGCGCGATCTACCGCGTCCCCACCCGGCAGATAATATCGTCTGACGGCGCCCCCAGTTACGACCGTAACCAAAAACTCTTCCGACAGACACGAAAGCGGCCGATCACCGAACTTACTATGCATCTCGGACAGTCATGAGGTCTGAGAATGAACGGTGTCGCCCCCTCGATCCGCCCTGCCGCGCGAGCCGGAGATCCGGACGCGGCGTTTCTCGCGACCGTCGCGGCGCTTCGGCCCCTCATCGCGGAGCACCGGTCGGCCCTGGCTGTCGGCCCGGACCTGCCGGAGCCGGTCGCAGAGGCGCTCATCGACGCCGGTCTCGCGCAGCTCTGGCTTCCGCGGGGCCTGGGCGGTCCTGAAGCGCATCCGCTGAGCGTCCTGGCGGCGATCGAAGCTCTGGCGGAACTCGACGGTTCGGTCGCCTGGTGCGCCGCGATCTCGTCCGGGGGCGCGTCACGCTTCGCCGACCTGATCGACGCGGACGTGATGCGTTCGCTCATCCCTGCCGGCAGGAAGTTCGCGGGCAGCGGGAGCGGCCAGCCAACGGGAACAGCGGTTCGCCATGGATCCGGCTGGCGGATCAACGGACGCTGGTCCTGGGCGAGCTTCTGCCGCTACAGTTCCGTGTCCGCACTGATGTGTGTGGAGATCGACGGCGAGCGGCCGAAGCTCGACGAGAACGGGCGGCCGTCGCTGCGCGGCGTCTTCATCGCCTCGAAGGATGTCGAGGTCGTCGGCAACTGGAATGCCGGGGGGCTCCGGGCCAGCGGGAGTCACGACGTCGCGTGCACCGACATCTGGGTGCCGAACGAGCAGACCATCGACGGCGCGAGCCTCATGATGCCTCGCGACAGAAGGCCCCTCTACATGCTGCCCATGGCATCGGCGGCCGCGATCGCCGCCATTGGTGTTCCGCTCGGGATCGCCCGGGCCTCGATCGACGCCTTCATCGATCTCGCGCAGACGAAGACGCCGCATGGCGGCAAGGTGCCCCTGAGACTTCGCGAGGACGTTCAGGTCGCGATCGCGCGTGCCGAGACGAGCCTCGGTGCCGCGCGCGCCTTCGCCCGGGACACGGTCTCCGAATTCTGGTGGGAAGCCGAGGACGGCCGTCCGATAACGCTCGCGTGGCAGGCCAAGCTTCGGCGGGCCTGCTGGTACGCGGGCCATGTCGGGAAGCAGGTTGTCACGAGCATGTACGAGGCGGCCGGCAGTTCCGCCGTCCTCGAAGACCTGCCGTTCGCGCGCCAGCTCCGCGATGTCTACGCGGCCTGCCAGCACATGCATTATCAGGACCGGTTGCTCGTGCCGACCGGCCGCATCCTTCTGGGCCTCGAAGCCGACGCTCCGTTCATCTAGAGCCGTCGCCGATCACGCATGCGCCGACCGCTCCTCGCGCCACGGTCGCCCCCGTTCCTCGGGACCCCATCGAGGAGGGACGCGACCCTGGCTTCACGAACAGGCGTTCTCGACCTTCGAGAAGATGGTCGTCTCGAGCGCGACGTGATCGGCCACGGCCTTCGGCTGCGGAGACCGTTCGACGGCGTGGAAGACCGCGTGGATCGCCTCGGCCGTCTTCTCGTCGGTCCGGACGAGGCGCCCGGTCCAGGCCGTGATCTCCTGGGGCGACGACGTGCTGGTCACGAAGCCGATGATGTCGCCCTCGGCCGTGCCGACGAGGATGCGGCTTCGATGCGTCTGCGCGTAGCCGGGATCGGCGGCGGTGTAGGTCCCGGAGACCGCCTCGCCCATCTGGAGGAGGCGGAGTTCCGCGCCGGCTTGGCTCCGCCAGACACCATCGAACATCGTTGCTCAAGCCCGCCGATCGAGCGGCCGCTCGCACGGCCCATCACAAGCGATATAGCAGATTTGATATAACGGATGCGCGAGCCCGGCAATGCTGGGGCGCGGTCCGCGTCGCGTGAGGCCCTGAGCGCGGCCCCGCTACCAGAGGGCCCCGTGCGGGTGGAACCGCACGGCGTCGCCCGGCACGACCTCGGTCCGGTCATCCTCCAGCTCCACGAGGCCGTCGGATTCGGTGAGCGATGACAGCATGCCCGCGCCGTCGCGCTGGAACTTCCGGGCCTCCCAGGCGCCGTCGGCGTCCCGGGCGAGGCTGACCCGGACGAACTCCCTGCGGCCCGCGCGCTTCCGATAGGGGAAGGCCGCCCTGACGGTGAATCCGCGCGACGGCGCGTAGGCCTCGCCGGCGAGCCGGGCGAGGAGCGGCCGCACCACGAACAGCAGGGTGACGTAGACAGCCACCGGGTTGCCCGGCAGGCCCAGGAACGGCTTGCCGTCGATCATGCCCATCGCGACCGGCCGTCCCGGCTTGATCCCCAGCCGCCAGAACACGAGGCGCCCGATGCTCTCGACGGCGGTCTTCACGTGATCCTCGTCGCCGGTCGACACGCCGCCCGAAGTCAGGATCACGTCGTGCTCGGCGGCCGCCGCCGAGAGCCTGGCCGCGAGGGCCGCCGGGTCGTCGCGGATGACGCCGAGGTCGCGCGCCGCGACGCCCATCCGCCGGAGAAGAGCGAGCAGCAGGACGCGGTTCGAGTCGTAGATTGCGCCCGGCCCCAGGGGCGACCCGGGCTCGACGAGTTCGTTGCCCGTCGAGAACACGCCGACCCGCAGGGTGCGGCGGACCTTCAGCGTGCGCAGGCCGACCGCGGTCGCCAGGGCCAGGTCCTGCGGCCGGAGACGCCGGCCGGCCGCGATGATCGTCGAGCCCTTCGCCGCGTCCTCGCCGGCGTCGCGGCTGTTGGCGCCCCGCTTCAGCCCGAGCGGCAGGGACACCCGGCCGTCGGGCAGGACCTGGACGTCCTCCTGCATGAAGACGGTGTCGGCCCCCGCCGGCATCGGGGCCCCGGTGAAGATCCGGGCGGCCGAGCCCGCCACCGACACGCCTTCGGGGGAGGCGCCGGCCGCGACGACCGCGCCGACCGGCAGGATCGTCGCATCGGAGGCGCGCAGGTCCGCGAAACGGACCGCGTAGCCGTCGACGGCCGAGTTGGGGAACGGCGGGACGTCGATGGGCGCGACGCAATCCTCGGCCAGGACGCGCCCGTCGGCGTCCGGGACGGGAACGTCCTCGGTGCCGACGATCGCTGCGAGCCGCTCGCCGAACAGCGCGTGCGCGTCCTCGATGGTCATCAGAGGGCCGCCGAACACGAAGCAGTCGTCGCTGAGCTGGGCCATCCGGCTAGAGCCTCCCGAGGACGTCTTCGAAGGGAACGGCCACGTCGAGCATCAGCCCCGTCACCGCCGCCGCGTCGTTCAGATCTACGACGGGAATGCCCGAGGCCGGAAACGCGACGTCGCTCGCGATGCCCACGATGGTGGTGTCCAGTGGATGGAGGGGCGGGCGGCCGGTCTCGGCGCGATGGACCTCGATCTTGGGGATGGGCTCCCGCTTGTACCCTTCCACGACGACGAGGTCGCACGGGCTGATCCGCCGCAGGAGCTGGCCGAGGCTCGCCTCCTGCTCGTCGCGCAGCTCGTGGACCTGGGCCCAGCGGCGGCCCGACGAGATCAGAACCTCGCTCGCGCCCGCCCTGCGGTGCTCGTAGGAATCCTTCCCGGGCCAGTCCGTGTCGAAGTCGTGATGGGCGTGCTTGATGGTCGCCACCCGCACCCCGCGGGCGACGAGCAGGGGGATGGCCCGGACCAGCAGGCTGGTCTTGCCGGCCCCGCTCCACCCGGCGAGTCCGATTACGCGCATGCCGGACACCGCTGACAGCCCCTCTCGTGCCGTTCCCACTGCCCCGCGCGAGGGCTCAGGGCAAGCGTCGGCCGCGCCGCCGGGACGCGTGACCCCGGCGTCACGCAAATTGAAACGACTTCAAAAACGATATAACACCTCCGCTATAACGGCTGCCATTTGGTATGCCACGAGCGAGCGCCACGCCAACGGACCCGAACGGGCACGCCATGCACGACTTTAACCGTCCCTCGATCGCGCAGGCCTGAGCATGGGCGACGCATCCTCCGCGGCGGACTGGGCCGCCATCGTGACGGACGCCTACTGCGCCGACGCGAAGCCGCCGCTCACGCAGGAGCTCGCCGGCCGGGTCCGCGACGCGCTCGCCCAGGCGGCCGCGTCGCCGGCCGGAGACGCGCCGGGCTCCCTGATGGACCGCCTGAACGACGCCCTCGACGCGTTCGAGACCGAGCTGCGCTCCGTCGTCGGACCCAGGGTCACGTCCCTGGACGAGGCGACGGGCACGGCCACGATGAAGCCGCGGTCCGAGGCCGGCCAGCCGCTCCGGGCCTTCGGCGGCCAGTAACCCCCGACCGGACCTCAGGACACCGCGACCACCCGTCCCAGCAGTTGGAAATCAGATACCGCATGAGTGAGGCACCGGGGACAGTCAGGACTTTCTCGCATCCCGGCCGGGGGCGGAACAAGGCGCGCAGCGTCCCCAAGGGGCGCCAGGTCGAGCCGCGGGCGAAGGTCGAGATCGAGGCGCTTCTCGGCTCCCGCTCGCGCCAGCGCGACCTGCTCATCGAGCACTTGCACCTGATCCAGGACACCTACGGCCAGATCAGCGCCGAGCACCTGGCGGCGCTCGCCGACGAGATGGCCCTGGCCTTCGCCGAGGTGTTCGAGACCGCGACTTTCTACGCGCATTTCGACGTCGTGAAGGAGGGTGACGCCTCGATCCCGCGGCTGACCGTCCGGGTCTGCGACAGCATCACCTGCGCGATGTTCGGCGCCGACGAGCTGCTGGAGACGCTCCAGCGGGAACTCGCCTCCGACGCCGTCCGCGTCGTGCGCGCGCCCTGCGTCGGCCTGTGCGACCACGCGCCCGCCGTCGAGGTCGGGCACAACTTCCTGCACAAGGCCGACCTCGCCTCCGTGCGGGCCGCGGTCGAGGCCGGCGACACGCACGCCCATATCCCGGACTACGTCGACTACGAGGCCTATCGGGCCGCCGGCGGGTACGCGACCCTCGACCGGCTCCGCAGCGGGGACCTTCCGGTCGACGACGTCCTGAAGGTGCTCGACGACGGCGGCCTGCGCGGCCTCGGCGGCGCGGGCTTCCCGACGGGGCGCAAGTGGCGCTCGGTGCGCGGCGAGCCCGGGCCCCGGCTGATGGCGGTCAACGGGGACGAGGGCGAGCCCGGCACGTTCAAGGACCAGCTCTACCTCAACACCGACCCGCACCGCTTCCTCGAGGGCATGCTGATCGGCGCCCACGTCGTCGAGGCACCCGAGGTCTACATCTACCTGCGCGACGAGTATCCCATCTCCCGCGAGATCCTGACGCGCGAGATCGCGAAGCTCCCCGCGGGCGGTCCGCGCATCCACCTGCGCCGCGGCGCCGGCGCCTATATCTGCGGCGAGGAATCCTCGCTGATCGAGTCCCTCGAAGGCAAGCGCGGGCTGCCGCGGCACAAGCCGCCGTTCCCGTTCCAGGTCGGCCTGTTCAACCGTCCGACGCTGATCAACAACATCGAGACGCTGTTCTGGGTCCGCGACCTGATCGAGCGGGGCGGCGACTGGTGGAAGAGCCACGGCCGCAACGACCGCGTCGGCCTGCGCTCCTACTCGGTCTCGGGGCGCGTGAAGGAGCCGGGGGTGAAGCTCGCCCCGTCCGGCCTCACCATCCAGGAACTGATCGACGAGTATTGCGGCGGCATGGCGGAGGGCCACACCTTCGCGGCCTACCTGCCGGGCGGCGCGTCGGGCGGCATCCTGCCGGCGTCGATGAACGACATCCCGCTCGATTTCGGGACGCTGGAGAAGTACGGCTGCTTCATCGGCTCCGCCGCCGTCGTGATCCTGTCGGACCGAGACGATGTGCGCGGCGCCGCGTTGAACCTGATGAAGTTCTTCGAGGACGAGAGCTGCGGGCAGTGCACCCCCTGCCGTTCGGGGACCCAGAAGGCCCGCATCCTGATGGAGCAGGGCGTCTGGGACACCGAGCTCCTGGGCGAATTGTCCCAGTGCATGCGGGACGCCTCGATCTGCGGCCTCGGCCAGGCCGCCTCGAACCCGCTCAGCAGCGTCATCAAGTACTTCCCGGACCTGTTCCCCGCCCCGCGCGCTGCGGCTGCCGAGTGAGGCAACCGATGGTACCGGCGAATTCTATCCCGATGTCCGAGCCAGGAGCGGCCGCATGAGCAACGCCCCCGAACAGCGCGGCGACAAGACCGAGAAGGCCGAGATCCGGGCCGACGGACTGCAGGATGCGGGCGGCCCCGCGCCGGGCCCGAAGCCGGGGGCCGGCGGCTCCTACTCGGAAGGGGCGAAGGCGGGCGGCCAGGCGGCCCCGGAGCCGTCGGGCCTGCACGATCTCAAGGAGCGGCCGACCGCCCCCCCGACCATCGCGTTCGAATTCGACGGACAGCAGGTCGAGGCTGCCCCCGGCGAGACGATCTGGGCCGTCGCCAAGCGCCTCGGCACCCACATCCCGCATCTTTGCCACAAGCCCGAGCCGGGCTACCGCCCGGACGGCAATTGCCGCGCCTGCATGGTCGAGATCGAGGGCGAGCGCGTGCTGGCCGCCTCGTGCAAGCGCACGCCGGCCGTGGGCATGAAGGTCAAGTCCGCGACCGAGCGCGCCACCAAGGCCCGCGCCATGGTGCTCGAGCTGCTCGTGGCCGACCAGCCCGAGCGCGCGACCTCGCACGACCCGACCTCGCACTTCTGGGTGCAGGCCGACTTCCTCGACGTGTCCGAGAGCCGCTTCCCCGCGGCCGAGCGCTGGACCGGCGACTTCAGCCACCCGGCCATGAGCGTCAATCTCGACGCCTGCATCCAGTGCAACCTCTGCGTCCGCGCCTGCCGCGAGGTCCAGGTCAACGACGTGATCGGCATGGCCTACCGCTCGGCCGACGCGAAGGTGGTGTTCGACTTCGACGACCCGATGGGCGGCTCGACCTGCGTGGCCTGCGGCGAGTGCGTCCAGGCCTGCCCGACCGGCGCGCTGATGCCGTCCGCCTACCTCGACGCCGAGCACAACACCCGGACGGTCTATCCCGACCGCGAGGTGACCTCGCTGTGCCCCTATTGCGGCGTCGGCTGCCAGGTCTCCTACAAGGTGAAGGACGAGAGGATCGTCTACGCCGAGGGCGTGAACGGCCCGGCCAACCACAACCGGCTCTGCGTGAAGGGCCGCTTCGGCTTCGACTACGTCCACCACCCCCACCGCCTGACGGCGCCGCTGATCCGCCTGGACAACGTCCCGAAGGACGCCAACGACCAGGTCGACCCGGCCAACCCGTGGACGCACTTCCGCGAGGCGACCTGGGAGGAGGCGCTCGACCGCGCCGCCGGCGGCCTCAAGACGGTCCGCGACACCCATGGCCGCAAGGCGCTCGCCGGGTTCGGCTCCGCGAAGGGCTCGAACGAGGAGGCCTACCTCTTCCAGAAGCTGGTGCGGCTCGGGTTCGGCTCGAACAACGTCGACCACTGCACCCGGCTGTGCCACGCCTCGTCGGTCGCCGCCCTCATGGAGGGCCTGAACTCGGGCGCCGTGTCGGCGCCGTTCTCGGCGGCGCTCGACGCCGAGGTCATCATCGTGATCGGCGCCAACCCGACCGTGAACCACCCGGTGGCGGCGACCTTCCTCAAGAACGCCGTGAAGCAGCGCGGCGCCAAGCTGATCGTCATGGACCCGCGCCGGCAGGTGCTGTCGCGGCACGCCTACAAGCACCTCGCGTTCAAGCCCGGCTCGGACGTCGCGATGCTCAACGCGATGCTCAACGTGATCATCGAGGAGCGGCTCTACGACGAGCAGTACATCGCTGGCTACACCGAGAACTTCGAGGCGCTCAAGGAGAAGATCGTCGAGTTCACGCCGGAGAAGATGGCCTCGGTCTGCGGCATCGACGCGGAGACCCTGCGCGAGGTCGCCCGGCTCTACGCCCGGGCCAAGTCCTCGATCATCTTCTGGGGCATGGGCATCAGCCAGCACGTCCACGGCACGGACAACTCGCGCTGCCTGATCGCGCTCGCCCTCGTCACGGGGCAGATCGGGCGCCCCGGCACCGGCCTGCATCCGCTGCGCGGCCAGAACAACGTCCAGGGCGCGTCCGATGCCGGCCTGATCCCGATGGTCTACCCGGACTACCAGTCGGTCGAGAAGGCCGCGGTGCGGGAGATGTTCGAGGAGTTCTGGGGTCAGAAGCTCGACCCGCAGAAGGGCCTCACCGTCGTCGAGATCATGCGGGCGATCCACGCCGGCGAGATCAAGGGCATGTTCGTCGAGGGCGAGAACCCCGCGATGTCCGACCCGGACCTGAACCACGCCCGGCACGCCCTGGCGATGCTCGACCACCTCGTCGTGCAGGACCTGTTCCTGACGGAGACCGCCTTCCACGCCGACGTGGTGCTGCCGGCCTCCGCCTTCGCCGAGAAGGCCGGCACCTTCACCAACACCGACCGTCGCGTGCAGATCTCGCAGCCGGTGGTGTCCCCGCCGGGCGACGCGCGGCAGGACTGGTGGATCATCCAGGAACTGGGGAAGCGCCTCGGCCTGCCCTGGAACTACGGCGGCCCGGCCGACATCTTCCGCGAGATGGCCATGGTGATGCCGTCGTTCAACAACATCACCTGGGAGCGCCTGGAGCGCGAGGGCGCCGTGACCTACCCGGTCGACGCGCCGGACCAGCCCGGCAACGAGATCATCTTCTACGCCGGCTTCCCCACCGAGAGCGGGCGCGCGAAGATCGTCCCGGCCGCCGTGGTGCCCCCGGACGAGCTGCCGGACGAGGACTACCCGATGGTCCTGTCGACCGGCCGCGTGCTCGAGCACTGGCACACCGGATCGATGACCCGGCGCGCCGGCGTCCTCGACGCGCTGGAGCCCGAGGCGGTCGCCTTCATGGCCCCGAAGGAGCTCTACCGGCTCGGGCTGGAGCCCGGCGACACGATGAAGCTGGAGACGCGCCGCGGCGCCGTCCACCTGAAGGTGCGCTCCGACCGCGACGTGCCGGTCGGCATGATCTTCATGCCGTTCTGCTACGCCGAGGCCGCGGCCAACCTGCTGACGAACCCGGCGCTCGACCCGATGGGCAAGATCCCGGAGTTCAAGTTCTGCGCGGCCCGGGCCTCCGCCGTCCACACGGCGATGGCCGCCGAGTAGGCGGTGTGATCTCCGGCGGCGCGCCCAGGCGTGCCGCCGGCCCCTGGCGGCGGGCTCGCGGGCTGATGCTGTTTCCGGTTGATCAAGTCGGTGCCGTCCTTGCGAGCGCAGCGAAGCAATCCAGTCGGCGCGACGCTGACAGATGTCGCGCAGCCCTGGGTCGCTTCGCTGCGCTCGCGATGACGCAGCGGGCTGATGCTGTTTCCGGTCGATCAGCCCGGTGCCGTCCTTGCGAGCGCAGCGAAGCAATCCAGTCGGCGCGACGCTGACAGATGTCGCGCGGCCCTGGGTCGCTTCGCTGCGCTCGCGATGACGCAGCGGGCTGCACAGACCGAAGCCGACGCCCGACCGTCGAGAGACCGCTCCCCACGGAGGCGCGCCTCCGCGCGGCCTGGCTCCTACGAATCGACCTTCATCAGCGAGGCGAGAAGGTCGAGCTCGCCCGCCACGGCCTCCGAGGCGAGCCGCTCCATGCGCAGGTAACTGTCGAGGATGGCGTCGCCCGTGCTGGTCAGGACCGCCCCGCCGCCCCGGCGGCCGCCCTTGCTCGCGGAGACGAGCGGCTCCTGGAACGCCTTGTTCAACGTGTCGATGAGGTACCAGGCTCGCTTGTAGCTCATGCCCATCCGGCGCCCCGCGGCGGCGATGGAGCCGGTGTCGCGGATGCCGCTCAGGAGGGCGGCCTTGCCCGGTCCCAGCAGGGTGTCCGAGCCGAGCTCGATCCGCAAACTGATGCTCGTGTCCTCGCCCAACGCACACCGCCGCTTCGCTGGAGGCCCCAGCGCCTCGCAGGCGTCCCTACGCGAAACGGCCGTGTCGATCATCCCGGCGGGCGACAGGATCGTCCGTCCCGTTCCGTCGAGGCCAGCCAACGGTGCGCGCGTCACGCGGCTCACGCGGCGGGCGTGAAGCCCAGAGCGCGCAGCGCGGCGGCCGTCCCGGGCTCGCCCAGAAGGCTCAGGAAGGCCGCGAGCGCCGGCATCTCCCGCGCGTCCGCGCGATACGCGAGGTCGTAGGCCTCCTCCGTCAGCGGGCGGAAGCCCAGCCCGTAGGCATCCGCGACGCTCGCGATGGCCACGCCCCAGTCCGCCCTGCCCTGCGAGACCGCCGCGGCGACGGCGTTGTGCGAGCGCGGCTGGTTCCAGAACCCCGCCGGCCGGGCACCGTTCAGCAGCCCGTCCACGAGCAGGCGCGTGCCCGATCCGGCGTTACGGTTGACCATCACGGCGTCGGGGTCGGCGAGCGCGGAGGCGACCGCGTCCGCGGCGTCGCGCCCTTCGAACCGGGCGTCGCCGCGGCGGAACACGACGCCCTGGAGGCGGCGCCACCCGGGCGCGAGGGACAGGCCCTCGGTGAGGAACGGGGCATTGTAACGGCCCGTCTCGGGATCGAAGAGGTGCATGGCGGCGACATCGCACTCGCCGCGCCGCAGGGCGGCGAGGCCGCCGGCCGACCCGACCCAGATGGTGCGGGCGCGGTAGCCGCGCTCGCCGAGCAGGCCGACCACCCGGTCCAGGCCGATGCAGTGGCTGCCGACGATCGTCAGGTCGGGCGCCCGCACACCGGCGCCCAGGCGGACCACGGCGACACCCTCCCCCGCCTCGACGCCGGCGCGCGCGGCCGGAACCGCGAAGAAGCCGTCCGCCTGCGAGAAGGCGGTGACCGAACCCGAGCCCTTCGGCAGCGGCAGGGCGATCGTCCCCTCGGGGCCGTGGGCGAGCGAGGTCATCACGAACTCGGTGCGGCCGAGTTCGGAGGGCACCCGCTGGGACACCCGCGCCGCGATCGTCTCGTCCTCGCGCGGCGGCAACCCGGCGAGCGCCCGCACGTACGGCACGACGAAGTCGTGGAAGGTGAACATCGCGGAGGTGGGGAACCCCGGCAGGACGATGACCGGCTTTCCCTGCGCCACCGCCACGCAGAGCGGCTTCCCGGGCTTCAGGGCCACGCCGTGGAACAGGATTCCCGGCTCGCCGAGGCGGGACAGCACCCGGTGCGACACGTCGCCGGCGCCTTTGGACGTGCCGCCCGAGAGCACGACGAGGTCGCTGTCCCGGAGGACGGACCGGAGGGCGGCCTCGAGGACGGAAGCCTCGTCGCGCACGATCCCGAGCCGGACCGGCTCCCCGCCGTTCTCGGTCACCGCGGCCGCGATGATCGCGCCGTTCGAATCGTAGATCGCGCCCTCGGGCAGGGGCTCGCCCGGTGCGACCAGCTCGTCCCCCGTGGACAGGACCGCGACGCGCGGGCGTCCGGTGACGTCGACGGCCGCGAGGCCGCACGCCGCCAGCATGCCGATCTCGCGGGCGGTGATCCGCGTTCCCGCGCGCAGCACCGTCTCGCCGCGGGCCATGTCGGCCCCGGCATAGCCCACGAACTGCGCCGGCCGCACCGCGGTCAGGACATCGACGGCGAGGCTCCGGGCGTCGAACTCCGTGTGCTCGACCATCACCACGGCGTCGGCGCCGCGGGGGATCACGCCGCCGGTGGCGATCGGTGTCGCCGTTCCCGGCTGGACGACGACGGTCGGCGCGACGCCGCAGGCGAGGATCTCGCGGTTCAGCGTGAGACGCCGCGGGCTCGCCGGCCCGGCGCCTTCCGTGTCGGTCGCGCGCAGGGCGAAACCGTCGACCAGGGACCGGTCGAAGGGCGGGACGTCCATCGGCGAGGCGACGTCGCGGGCCAGAACGCGCCCGAGCGCGTCGTCCAACGACACCGTCTCGGACGGCAGGCGCGCGTGCGGGACCGCCGCCCGGAACCGCGCGAGCGCGTCGTCCCGGCTCATCACCCGGAGGAACTGCTCCTGGCTCGAGGCCGCGGCGAGGCGCGCGACGAAATCCGCCGCCCCGTCACGGTCCGCGTCGGCGCTCACAGGGCCCAAACCTCTACCTCCTCGCCGGCCCGGAAGCCTTCGCTCTCCGGCTCGACCACGACGATGCCGTCCGCCTGCACCAACCGACCGAGCGGAAGGCCGGCTCCGCCCAGCGGCTCCACGCCGTCCGACCCGCTCCGGACGAAGACGACCTCGGACAGACCGATCGACGAGACGATCTTCCGGAGGAGGACGTGCCGCCGCGGCGAGCGCTCCCGCGCGCCGGCGAGCCGCGCGATGAGCGGACGGCCGAGGGCCAGGAACGCGGCGAGCGCCGCCTCGGGAGGCCCGGGCACCAGGAGGACCGGCCTGCCGGCCGCGGAGCCGACCGCGGTGGTCTCCCCGGGCCGCAGGGCGATGCCGTGCGCGCGGACGTCTCCGGCGCGGGCGAGGGCCGCCGCGCTGTGGTCCGAGCGGCCGAAACCGCTGCCCCCGACCACCAGCACCGCGTCCGCCGTGCCGCCGCGGATGGCCTCGGCGATCTCCTCGACTCCCCGGGCGCGAACCGCCTCGGTCGCCCCGCCGGCCCGCGCGATCAGACGCCCGAGCAGGGGCGACACGGTATCGAGGCTGGACGTCCCGGCGGTGACGACGCGCAAGCGCGGCTGACGGACGTCGACCGCCTCCAGGCCGGCCGCCTCCAGGACGAGCAGGTGAAGGGGCTCGATCCGGGTGCCGGCCTCGATCAGCCGCGCGTTGGCGGCGACGTCCTCCCCCGCTCCGCGCACGCCCTCCCGCGGGGCGATGTCCGCGACGACCATGCCGTCCGCGAATCCCTCCGGGGGCAGGACGGCATCGGTGCCCGACGGCAGTGGCTGTCCCGCCTCGACCCAGGGTGGCGGTCGCGCCGGGAAGATCGGCGCGTAGGCCGACGCGCCGCCCACCGCGGCGGCCTCGACCGCGAAGCCGTCCCGCATCGCCGTCGGGCCCGCGGGCACGGCGGCGTGCGCGACGACCGCTCGCGCGGCGACGCGTCCGAGCGCCGCTGCGAGCGGGACGGTCGCGGGTTCGACGGGAGCCGCCGCGCCGCTGAGCAGGATCGCCGCCTCCCGAAGCGGGACCAGCGCCGAGGACGCATTCCGGATCATCGTGGCGGCGATGCGCCATCCGGGTTCGATGATCAAGGGCCGGCGCGGCGGCCGACCCGCCGACACGACAACGGTCGCCCCGGGCGATATGCTCACCGCCTACCCGCGCGCGCTCCCCTGACAGGCATGACAGGTCCATTCCGCCGAACCTGCGTCACGAGGTCGGCCTCGACGGCTGATCTCGCCATCCGCCTCGTCCGATTTCCGAGGACCGGCCCGGGGGCATGATGCAGACGCTCCAGGACATCCTCTCCCGCCTGTTCAGCCTGGATCGGGACGTGCTGGCGATCGCGTGGCTGTCGCTGCGTGTCAGCCTCACCGCCGTCGGCATCGGTCTCGTGCTCGGCATACCCCTGGGCGCTTTCCTGGCCGTCGCCCGCTTCCCCGGACGCGGCGCCGCGGTCGGCCTGCTCAACGCCTTCATGGGGCTGCCGCCGGTGCTCGTCGGCCTCGCGCTCTACCTCGTCCTGTCCCGCTCCGGTCCGCTCGGACCGCTCGGCCTGCTGTTCACCCCCGCCGCGATGATCGCCGCGCAGGCGACGCTCGCGACCCCGCTCGTCGCCGCCCTGACGCAGCAGGTCGTCGCCGACGCCCGGGTGCAACTCGGGGAGCAGCTGCGCTCCCTCGGGCTCTCCGCACCGCGTCAGGCCGCGGCGATGATCTACGACGTGCGCTTCTCCCTCGTGACCGCCGCGCTCGCCGCGTTCGGCCGGGCGATCTCGGAGATCGGCGCGGTCCTCGTCGTCGGCGGGAACATCGACGGGTATACCCGCACGATGACGACGGCGATCTCGCTGGAGACCCAGAAGGGCGATCTCAGCCTCGCCCTGGCGCTCGGCCTCGTGCTGATCGGCGTCGTTCTGGTGGTGAATGTCGCCGTGGCCCTGCTCCGCCGGCACGCCGCGCGGGTGTACGGATGAGCGCGACGCCGGCCATCCGCCTCAAGGACGTGACCCTGGTCCTCGACGGTCGGACGGTGCTCGACCGTCTCTGCCTGGAGGTCGCTGCGGGCAGCGTCACGGCCGTCATCGGACCGAACGGGGCGGGCAAGAGCGTCACCCTGAGGGTCGTCGACGGGCTCCTGCGGCCCGACGGCGGCACGGTGCAGGTCGGCCCGCACCGGCGGGCCTTCGTGTTCCAGCGGCCGGCGCTGATCCGCGCGACCGCGGCCGCGAACGTCGCGCTGGCTCTCGGAGACCTGCCCCGTCCTGCGCGGGCCGCGCGGGTGGAGGAGGCGCTGGCCCGCGTCCGCCTCTCCGAGCGCGCCCGCGATCCGGCGACGCGGCTCTCGGGCGGCGAGCAGCAGCGGCTGGCGCTGGCCCGTGCCTGGGCGGTCGGCCCCGACCTGCTCCTCCTCGACGAGCCGACCGCGAACCTCGACCCGGCCTCGACCGAGATCGTCGAGGGATTGGTGTCCGCGATGGCGCGGGCGGGCACCACGGTCGTGCTCGTCTCACACAATCTCGGGCAGGTGGCGCGCCTCGCCGACGCGGTGATCGTGCTGGCCTCGGGCCGCGCCGTCGAGCATGGTCCCGCCCGACAGATCCTGTTCTCGCCCCGGACGTCCGAGGCGCGGGCCTACCTCGCTGGGGAATTGCCGTGGACGCCTTTCGTCGCCGCCTCCTGACCCTGGGACTGGCCGCGCTCCTGAGCGCGGCTGCCCGCCTGCCGCCGGCCGAGGCCGAACCGGTGTCGATCGTCGTCGCCTCGACGACCTCGACCGAGCAGTCCGGCCTGTTCAAGCACATCCTCCCGCTCTTCCGGGAGGCGTCCGGGATCGACGTGAAGGTCGTCGCCCTGGGCACGGGACAGGCGCTCGACGCGGCGCGCCGCGGCGATGCCGACGTGGTCCTGGTCCACGACCGTCCGGCCGAGGACAAGTTCCTCGCCGAGGGCTTCGCGAAGCGGCGGTACGACGTGATGTACAACGATTTCGTGCTGATCGGCCCGGCCTCCGATCCGGCCGGCGTGCGCGGCCTCGGCGTGCGCGAGGCCTTCGCCAAGCTCGCGGCCAGCAAGGCGGCGTTCGTGTCGCGCGGGGACCGCTCGGGCACTCACAGCGCCGAGCTGCGCAGCTGGAAGGAGGCGGGCGTCGATCTCGCGGCCGTGCGCGGCCCCTGGTACCGGGATGTCGGCCAGGGCATGGGCCCCGCGCTCAACACGGCCTCGGCCCTCGGCGCCTACATCCTCGCCGACCGGGGGACGTGGCTCGCGTTCAAGAACCGCGCCGACCTGGTCATCTTGGTCCAGGGGGACCGGAGCCTGTTCAACCCCTACGGCGCGATGCTGGTGGATCCCGACAGGCACCCCGGCGTGAAGGCGAAGCAGGGACAGGCCTTCATCGACTGGCTCGTCTCACCGGAGGGGCAGCAGGCGATCGCTGGCTACAAG
This sequence comes from Methylobacterium sp. NPDC080182, assembly GCF_050281105.1. Taxonomy (NCBI): domain Bacteria; kingdom Pseudomonadati; phylum Pseudomonadota; class Alphaproteobacteria; order Hyphomicrobiales; family Methylobacteriaceae; genus Methylobacterium; species Methylobacterium sp. NPDC080182. The sequence goes on from NZ_JBNNWO010000021.1 coordinate 63,673, forward strand.
GTCGGCGGCGAGCAGCTGTTCTTCCCGAGCGCCGGCGCGCCCGTGACGCGCTGAACCCTGGATCCCCGGGTCGAAGCGCCGGATCGCCGTCGACGCGCGCGCCTGCCCGTCCCGGGCATCCGCGAGGGTGGGCGGCGGATCTCGCCGGCATTCGCCATCGTGCGGCTCGGAGACCGGCCAGGGACGATGGTCGGCCGGGTCGGGGCGGCGCGGGACGTCGCGATCCGCTTCACCGAACCGGAGGTGCCGAGCGCGCGTTTGGCCGAGGTCACCCAGGACTGTGCGGGTCCACCGTCGCGAGGGAGATCATCGTGGTCGGGCATTCAACCGAGCGGCCTGAGACGCCCCCGGAACCCGCGGCGCCCGAACACTCCGCGTTCGGCGCGTACAGCTCTCCACCCTGCTTCATGCACGAGCTCGGCCCCGACTTCGTCGGCCCGGCGGCGGAGCCTCGGCCTTCCGAACCCTGCGGTCCTGAGAGCGCCGCATCCGACTGGCCGAGCGTGCGGCAATGGCGAAAGGAGACCCGCGCCGCGCTCATCGCGCGGCGGGTCGGCATCTCCGCCCAGGACCGCGCCGCCCGGAGCGAGCGGATCGAGCAGGGTCTCCGAGCCGCTCTACCTTCGCCATCGGGCCTATCGATCGGTCTCTACTGGCCCTTCAGGGGCGAGGTCGACGCCAGATCCCTCCTGACGGAGCTGCGCGGAAGCGGGGCGCGACTGGCGCTTCCGGTCGTCGTCGAGAAGGCGCGCCCGCTCCAGTTCCGGGTCTGGTCGCCGGGCGAGCGCATGATCCGCGGCGTCTGGAACATACCCGTTCCCGCAGAGGGCGAGATTGTCGACCCGGACGTCCTGATCGCGCCGCTCGTCGGCTTCGATCAGGCAGGGTACCGCCTGGGATACGGCGGCGGCTTCTATGACCGGACCATCGCGTCCAGGTCGACGAAGCCGCGGGTCATCGGCGTCGGCTTCGAGCTCGCGCGGCTCGCGACGATCCACCCGCAGGCGCACGACGTCCCCATGGACATCATCGTGACGGAAGGCGGCGTCTGGCCCCGCACGGAGCGACCCTGATCGCGCCGCGGAGCGGGCCGGTGCCCGCGCTGGCCGGCTCGGCAGAGCCTGGCCCAGGACCGTTCGGCCTGAGGTCGGCGGATGAGGGCGCGGGGGTCTCAACCGAGGCTCCTGATCGCGAGTGCCCTTGGAACAGGCGGCCGCGGCGGCTCGTTCAGGCGTCACGGCCCGCCACGTTGGCGAGCCGGTGACGACCAGGATACAGCCATGGCTACAGGCACCGTGAAGTGGTTCAACGAGACCAAGGGCTACGGTTTCATCCAGCCCGACGATGGCGGCAAGGACGTGTTCGTTCACATCTCGGCCGTCGAGCGTGCGGGCCTTCGCTCCCTCAACGAGGGTCAGAAGATCTCCTATGACGTCGAGGCGGACCGCCGCAGCGGCAAGGAGAGCGCCGCCAACCTGAAGGCTGGCTGAGCACCGCGCGACGAGTGGCCTGTATCGGGGCCGCTCGTCACAGATCGGGCTTCGAACTCGGGGCAGGAGACCGCGTCAGGCTCTCGATCTCCCGCATCGGCCTCCCCGACTTGCGGGCGATCTCCTCTTCCTGCTCGGTGATGAGAGTGCGTGCCGGCTCGTCGCCGTCGAGGCCGCCCAGGATCTCGGCCGGCACGCGCCGATTCGAGGCGCGGCTGCCGTCGGCGTAGGTGACGTCGAACAGCACGAACCCCTGCACCTTCGGCAGAGACTTGGTACGCTTGGCCATGAGGGATATGCCGGCTTCTCGGACGAGGCGAACGCCGTCGCGGCCCCTGCGTCTTGCAGGCGCGACGCGCGGTCAGGAGCGCGTCTCATAACCCATCCTTCCCGTTTGCCGGAATATCCATGGCGCCGGCCCACAGAGGGACGCCTGTGACATCTTGGATGCACATCGACACCGGCCTCGTTCCCGGCGGGACCCCGTTGCACCTGATGCAGCGGGGCCACGAGTTCTCCATCGTCGCCGACACGATCGAGCTGATGAACAGCACCCGCGGGGCCTCCGAGGAGGCGCTGGCGATCCTCGCTTGCGGCCGGGTGCGCGGGCGGGGCGCGGCGCGGGTGCTCGTCGGCGGCCTCGGAATGGGGTTCACCCTGCGCGCGGCCCTGCGCAACCTCGAGCCAGAGGCGCGCGTCACGGTCGCCGAACTGGTACCGACGGTCGCGGCTTGGGCGCGCGGACCGCTCGCGGGCGTCTTCGCCGGCTGCCTCGACGACGCCCGCGTCGATCTGCGCGAAGCCGATGTCGAGCACCTTATCCGGTGCGGCCCGGCCGCCTGGGACGCGATCCTGCTCGATGTCGACAACGGACCGGAAGGGTTCGTGCGCCCGGAGAACGATCGCCTCTACGGCAAGCACGGGTTGGAATCGGCGCGGCGGGCGCTGCGGCCGGGCGGGGTGCTCGGCGTCTGGTCGGCCAATCCCGACCGCAAGTTCAAGGCGCGCCTCCAGCGCTCGGGTTTCGCCGTCGAAGAGGTTCGCCCCCACGCGAACGGGCGCAGCGGCCCGCGGCACGTGGTGTGGATCGCGACCTCCGCCGGCCCGACGGTCTGACCCTTCCTGAACGTTGATTGGGCCGCGTTCCGGCCCTGACGGCCTTGCCTCGGCAGCGAGCGGGCGTCCGTCGCACTCTATCCTTCGCGTCCCGGCCCTCTTACACTCGATCCGTCGCCGGATCGGCCAGACTTCAGGTTCTGGCGGCTTGGGGGACGCGTGCCCCCTCCTACGGAGCCGTGAGCCCGCGATGGCCGACCTCATCGATTTCCCCGGGAAACGCCGAGGCTCCGGCTCGGCCTACCGGTTGCACCGGTTCGGCGCGGACGGCAGCGACCGCGGCACGGTCCTCATCCGAGCCCGCGACGACGCGGAGGCCAGGCATCAGGCCGACAGGCTGGCCGAGGGATTGTTGGCCGAGCTGTGGTCCGGGGACCGGCTCCTGGATCACTTCGCGCCGGCCGGCCACCCGGTTGCGGCCTGCATCGGTCCCCTGCGCGACGGGCCCTGATCCCGCGGACGCGCTGGCCTGCCGGCGCCGCGAGCCAGCCGTTGTTACATTGTTGCATGCTCTCGCGCGAGGTGCGATACGCCGCGGATGTCAGTTGAGGCCACGCTCTGGGATCTGGTGACCGCCGAGCGTATCGCCATCGAAGATGTCGGCGCCGCCGTCGACGCCTACCTGGCAGAACCGACCACCCAGGATCACGCCATCGGTCCGGACCACGTGCTCGATCTCGCGGCGGCCGTCGCGGCCCACCCCTCCGCGCCCGCGATCGTGGTCGACACCGAGTCCGACGAGCCGTCGCGCCGCATGGCGGTGCGGGCGGCCCTGCTCATGAGCCGCCCCACCACCCGATCAAACAGCGCCTGAGATTGCGGCCACCCGCGCCCGTCCGCCGGACGACCGGCGGCGGCGGGCGGGCCTACTGGTCGTCATCGTCGTCGTTGACCTCGACGAGATCGCTGGTGTCGTCATCGTCCTCATCGACGACGAGGTTGTCGTCGTCGACCTGCTCCCCGTCGTCCTCGATGTCGAGCGCGTCGTCATCCTCAGCGTTGCTGTCCGTGTCCTTCTCGGCCTCCTCGGCCTCGACCTCGTCCAGCGAGACGAGTTCGGGGCCCTCCGTCTCGTCCTCTTCGTCGCTCGGCGCCTCTTTGCGCGCGACGACGGGAGCGCTCCCCCTGGAATACGATGTCGCGGCAGCGATCGGCACGACCTCGCCCGAGTAGGGCGAGATCACGGGATTCTTGCCGAGATCGTAGAACTTCTTCCCCGTCGTCGGGCAGATACGCTTCGTGCCGAGGTCCGGACGCGCCACTGAGACTCTCCCTGAAGGCCGTGAGACGCTGGATCGCCAGCGAGCATGCGGTGATGTCTACCACAGTCAGCAGCCCGATGCCCCGCCTCTTCGCGCCGAGCGAGGCGTGTCTGCACGACAGAGGTGCCGACACGCGATCGGCAGAGGAGGCAGAGGGGGAGAGTGCGGCGGGGCCCGACCTCCGTGATGCCGCGCGATGTCGCGGACGCTGCGGTGACGCAGCGACCGCGATGTCCGCGATGTCCGCGATGCGGGTAGGACGTCATCCAAATAGGGGTGGTGCTCCGGAGCACGTCGCGCCGTGATGTGTGGTGCTTAATCGTGTCTCGCACCGTCATCGCCGATGGGATTTGTGCGGCGCAGGTGCTGGAGGGTCTCCACCATGTTGACTCGCACCGTCATAGGCCTCGTCGCCCCCGTCTGCCTCGCCGCCGCGTGGGCCACGCCGTCCCTGGCACAGCCGGCCGCCAATGGCGGGCCGAAGTTCCTCATCCACGGCAACTACTGCGGCCCCGGCAACAACGCGCCTCTGCCGCCTATCGACGCCCTCGACGCAGCCTGCGCCCGCCACGACGCCTGCACGCCGGATATCGGACTTCCGACAAAGGCCTGTAACCTTCGGCTGGAACGCGAGGCAGCCGCGGTTGCTCGGGACCCGCGGCAGCCGGACAATGTGCGCTCCCTCGCCGGTTTCGTCGCGTCGTTCGCGGCGTCGAACGCGTCGAGCCCGGCGCCGACGGTGCTCCCCGCGAGACTGGCGCGCTGAGAGCCCGACGCATCCGCCACCATTCGCCCGCGCGGGCGCAGGGCGCCGGCTCGAACCGGAAGCCGGCGGGATCGCCGGCCGCGGGGGGGCATCCCGCCTGCGCCGTCTGCCGCCCCCGGTCCCACGCGCGGGAATCCGGTGACGGCGATGGCGCGCGCGGAGCCCGCCGCGGCCGGGCGGGCCGCGTTGCGCGAGTGTGGGGGCCTACCGTCCGCTGGGCGCGGCGTAGCTGCCGGTAACGCCGTTACCCCGGCTGCTGCCGCCCGCAGAGCCGGGGGTCTTGTTCCGGACGAAGCTCGCACCCGGATAGCGCCGCTGGACCCGCGACATCGAGTGTCGCCGCACGTGATGGCGCCTCATCCGGACGTCGGTGAGCATGTCGGACGGCGACGAGAGGCCGGTCGCGGGGCCCGCGGGAACGGCCGAGGCGGGGACGGCCAGTACGCCGAGGCCGACACCTGCGAGCGCGGCGAGAACGAGAATGCGCATAGAGCTCCTCCATGCCTCGGCGGAGATGGATCGCCTCGGCATGGAGGGAAGACCTGAAGCGCGCGTCTGGTTCAATGAGCGGGCCTTCGTGAGCGCAGTCTGCCGGGCGGCCGCGACGCCGGCGGCAGGGACAGCCTGGTCACGCGCGGTCACAGCTGCGCCGCCGGCGCGATTAATCCCGGACGCCGCGTGCGCAGCGGCACGTCGCTCCGAGACAATCGCCCCCATATCAGTGTCACGCAAGATGAAATGGGCCGTAAGTCTCGGACTGTACTGCGTAAAGGAGCAAGAATTAGCCTATGAAGACCCGTATCGCCGCTACCGTCACCGCTCTCATGCTCGCCGTAGCTCCGATCTCGTCCGCCATGGCCTACGATCGTCCTGCCTGGACTGGCTCCACGCCTTACGATGTCGAAACCACGGGCTCGTTCGGCGCTCCGTTCGGCGGCCGCTACGACCGCGACCCCTGGACCTGCCCGCAGAGCTCGGCCGCGGAGGGCAATGCCAACCAGCAGAACTTCCCGGTCAAGCAGTACGGCCAGACCGCCGGCGGCAACCGCTGCTGAGGTCGGGGGACACGATGCTGAAGGCCTTCTCCTACGCGATGATCGGCGCCTTCCTGGGCGGCCTCATGATGACCGTCGTCGGCTCGGCCGGCGTGCTGATGGGCCTGTGAACCCGGCAGGATGCCGGCGGCCAGCCGGTAACGGACAACGAGACTGACGCGAGCGGCGGGGTGCGAGCCTCGCCGCTTTCGCGTGTCCTGCCGCTCGATCCGCCGATCCGCCCTGCCCGCTCGCCAGCTTGTGGCGCGGACGAAAAACCGTGTCCCATGTAACGCGCGCGGTCACGCGCCGAAATCCACCTGTAACAGAAGCATTGCGTTATCGATCCGCGCGTCGAACGCCGGGTGCGCGCCGCTTCGCGCGGCAGACCGATCGCGGCGCCACTGATGTTCCGGCAATCCCGACGAGGCGATTGCTGGAGCGCGGAGACGTGAGCGTCGGAGTTTTCTGCCCGATCCTCGATTGACCGAGATCGTTCCGATCCGCTGCTACAGGTGAGACCTTCCAGATCATGAGCACTTCAGACGCCCTCGACCGGGCCGATTTCGCGCGGCGGGCGGGGGAGAACCAGGCCCGGCTGACCGCCGACCTGAAACCGGCCTACGACTTCGTCGTCTGCGGCGCGGGCGCCTCCGGGTCGGTCGTCGCGCGGCGGCTGGCGGAGAACCCCGAGGTGCAGGTGCTCCTGCTCGAGGCGGGCGGCTCGGACGACGCCGAGGCCGTGCTCGATCCCGCCCTCTGGCCGACCAATCTCGGCGGGGCGCGGGACTGGGGCTTCCGCGCGGAGCCGAATGCCCACCTGAACGGACGCACGCTCTCCATGGCGATGGGCAAGGGCCTCGGCGGCGGCTCCAGCGTCAACGTGATGGTCTGGGCGCGCGGCCACCGGTGCGACTGGGACGCCTTCGCCGCCGAGGCCGGCGACGCGGCCTGGGGCTACGAGAGCGTCCTCGACATCTACCGGCGGATCGAGAACTGGCGCGGCGCCCCCGATCCGGCGCATCGCGGAAGCGGCGGTCCGGTCTGGGTGCAGCCCGCCTCCGATCCCAGCCCCGTGGCCCACGCCCTGCTCGACGCCGCGCGGGACCTCGGCATCCCGACCTTCGACAACCCCAACGGGCGCATGATGGAGGGGCTCGGCGGCGCGGCGATCACCGACATGCTGGTCCGCGACGGCCGGCGCGTCTCGCTGTTCCGCGCCTACGTCCATCCCTGGCTCGACCGCCCCAACCTGACCGTCCTCACGGACGCGCTCGTCCGCCACGTGACCTTCGACGGCCGCCGCGCCACGGGGGTCGAGTTCGTCCACGCGGGCGCGGTCCGGACGGTCGGCGCGCGTGCCGAGACGGTCCTGTCGATGGGGGCGATCCACACACCCACGGTGCTGATGCTCTCGGGGATCGGCGACCGGGACGAGCTCGGGGCGCTCGGCATCCCGTCGGTGCAGCACCTGCCCGGCGTCGGACAGAACCTTCAGGACCACGTGTCCTTCGGCTGCACCTGGGAATATGCCGACCCGATCGCGCCGCGGAACAGCGGCAGCGAGGCGACCCTGTACTGGACGAGTCGGCCCGGCCTCTCGGCGCCGGACCTGCTGTTCTGCCAGGTCGAGTTTCCGGTTCCGAGCGAGCAGACCGCGGCGCGCGGCGTTCCGGCCCACGGCTGGACGATGTTCGCCGGCCTCGCGCAGCCCGCCAGCCGCGGCCGCCTGCGGCTGCGGAGCGCCGACATGGCGACGCCGCCGGTCATCGAGGCGAACTTCCTGTCCCACCCGGCCGACGTGACGGCGGCCGCGGCCTGCGTCGATCTCTGCCGCGCCCTCGGCAACGCGCCGGCGTTCCGCCCGTACGTGCGCGCCGAGGCCATGCCGGGTCCGCTGTCCGGCGCGGCGATGGCGGACTACATCCGCGATGCCGCCGTCACCTACTGGCACCAGAGCTGCACCGCCCGGATGGGCCGCGACGCGCTGGCGGTCGTGGACGGGGCGCTCCGGGTCTACGGCATCGACGGCCTGCGGGTCGCCGACGCCTCGATCCTGCCCCGCGTGACCACCGGCAACACCCAGGCGCCGTGCGCGGTGATCGGCGAACGGGCCGCCGAGATGCTGAAGCGGGCGCACGGCCTGTAACGCCCGTCGCCGCAGCGAGCACGATCGGCGGACCGGAGGGCTCGCTCAGGACGCCCCGTCGCGCGGACATCGCACCGGCCGAGCCGGGCGTCGATCCCGTCCCCGGAATCGCGACGCACCGCGCCGTCGCGGACGGCCCGATCAGGCCGCGTGTGACGGCCGGAAGCGCTGAGGTCCCCTGAGCCGCTGTCGAGGAGCGCCCGGGTGGGTGATCCACGGGCTCAGGGTCGGGAAAGACACCGCGGATCCTTGCCCGGCCTCTTTCCGAGGATGCCGGGCCGTCCTGTTCGGGTGCCACGACGCGTCGTGGCGATCATCACTTCGGCGGTCGCGGATGGCTATCGACACGGTTGAACACACGCTGCGCGCAATGGGAAACGCGGCGCGAGGGCTGGCCGCGATCGGTGCGGCCCTGCGATTGCGGCAAGACGCGCGGGAAGGTGCGAAGGAAGACGCGAGGGTGGTCGATCCCGAGGTGGCGCGCCGACTGCGCGACGTGGTCGCCGCCGTCATCCCGGGCGGCCTCGGTGAGCTCGAACCCGAGCAGGTGTCCGCGCTCCTGGCATCCGTCACCCACGCGCTCGAGGAGGCGCGGGATCTGCTGGATCACCCGGAGCGGCCGCCGGTCTGGCAGGTTCGCGATCCCGCGATGTTGCAGGCTCAAGGCCAGGCGTCGCGCAGCGTCGTGCGGCGCCTCGCGGCCTTGTCGACCGAGCGCCCGTCGCTCGCGGCCGCACTCACCGGGCGCTTCCTGGATGTCGGCACCGGCGTGGGCGGCATCGCGCTGGAGGCCGCGGCACACTGGCCCTCGCTGCGGGTCGTCGGCCTGGACATCTGGGAGCCGGCCCTGGCCTTGGCGCGCGCGAACGTGGCGGCGAGCCCCTTTCACGGCCGTATCGAACTCCGTCTGCAGGATGTGACGCGGTTCGACGATTCGGCAGGCTACTCGCTGACGTGGCTTCCGGCACCCTTCCTCTCCCGGGACGCGGCCCGAACAGCGCTCGATCGACTCACGGCTGCGCTCGAGCCGCGGGGGTATCTGGTGGTCGGACTCTACGCTCCGCCGGCGGATCCCGCGGCCGCCGCGCTCGCTGCTCTGCGGCTAGCCCGCAGCGGCGGACATCTGTGGGAAGGCGCGGCCATGGAGGCTGAACTCCGCGCACGCGCCTTCACCGCGGTCGAGACTTTCGCGGGCCAGCCGGTCACGCTCGTGATGGGGCAGCGCCCGTAGAGCGATCGCACGCGCGGGGCCGACGCGGCCGACGTGGCGGCCAACGGCGCGGTCGACGGCGCGGACTGCCTGCCCGCCGCGGCGTCGGAGTTCGCGGTCGTCCCGACCGGTCGAGGTTCGGTCGAAGCGCGCACCCGAGCCCCCGCGAGGGATCCCGCGTCGAGCCCCGCGTCCGGGCTTCTGTGACCGGGATCACAGCGACCGGCCATCGGTCGGCGGCAGAGTACCTTCACCCCAACAGGGAGACGCACGATGAAGATGATCTCGACGAAGTTGTTGATGGTGGCGGGTCTCGCGGCCGCGACGTTGGCCGGTGGTGCCGCCAGTGCCGACGCCCGCGGGTTTGGCCGTGGCGGTTTCGGACACGGAGGCTTCGGCCATCACGGAGGCTTCGGCCATCGCGGGTTCGGGCACGGAGGCTTCAGGCACGGCGGGTTCGGTCACCATCGCCATTTCTACCACCGTGGATTCCGTCGGCGCTTCGGCGGGTTCAGCTGGGGCTATCCCGCGAACAGCTCCTTCCTCGGCCCGAACTTCGGCGACTGCCGCGCGATCTACAATCCTGTCTTCTTCGGCCATGAGCGCGTGTGCGGCTAGCTGAGCGACCATCTTCGACGGATCGCGTTTCCGTCACGCGATCGGCCGCCGCTGCACGCGCGGCGGCGGCCGGCTGACCGACTCCATCCCGCAACCCCTCGCTCCGACGACGGGATCCGTGACGGCGACCCCAGCCCCATCCGTCCCGGGGATGCCGCCCGACTCTCGTGATCTGAGCCGCATCGGCCGCGGATCGAGCGACAGCTCGTAGCGGCCGCGAATTCGGACCTCACGTGCCGCCCTCGCTTGAGGGCGGCACGTGGGCGTGGTGAGGGTTGTCTCACCGAGGATGGTATCGGTGACGCGATCCGGGCGCGTCACGGCGCCCTGGCGCTGCGCCGAGGAGCAGGGCGATGGCGGTGGGGATATCGATGGGTGCAGGTCAGGAACGCGAACCGGCGACACGCCGCGCGGCCCCGGATTTCTACGACAGCCTGCCCCGGTTCACCGCCTTCTCCAGCCTCATGGATCCAGGCCTCTACCGGCCCCTGCCCGCGGATTGGTGGCTCGGCGTGGCCGATGTCGTCGGCTCTCGGCAGCAGATCGGGCTTGGCCGCTACAAGGCGGTGAATGCGGCCGGCGCAGCCATCATCACGGCGGTCTCCAACGCACTCGGCCGGCGCGAATTCCCCTTCATCTTCGGCGGCGACGGGGCCAGTTTCGCCGTCGCCCCGGACGACGCGGACGCCGCGAGAGACGCGCTGGCGGCGACGGCCAGCTGGGTCCGCGAGGCGCTGCAACTGGAGCTGCGCACCGCTCTCGTGCCGGTCTCGGCCGTGCGCGATCGCGCGCTCGACGTGCGCGTGGCGCGCTACGCGCCCAGCGCCCACGTTTCCTATGCCATGTTCAGCGGAGGTGGGCTGCCCTGGGCAGAGGCGGCCATGAAGGCCGGCGACCACGCTATCGCACCGGCCGAGGCCGGCACCCAGCCCGACCTGACCGGCCTCTCCTGCCGCTGGCAGGAGATCCGTCCCCGGCACGAGCTGATGCTCTCGCTCATGCTCGTGCCCCAGCACAGCGGCGACGCGCCGGCCTTCCGGCAACTCGTGCAGGAGCTCCTGCAGAGGCTCGAGATCAGCGCCGAGGTCGCGCGTCCGATGCAGGACGCGGGACCGGAGATGCGCGGACCGTGGGCGGGACTGGATCTCGAACTGCGGGCGATGCCGGGCTCTCGCAGGAGCCGCTTCTGGGCCAAGCTCCGCCTCGCGGCGCGATCGATACCGGAATACCTGATCTACCGCACGGGCGTGCGGGTCGGCGCGTTCGATCCCGCCGTTCTGCGGCGCGAGATCGTGGGCAACACAGATTTCCGCAAGTACGATGACGCGCTGCGGATGACGCTGGATTGCACCCGCGCCTTCGCCGATCGACTCGAGGCGGAACTCGCCGGCGCGGAGGCGCAGGGGATCTGCCATTTCGGCCTGCAGCGCCAGTCGGCTGCGCAGTTGACCTGCATCAGCCCTCCGGTCCCCGGCAGCGGGCACATGCATTTCATCGACGGTGCCGGTGGCGGCTATGCCGCGGCGGCCGCAAATCTGAAGGGTCGCGCGGCCGATGGCGGTGCCTCGGCTCAGACCCGCCCGTGACGCGGCTCCGGACCGTGCCCGCTGCGGGACGGGGCGCGGGCGCGCGATGACGCGATCGGCAGGGCCGTTACCGACCCGGGATCCCCGCCGGGTGGCCGGGATGGGCCCTGTGCCGGATGTCCGCTCCGCGGCGGCGCGGTCGGCTCTGCGCCCGGGACGAAGCCGGATCGACGGCCCGCGCGATCGTCCGTGTCGAGCCAACCGCGGTAATGCACCACCAGCCCGACGCGTGGCAGGGCGATCGAGACGTCGAAGCGGAACAACCCCGCCTCCTCCCACTCGCGGGCGGCGGTGCGGGGTGCGAGCGCCAGCGGCAGGGGCAGCCGCGCGACGGACCAGCCGCGCAGCACCATGCGCAGGCCGCCGCCCTCGGGCGCGAGGTCGAACCTGAAGCGGAGCGGACCGAACCGCTCCACGACGCAGCCGCGCTCTTCGGAGAACGCGCTCGTGAACCGGCGACCGGAGAACGCGCGCGTCCAGCGCTCCACCCCGCGCGACTCGCTGAAACCGACGTGGAGATCGTGCGCGCCCGCGACCGGCAATCCGAGGAGCGCCGCGAGGCCGCGCGCGACGGGGTGGCGGCCCCGTCGCACGACGGCGCGGCCGTGCGCCCCCGCCTCGCGCAGCACGCCGTGCAGGGCCGCGACGCGCGGCGCGAGTTCGGCGAAGCGCGGACCCAGGACGCGCGCGTAGAGCGCATCGGCCTGTCCCGACTCCCGCACGTCGTGGCGGATCGACAGGCGCGCGAAGCTCGGCTCGAAATCGGACAGGTCGAGCGCGGTCCCGGCGTCGCGCGCCCCGGGCGCGATCGCACCGTCCAGGATCCGCTCGGCCAGGATCGCCGCCGGCAGCACCGGGATCTCCGGGCCATGACCGTCGGCCGCCAGGAGGGTCCAGCGCCGTTCGACGCGGCGCCCTGCGGCCGTGCCGAACATCCGGACGACCATGCCGGACCGATCCGAGCCCCAGCGCGCGGTCAGCCGCTGCGCCAGGAGAAGCCCGCGCGCGAGCCCCTGCAGGGAGGGGATCCAGCCCCAGCGCACCGGCCAGCTCGCGCACCAGAGGCCGATCGTCTGCACCGCGAGTTCGGTCCCGGCCCTGAAGCTGACCGCCGGCCGGCCCGGAAGCCGATCGGGCAGGAGGTCGAGGTCCGGGACGTCCGCCAGGGCCAGCCAGCGGCGGCCGAGGGACGCGCCGTCGGACAGGGCGAAGCGCTCGCGCCGCAACGCCTGCCAGCCGACAGCCGCCGACCAGCGCTGTCCGCGCCAGAGCCGGATCGGCCGGCCCACGTAGCTCAGGATGGCCGCGGCGACCGACGTCCCGGCGGTCGCGCGGTTCGAGGCGCTGATCGCGATCTCCACGGCGGTGACCGCCTCCATCCCCTGCGCCAGGCGACGGGCGACGGCACCGGACAGGGCGGGGACGCTCGATGCACCGGAGAGGATCGCGACGCCGGCCGCGCGTGCGGCGGCGTCGAGCTGGCCGATGCCGGTCACGAACGCCCGGCCGTCCGCGAGATCGAGGTACGGGATCGCCGCGGCGATACAGGCCCGGGGCGGATCGTAGCCGCTGCCCTGGAAGGGGCCGGCCGCATCGATCACGAGGTCGGGACGGACGCGTTCCAGCAGGGGCGCGACGGCACCGTTGCGGTCGGCCTGAAGGGGACGGCACGGAGGATGGGCCGCGCAGAACGCCTCGGCCCGCGCTAGGCGGCGGCCCGCGACGACCACGTCGTGACCGGCCTCCGCGAGCCGCCGCGACAGGCGAGCCCCGAAGCCGCCGTACCCGCCGAAGACCAGGATCGTGCTCACGCCGCCTCTCCCTGCCCCGCCGGCTCGGCGTCCTGGAAGACCGCTTCCTGGTGGATCAGCCGCCCGAACCAGGGGTGGGCGATGTCGAGGATGAAGCGGAAGGCGCCCGGCGTCGCGTCCCCGCCGGCATCGGCGTGGGTGACGGTGAGCGCGCCGGGGGTGAGCCAGCCCGGCAGGTGCAGGCGGCGCCCCAGGCAGGCGATGAAGTAGCGGTGGCTGCGAAACGTCAGCGCCCCGTCCTCGACCGCCACCGTGAGGCTCATGCCGACGCCGGCGCCGACATGCTCCTCCAGGCCGGTGGGACCGGCGAAGCGCTTGGCCGAGTGGATCACCTGCGGGAAGCCGGAGGCGCGGGCGTACAGCCGCGTCCAGACCTGACCGCCGCCATCCGGGTCCTCGGTGACGGTGACGACGCCGGCGCGGCCGGTCTGGCGTTCCAGAGGCAGCGGGCCGCCGACCAGCCGCGTCGCCTGCGCGACGAGCCAGCCGAAGCGGCTGACGTCCATCGCGACGACGTGGCCGACATAGACCGCGCTCGCCCCCTGCGCGAGCCGCTTCCCGAAGCGGCGGCGCACGGCCGGCGACAGGCTCGCCCACGCGCGTTCCGGGATCAGGGCCCGGAAGCGCAGGTCCAGCAGGTCGCCCGGCTCGGTGAGCGACCGGGCGGGGGAGAACGCGCGGGACGGCCCCGCATCGGCTCGACGGACATGTCCCATCGCGGTCACCTGGGCCCCTCGATCGGTCCGGCTCTCCGAGGACGACCCTCGGATCGTCACTCAGCCTTGGCCGGCAGGAACTTCACGATCCGGCCGCCCAGCCGGATGAGCTTGGCCAGCGTGCCCCGGGGCACGTTGAGCATCTGGCCGTACCAGCGCTCCATCGACTCGGTGAAGTCGAGCATCGCGCGCAGGCGCCGCTTGGCGACCGCCCCGAGCGCCGGGTCCGCGTCCGCTTCGGCGACGCAGGCGCGCAGGGCCGCGATGGCGGGATCGATCTCGCGCTCCTTGCGGCCGGCGGCGATGCGCGTGACCATCTCCCAGAGGTCGGTCTCGGCGGCGAAGTGGTCGCGGCGCTCGCCCATCACGGGCACGCGGCGGATCAGGTTCCAGCCGAGCAGCTCGCGCAGGGAATTCGAGACGTTCGACCGCGCGATGCCGAGCATGCCGGCGATGTCCTCGGCGGCGAGAGGGCGCTCGGAGAGGTAGAGGAGCGCGTGGATCTGCGCGACCGAGCGGTTGACGCCCCACTGGCCGCCCAGATCGCCCCAGTGCAGCACGAAGCGCTCGACCGCAGCCGGCAGGGGACTCGGCATGTCTGTTATTTCTGTCATGACAGAAATAACAGACCAGAACGAACACGCTGTCAAGCGGCCGGGATCGCGGGCTGTCGACGCTCGGCCGGGTCCCGGTCGCGCCGCCAGGGCGGGACTGGGCATCCCGTCCCGCGCCTGACCGGGAACGGCGCCCGCGTCAGGCGCGGGGGCGCCTCGCCCCGCTCCGGCGCGGCGTGAGGCACCTCCATCGGGGCGGGCCGGAACCGCCCCGGTCTCCGGTCCCGGCGCGGGCGGCTACTGGCCGTGCCGCTTCAGCCACGCCTCCATGTCGGAGATCTCCTTCTCCTGATCGTCGATGATCTTCTGCGCCATCGCCTTGGTGGCCGGATCCTTGGCGTGCGTCAGCGCGACCTTGGCCATGGCGACCGCGCCCCTGTGGTGCGGGATCATGTGCCTGCGGAAGTCGACGTCGGCATCGCCGGTATAGGGGATGTCCATGTCCTTCATCATCGCCGTGTCGGCGGCCTTGAACGCCTTGGTCGCGGCGTCGTCCTTCGGGTTCGGCTTCATCGAGCCCATGTCCTTGCCGGACATGGAGCCGTGGTCGTGCATGCCCTGCGCCAGGGCCGCCCCGGCCAGCCCGGTCGACAGCAGGGCGGCGGCGAGAAGGGTGCGGAGGTGCGTCATGGATCGTTCTCTCCCGGTGGGGTCAGTTGAACTTGCCGCTGGCGGTCGCGCCGTCCGGGCCGGTGAGCTGCACCGCGCCCTTGGGGCTCGCGCCGAGCGCGGTCGCGGCCTTTCCGGTCATGCGGTTGCCGTCGGCGGGCTCGAGCGGCACGCGGGTCGGCTTGCCGCCGACGACGAGGATGGCGGTGCCCTTGAAGCCGGCGGCCGGGACCGGCTTCTGGCCCTCGTCGGACAGGAACACGTCGACGGCCTCGCCCTTGGCGACGAGCTCGACGTGGAATCTGCCGGCATCCGTCACACGGCCGCCGTGCTGGCCGGCGGTCTCGTGGGCGCAGACGGCGGACGCGGCGAGGAGGGCGGCGATCAGGGCCAGTCTCGGTAGGATCATCCCGGTTCTCCTGGGTTGTGCGGATCAGTTGGGTTGTGCGGGTCAGTAGGCCTCGGCCGGGCGCGGGCGCGCGCCGTCCGGGGATGGGTGGGCCGGCGTGTCGGCGTGGAGGGCGCGCAGCCGCTCCAGCGGCGCGCGGCCGAAGCGCAGGAACAGGACGGGGGTCAGGACGGTGTCGAGCAGCGTCGCGCTGACGAGGCCGCCGAAGATCGTCACCGCCACCGGGTGCAGGATCTCCTTGCCCGGGCTCGCCGAGTCGTAGAGCAGCGGCACCAGCGCGACGCCGGCGGCGAGCGCCGTCATCAGCACCGGGGTGAGCCGCTCCAGGCTGCCGCGCACCACGAGGTCGGGCCCGAACGGCACGCCCTCGTGCAGCGACAGGTTCAGGTAGTGGCTGATCTTCAGGATGCCGTTGCGCGCCGCGATGCCGGTCAGCGTGATGAAGCCGATCATCGACGCCACCGACAGCGGCTGCCCGGCCAGCCACAGGGCGACCACCGAGCCGATCAGCGCCAGGGGCACGTTGCCCATGATGATCAGGGCGAGCGCCGCCGACCTGTAGCGGCTGAACAGGATGGCGAAGACGAGCGCCAGGGATACCGCGGAGAGCACCGCGATGGTCCGGCTGGCCTCCTCCTGCGCCTGGAAGGTCCCCTCCAGGCTGGTGAAGAAGCCCGGTGGCAGCGGCTCTTTCGCCACCGCCTCGCGGATGGCCGCCACGACGGTGGCCATGTCGCGCCCGCCGTCGGTGTTGGCCTGCACCACGATGCGGCGCCGGGCGTTCTCGCGCAGGATCTGGTTCGGGCCGTCGGTCTCGCGGATGTCGGCCACCTGGCGCGCCGGCACCCAGCCCGAGGGCGTCTCCAGAAGGAGGTCGCCCAGGCCCGCGGTGGTTCGGCGGTCCTCGGACAGGCGCAGCACCACGTCGAAGCGGCGCACGCCGTCGACCACCGTCGAGACCACGCGCCCGTTCGAGAGGCGGCTGATCTGCTCGACCACGGCCGCGGGCTGCACCCCGTAGAGGGCCGCCCGCGTGTAGTCGACGCGGACCTCGAGCTGCGGGATGCGGACCTGGCGCTCGACCTGCAGGTCGGCGAGGCCGGGGATCGCCGCCATCCGGTCGCGCAGGGCGTTCGCGATCCGCCGCAAGGCGTCGAGATCCTCCCCGTACACCTTGAGCGCGATCTCGGCGCGCACGCCCGAGAGCATGTGGTCGAGCCGGTGCGAGATCGGCTGGCCGACGTTGACGGCGACCGGCAGGGCCGCGAGGCGTCCGCGGATGTCGGCGACCAGCGCCTCCTTCGGGCGCTCGGCACCCGCGTCGAGGGCCACCTCGATCTCGGAGGCATGGACGCCCTCGGCGTGCTCGTCGAGTTCGGCCCGGCCGGTGCGGCGGCCCACCGTCCTCACGCCCGGGATGTCGAGCAGCAGCTTCTCGGCGATCAGCCCGACCCGGTTGCTCTCGGCGAGCGAGATGCCCGGGTTGAAGGTCATGTTGACCGTGAACGAGCCCTCGTTGAACGGCGGCAGGAAGGCCCGCGGCAGGGTCCAGGCCGCCACGCCGGCGGCGACCACCGCGACCGCGACCGTGCCGACGAGCAGGCCCTGGTGCCGGAATGCGACCCGCAGCAGGGCGGCGTTGCCGCGTTTGAGCCGCTTCAGGAGACGGCTGTCGTGCTCCTCCAGCGTCTTCAGGCCGGGCAGCAGTAGGGACGCCAGCGCCGGGGTCAGAGTGATGGAGGTGAGCAGGCTCGCCAGGATGGAGATGATGTAGGCCTCGCCCAGCGGGGCGAAGAGGCGTCCCTCGATGCCCGACAGGGCGAAGAGCGGCACGAACACGAGGATGATGATGAGCGTCGCGTAGACGATGCCCGAGCGGACCTCGTTCGAGGCCTCCACCACCACCTGGAGCACGCCTCTCGGGTTGGCCGCCCGCCGGTTGTCGCCGAGCCGTCGGTAGATGTTCTCCACGTCCACCACCGCGTCGTCGACGAGCTCGCCGATGGCGATGGCCAGCCCCCCGAGCGTCATCGTGTTGATGGACAGCCCGAACAGGTGGAACACCGCCGCGGTCGTCAGCACCGAGACCGGGATGGCCAGCAGCGAGATGGCCGTCGTCCG
>NZ_JBNNWO010000022.1:0-72082 GCF_050281105.1 Methylobacterium sp. NPDC080182
GTCGGTCCCATCTCCTTCAGGGCGGCCTCGATGCTGCGGGTGAGCCGCACCGTGTCGACGTCCGGCTGCTTCTCGACCGAGACGATGACCGCGGGCCTCGCCATGTAGCCGGCGTCGCCGCGCTTCACCTTCGCGGCGAAGGAGACCTCGGCGACCTGCCTCAGGTGGACGGGCGCGTCGTTGATCGTCGCGACCACCAGGCTGCGCAGGTCGTCGAGGCTCATGGTCCGGCCGATGTTCCGGATCAGGTACTCGCGCGCGTTCTGGTCGGTGAATCCGCCGCCGGCGTTGGTGCCGAACCGGGCGAGCGCCGCCTCGAGCTGCGCGTTCGTGACGGCGAGCGCGCGCATGGCGGCCGGGTTCGGGCTGACCCGGAACTGGCGCACCTCGCCGCCGATGGGGATGACCTGCGCGACGCCCGGGATGGTCAGCAGCCGCGGCCGGATCGTGAAGTCGGCGACCTCGCGCACCTGCATGGGGGTCGCGGTGTCGCCCGTGACCGCCACCAGCAGGATCTGGCCCATGATCGAGGAGATCGGGCCCATGACCGGGGTCACGCTCCGGGGCAGTTGGTCCTGCACCAGGGCGAGGCGCTCCGCGACCTGCTGCCGGTTCCGGTAGATGTCCGTGCCCCAGTCGAACTCGACGTAGGTGATGGACAGCCCCACGCCCGAGACCGAGCGCACCCGGGTGACGCCCGGCAGACCGTTCATCCGGGTCTCGATGGGGTAGGTGACGAGCTGCTCGACCTCCTGGGGCGCGTAGCCCTCGGCCTCCGTCATGATGGTGACGGTGGGCTTGTTGAGGTCGGGGAAGACGTCGACGGGCAGCTTGGTGGCGGTGAAGGCGCCGTAGAGCACGAGCACCGCGGCGAGCGCGAGGACGAGCAGGCGGTTGCGGACCGATTGTCCGACGAGGACGGTGAACATCGGCGGATCCCTCAGCGGACCTGGTCGAGGAGTTCGGCGCCCTGCGTCACGACCCGCTTGCCGGGCCCGACCCCCTCCGCCACCAGCACCCGGCCGCCGTCGAGGGGCTCGACGCGGACCGGCCGCGCCTCGAAGCGCTCGGCGGTGGTGTGCTCGTAGACGACGTCCTGCCCGTTCCCCGCGCGCACGACCGCCGCGCGCGGCAGCGCCAGCCCGGCCTGCTCGGTGTCGGTCCCGGCGAGCACGGTGACGAACTGCCCGACCCGCAGGCCCGAGGCGTCGCCCTGGACGGCGAACTGCACCGGGATGGCCTGGTTGCGGTCGGCGAGGCCCGAACCCTGGTAGGCGAGCTTGAGGGTCCGGCCGTCGGCGAGCCGTGCGGTGGCGTCCTGCGCCGCCGCGAGGGCGTCGAAGCTCAGAGCCTCGACCCAGAGGCGGCCCGGGTCGACGACCTGGAAGACCATCTGCCCGGGGGTGGCCATCTGACCGGCCACCGCCGCGGCCTGCGCGACGACGCCGTCGACCGGCGCGACGAGCGGCTCCGGCTCACGCCTGATCCTGTCGAGGGCCGACCGTCGATCCTGCAGGCCCTTGAGCTCCGCCAGGGCGTCGTCGAGCTGGGTCTGGGCCACGGCGCCGGTCAGGGCGAGCCGCCTGTAGCGGTCGACCCGGCGCTCGACGATAGAGATCTGCTGGTCGAGATCCCCTTGCGTCTGGCGCATGTCGGAGACGTCGACGGCCTGGATCGGCGGTGTGACCGTGGCCAGGACCTCGCCCTTGCGCACCCGCGTGCCGAGGCGCGGGAACAGTCCCGAGGGCGGAGGCGACAGGCGACCGCCGACCGAGGACTGCACGACGCCGCTGGCGTTCGGGTCCGGGATGATGCGGCCGGGCAGCTCGACCGAGCGGTGGAAGCTGCCCCGCTCGGTCATCGTCGTGCGCAGGGCGAGCAGGCGCTGGGTGGGCTTCGGCACGAAGACGGATCCGTCGGGCAGGCGCTGCGCGAGGTCCGACGCGGACGGCGCGGCCGGGCGCGTCCCGGTCAGCGCGGCCCCCCGCACGGGGGCTTCGCGGTCGTCGTCGCCGTGCGCGAAGGCGGCGGTGCCCAGAACGAGGGTGATGCCGACGGCGATCATCGCCGCCGTCGGGACGCCGCGGCGGCCTCGCGCGAGGGCGGTGACGAGGACGCCGAGCAGGAAGGCGACGGCGACCGCGCCGACCAGGATCGGGTCCCCGGCGCCGAGGCGCTGGCGGACGCCGCGGGCGACCTCCGAGACGCGCGCGAGCGCCGCCCGTGCCGCGGCCGGCTCGGCGGGAATTGCGGCGCCGGCATCGGCCGGCACGGTCACCGTGACCGGCAGCACGTCGACCGCGTCGCCGGCGGTGACCGTCGCGACGAGGTCGTGCCGGCCGGGCCTCGACAGCCACGGGGCCGTCAGCGTGTAGCCGCCCCCGGGCGTGGCGCTGGCGGTCCTCGGGCCCTCGGGGGTCTCGACCTCGATCGTCGCGCCGGTCACCGGCTCGTTCGTCCGGAAGCGGTCGAGGAACAGGGTCAGGGCGCCGTCGCGCGGGATGGCGACCAGCTCGAAGGCGTCGGAGAATGTCTCGCCGCGCGGGGCGATGGTCTTCGAGACGGGGGGCTGGGCGGCGCCGTGGTCGTGGCCCTCGTGGGCGCGGGCGGGCCCCGCCGGGACGGCGGCGAGCAGCGCCACCGCGCCGAGGGCGGCGGCAAGACGGGTCGACATGGAAACGGTATCCTCGCGATGGGGATGCCGGGCGCGGCCACGGGCGGGCGCACCTCGGGCGTCGCGCGCCTCGGGCGCGCCTCATCTCACGCGCGGGTTCGTGGGGGCTCGGGCAGGGCCTCGGGGCCGAGGCCGGTGCGGCCGGCGACGTCGCCCGGGACCAGCGTGACGGCGCCGAACAGGTCCGGCGACAGGCCAGGGGGCCCCCCGAGGACGCCGGTGGCGCAGCAGGCCATCGTCCCGCAGCAGCGGGTCTCGCGGCCCGGACGACAGCACCCGTCCTCGGTCGGCTCGACGCGCGCCGCCGCGACGGTGGCGCGGGCGACCTTGGACCATGCCGGCGCCGCCGACCGGGCGGCGGGCGTCACCGGTACGGATGCGGCGACCGGGGCGACCGCCCTCGGCTGCGCCGCGGCCGCGCGGTGGCCGTGGTGGGCATGGCCCTCGTGGGCCTGGGCGGCGGACGGCGCGACGTAGGCGACGATCGCGAGGATCATCGCCGCCATCAGGCGCAGGATCTGCCGGTCCGGGCTCATGGGTACGGGATTACACCGGTTCTGGCGGCGGGACCATGTCCGCGGCCGGGACGTGGACGCCGACGTGCGATTCCGGTCGCTGCGGCGTCCCCTGGGGCCGCCGCGAGCACGGGCTCGGCCGGGAAGCCGGCCGCGGTGACGCGCTTCGTCGCCAAGTCGACCTCTATGTCGACCTCGATCCGGGCGCTGGGCGCGACGGCCTGCACGGCGCGGATCACGGACCCGGCGCAGCCGCCGCGCCCCGTCTTCCCGACCTCGAAGCGGACCATGTGGCTCTCCTCCCGACGGCGTCCGGACGAGATGGGGCTTCCCACCGTTGGAAGGTCAAGGCCCGAGATCTGCCCAGCTTCGCGCCCATCGAAGGCCGAGACTCGTCCGGTGCCATCCCGCCCGGCCGGGATGGTATCCTGCGCCGGTCGTCCCACGCCCGGCCTCGCCGGCCTCGAGCGGAGCGGATCAGTCCCGCGAGCGCCCGTGGCCCGCTCCGCCTGTTCGCGAGGACGTGACGGATGCGTTCCTGGCACGACCTCCCGCGAACCGCGGAAACCGGTTGGGTCATCCTGGTGTGCCTGCTGGTAAGCTTGGTAATACGCCCGGCGGTGTTCTTCCCGGACGGCATCCGGACGCGGCTCGACCCCGAGGTGCCCGGTGCCGGTCGTTGGACGCCAGCCACGCCCGCCCCTTCGCGACACGCCCGGACCCAGGCCGCCCATGACCGACGCCTCATCGTCCGCTGAGCCCGGGCGGCCCGAGTCCGCGTCCGCACGCGCGCCCGGTTCCGTGGGAGAGGTCTTCCGCGCCTTCCTCAAGCTCGGATTGACCGCGTTCGGCGGCCCCATCGCGCACCTGGGCTACTTCCGCGACGAGCTGGTCACCCGGCGCCGATGGCTGGACGAGCGCGGCTATGCCGATCTGGTGGCGCTGTGTCAGTTCCTTCCCGGGCCCGCCTCCAGCCAAGTCGGGTTCTCGCTCGGCGTGCTCCGCGGCGGCGGCCTCCTGGGGGGGCTCGCCGCCTGGGCGGGGTTCACGCTGCCCTCGGCCCTGCTGCTCCTGGCCTTCGCCTACGGCGCCGCGGCCCTGTCGGGTCCGGTCGCCGACGGCGTGATCCACGGTCTCAAGCTCGTCGCCGTGGCGGTCGTCGCGCAGGCGGTCTGGGGGATGGCCCGCTCCCTGGCACCGGACCGGCCGCGCGCCGGCATCGCGGTGGCGGCCCTGTTCCTCACGGTGTTCGTCGCGGGCTCGGTCGGGCAGCTCGGCGCCATCGCCCTCGGTGCCCTCGCCGGGCTCGTCCTCTGCCGGGCGCCACCGCAGGCGCAGGCGGGGCACCTCGCGGTCCCGGTGTCCCGGCGGGCCGGCGCCGCGGCGCTGGTCGCCTTCGCCCTGCTCCTCGTCGTGCCCCATCTGCTCGTCGCCGGCCTGCCATCCCAGGGCCTGGCGCTGTTCGACGCCTTCTACCGCTCCGGCGCCCTGGTGTTCGGCGGCGGCCACGTGGTGCTGCCGCTGCTGCAGGCCGAGGTGGTCGCGCCGGGCTGGGTCGGCCCCGGCACCTTCCTCTCCGGGTACGGCGCCGCCCAGGCCGTGCCCGGCCCGCTGTTCACGTTCGCGGCCTACCTCGGCGCGGTCGCGGGGCCGTCGCCCCACGGCGTGGTCGGCGCGGCCATCGCGTTGGTCGCGATCTTCCTGCCGGGCGTGCTCCTGGTCTACGGCACGCTGCCCTACTGGGACGCGTTCCGGACGCGTCCGCTGGCCCAGGCTGCGATGCGCGGGACCAACGCGGCGGTGGTCGGAATCCTCGGTTCCGCGCTCTACGATCCCGTCTGGAGCAGCGCGGTCGGCAACCCGCGCGATTTCGCCGTGGCCGTGCTGGCGTTCGTGCTGCTGACGGTCGGTCGGGTGGCGCCGTGGATCGTCGTCGCGCTCACGGCCCTGGGCGGTGTCGCCCTCGCCTCGCTCTGACCGGAGCCGCCCTGACCCGATCGGCCCGCTCGACCCGGCCGACCTGAACCCGACCGACCTGGACCCGACCGACCTGGACCCGACCGACCTGGACCCGTCCTGGCCGGTGCGAGCGGGAGGATCAGCTTCGACCGAGGGAGCCGGACATGCGGCGCGGTCGGAAGACGAGCGCGGAGCAGGCGGTGCTGACGCTGCGCCGGATCGCGGAGCGGAACGGAACTGCCCCGTCCCCGTCGCGGAGCTTCGCTTCGGCTGCGCGCCCAGACCGGCGGCATCGCCGGCGGCAGCGGCGTCGGCCCCGGCCGCGACGGGCGGGCCCTGTGGGCCTGGAATGCGTCACAGGGCCCGCCACCTTCGAGGCGCCTCGGCTACGGCTTGTTGGCGGGAGCCGGATTCGTCGTGGTGGCCGGAGGCGCAGGGTTCGCCGGCGCCGTGCCGGCGGGAGGCGGAGGCGGCGGGGGGGTCTCGGCCTTCTTCTCGTCCTTGCAGGCCGTGAGCGCGAGCAAGCCGACGAGCGGCAGCAGATAGCGAATTCGCATGAGCGTTCCTCCTGTCTGGGCGATGTAGGCGATGAGGAACGTCACCCGGCCGCTGTTCGATCCAGCGCGCAGCGAGACCGGCCACGCAGCCGATGCCGATTCATCGCGGGTCTCGTCGCGGCGAGGCACGGCCATGGGCCCGATCCCGCGGGCCGGCAGGTCGGAACGACGCGGAGCGGACATCGCGAGAGCCGGCCTCGGGTCGGGAACGGGCGCGGCGGCAACGTCCGCGACCTTGGATCACCGCGCGGAGGCGGACCGTCGCGAGACCACCCGCATGCGTCACGCGCGCCGCCTCCGGTCGCAGCGGCATCCGGCAGCACGCCGCCTCACCGCTTTCGGCTATACTGCGCCGTGAAGCGCGTGCGGCGGCCTCCCATGGCGAGGACCCGGACGGCCTCGCGTCGATGTCGCTCCTGCCCGCCGCCCCATCCTGGAAGCGCTGCCGATGCCGAATCGAGTCCAGTCGGCCTTCCGCGCGGCCGCCGAGTTCGGCGTCGGCCTGGTGGCGGCCTGCAACCGGCTGCGGCTGCCCAGGGCGGCGAATCCCTTCGTCGTCGGTGTCCACGCGCCGATGCGCGCGGAGCTGACGCTGGAGAACCTGCCGGTCACCGGGACGATCCCGCCCGGCCTCGACGGCCTCTATCTCAAGATGGGGGCGAACCCCGTCCGCGCGGCGACGCGGGGCCACGACTGGTTCCTCGGCGACGGCATGGTGCACGGTCTCGCGCTCGAGGGCGGCAAGGCACTGTGGTATCGCAACCGCTGGATCGGCTCGCGCACGGCCGCCGCGGCGCTCGAGCGGCCCGCGGCGCCCGGGCCGCGGCGGGGCGGCAACGACACCGTCAACACCAACGTCGTCGCGATCGGCGACCGGATCTTCGCGGTGGTGGAGGCCGGCAGCTTCCCGGTCGAACTCTCGCCCACCCTGGAGGCGCAGCGCTACAACCCGTTCGACGGGACGCTGGCCGGCTCCTTCAGCGGGCACCCGCACCGCGACCCGCTGACCGGCGAGACGCACGCCGTCGCGTACGACGGCCGCGTCTGGGACAGCGTGCGCCACGTCGTCCTCGCCCCGAGCGGGCGGGTCGTGCGCGATGTGCCGGTCGCGGTCGCGCACGGCCCGTGCATCCACGATTGCGCGATCACGGCGCGCTTCGTGATCGTGCTGGACCTGCCGGTCACGTTCTCGTTCCGGGCCCTGCTCGCCGGGTACCGCTTCCCGTTCCGCTGGAACCCCGGCCATGGGGCCCGTGTCGGCCTCCTCCCGCGTCAGGGCGACGGCGCCGACATCGTCTGGTGCGCCGTCGAGCCCTGCTTCGTGTTCCACACCGCCAACGCCTACGACGACGCGGACGGGCGGGTGATCCTCGATGTCGTCGCCTACGGGACGGTGTTCGCCTCGGCCGCCGGCGGGCTCGACGCGCCGGGCCGGCTCGAGCGCTGGATCATCGACCCGTCGACGGGTCGGGTCGAGCGGCGCGTGATCGACGCGGCGGCGCAGGAATTCCCCCGCATCGATGAGCGGCGCCTCGGGCAGCGCCACCGCTACGTCTACACGGTCAGCGTGCCGGCCGACGGCAACACGCAGCTCGCCGGTGCGACGCAGCTCTACAAGCACGACCTCGAGACGGGCGCGCGCCACGTGCACGACTTCGGTCCCGGTCACGTCCCGGGGGAGTTCGTCTTCGTGCCGGCGCGGACCGGGGCCGATGAGGACGAGGGCTGGCTCGTCGGGCTCGTGATCGACACCGCCGGCGACGTGACCGACTTCACCGTCCTCGACGCGCGGGCGTTCGACGCCCCTCCCCTCGCCCGGATCCGCCTCGGGCACCGGATCCCCCCGGGCTTCCACGGCAACTGGTTCCCGGCGCGCGCGCCGGCCTGAGAGACCGGGCGCGGTCCCGGTGACGGCCGCATCCGGACCGATCAGGCCGCGGCCGTCCAGCCGACCACCGCCGTCACGGGGTCGCCGGGACCTCCCGCGGGCTTGAGGACGCGCCGCTCGACGCGGGCGAAGCCGGCGCGCTGGAGGTACAGGCCGACGAGCTGGGCATGTCCCCCACCGTCGAGGGCACTCCAGATGGCCACCGCCTTGGTCGGGAAGCAGCGGTTCGAGAAGCTGATCACCGCCGGGGCGCCGGGACGCAGCACGCGCGCGACCTCGGACAGGACGGAGACGGGGCGCTGGAGATACTGGACCGAGACGCAGATCAGCGCGGCGTCGACGCAGGCCGTGTCGAGCGGCAGGCGCGGCTCAACGTTGAGGTCCTGCACGAAATGCCGGGTCAGGCGCGGGTTGGCGGCGAGTTCGGCGGCGTTCAGGCCGTGACCGGTGACGCTGGCATACGCGACCTCGTCCGGCAGGTGGCTGACCCAGCTCGACATCAGGTCGAGGACGTCGCCGCCCGCCAGCACGATCGCCCTGTAGAGGTCGGTGACCGCCGCCACCGCGGCGGCATCGATATGGGTCACGAAGCGCGGTTGCGCGTAGAAGGCGGGATCGGGATCGCGGTCGTGCTTGGCGAACGCCTCCGGGGGAAAGTCCGGCAGATCCTGGGTCATCGTAGCGCGCTTCCGGATCTGACGGCGCGCCGGCTCCCAGAACCGGCGCGCGAACCGTGGATTGCGTGCGCGTGTAGAGAGAGCCCGGACGCCCCGCGGCCAGGTGTCCACGTCGCCGCATCCGCGCCGTGGCGCGGACGGCATCACGGGTCGGAGCCGACGTTGCCGCCGCTTGTCCGCCCCGCTGGCGCGGCCCTCCTCATCACGCGCGACCGGCCGTCGACACTGCCGGAGATCGGGCGGCCGAACGCGGGACCGCACGGGAACCGGCAAGCCGCTTCGTCCGAGCCGTTCACGGGAAACGCCACGCGAAGTTTCAGGATAAATAATCGCCGCACAAATCGGCGTGAAACGCGCAATTTCTCAATGTACTTGTCATCGACACGTCGATGGCGTACAGATATGAAATCGATTTTTGGCCAGGTATCCGGCCGTATCGCCTCAACAGGGCGAGCGTTCTGCATCTCTCCCATTTTCGACATCCGGCGACCGGGCGCGTGTGACCCATGCGCCCGCCCTATCTATTTGCCTTCACTGACATGGAATACCTATGACCATCGGCACCGTTAAATGGTTCAACGACACCAAGGGCTTCGGCTTCATCCAGCCGGATGACGGCGGCAAGGACGTGTTCGTCCACATCTCGGCCGTCGAGCGCGCCGGCATGCAAGGCCTGAACGAGGGCCAGAAGGTCTCCTACGAGATGGAGACCGACCGGAGGACCGGCAAGCAGTCGGCCGGCAGCCTTCAGGCGGCCTGAGTCTCACGCGTCCACTCGTGACGCGCTTCGAAGCCGTTCCTACCGCGGAGCGGCTTCATCCATGTCTCGCCACCGGGGCTGACGTCCGGTGCGCCCACGGAGAGTTCGTGAAGCCTTTGAAAACCGATCACCTCGTCGATCGTCTCGCGGAGACGGCCAGAGCGCGGCAGGCCACACTGGCCCGGTTCCGGGCACGCCCGGCGGCCGATGATCCGGTCGTCCTCGCTCGGCAAGCCGCGCGGCGCGCGGTCGTCCAGGCCCGGGACCTGCGGGCGACCGAACGGGAAGCCGTTCGTCTGGCCGCCGAGATCGAGCGTGAGGCTGAGGTCCAGGCCGCGCAGGCCCGCGCCGAGGCCGAGTCAGACCGTCTGGCCGCCGAGAAGGCGGAGCAGCAGGTTGCCCGCGCCGCCGAACAGAAGGCGGCACGCGACGCGCGATTCGCGGCCCGCAAGGCGCGTGCACGCCGCTAGCACGCCGCTAGGCCGAACCCAGCCCGCGCGCGCCATCACTCCGGAGGACGACCCATGTCTCACAAGTTCAAGATCGGCCAGCATGTCCGGCAGCTGGGGATCAGCTACGCTGGCAGTAAGAGCACCGTCGACGGCCTCTTCGAGGTGGTCCGCCTGACGCCGGACGACCGTTCCGGCGAGCCGACTTACCGCATCAAGTCCGCGAGCGGCGAGCGCGCCGTGCGGGAAGGCGAACTCACGCCCGCCTGAACCGTCTCGGGCGGTCGGGCGCGCGGGGGACGACGCGACGTCCCGTGACGCGCATCCGCCATGGTGCACCGGCCCGGCGGAAGGCGTCCGGATGGACCGAGATCGAGGCCCTTGCGATCCATGACGACGACGAAGGACATCCACCCGGCCGATGCGGCGATGATCGAACCCAATCAGACGGCCTTCATCCTCAAGGTGACGCGGCCCGACGACGCGGAGCTGTCGGGCCGATTGGTCATGTTCTACGCCGCGATTACCACCTCGGAGGACGAGGCGCTGGCCATCGTGCGCCGCGCGGTGAAAGCCGATGCGGAGGTCGAGCCGACGGGCGTCCGCCTCTCTCAGCAGACCGCCAGCGCACTCGATCTGGAAGCGGGCCTCGCGCGGGCGCTCTGACACGACGGCCCCCTGGCCCGGCCACACCGCGGGATCGCGCGGAGAAGCCGAAGTGCGACCCTCGTAACCCACGAGGTCTTCCAGCCGCGCCGATCCCCCGAGCCGATCTGCGGCCGCGACCGGGGTCACGGCCGCGTTGGACCTCCGGGCAGGACAGCGCGTTGTGGCAGGCGGCGGTGAGCGGAGGACGTCTGCCATGAACATCGAACGCTTCGCGGAAACCGAGACGACGCTCGCCGTCGCGGACCGCCTCTGGCGCGCCGAGATGCGTCGCGTCTTCGGACCCGATGCGGTCCTGCTCCACGGCTTCGGCGCGGAGCGTCAGGGCGCACCGGGCACGCGGTTGCGCACGGCCTTCGAGGCGAGACGGAGCGCGATCGCGGCGTGGCGGCACGCGCGGCGCCCGGCCGCCTGAGCCACCCGCCTGCGGGATCGGGCGCCGCTTGGCACGGCCCGTCGTCGAAGCGCCCGGCACGCGCCGGGAAGACGCCGTTCCTGGCGCGCAGCACCCGCCGCCCTCTCGGTCCAGCCCGATCGCGGAGCGGCATCCCGGACGGGGGACGTGAACAGCGGCCGCCGGCACGGTATGAGGGCGATGCGGCTCCGCGGGCTGTGCAGCGACCGACGGTTGCGCAGCCCCCTCGCCTCTCCGAGATCAGCACCATCGCCGCCGCACGACGGCAATCGAGGACAGACCGATCGCAAGCGAAGCACGAGCCCGCGGCGTCCCGAGCCGGGATGCCCCGCGCGTTCCCGAGCGCACCGTCCCCGGCCGGTCATGCGGTTCCTGCACGGTGTGCTGCCGTGCTCTGGCGATCCCTGCCCTCGACAAGCCGGCAGGGATCGTGTGCCGGCACAACACCGGAACGGGCTGCGGGATCTACAGCGAACGCCCGGAGGCCTGTGCCCGGTGGTACTGCCTCTGGCGCAAGATCGACGTCCTGCCCGACGCGCTCAGGCCCGATCGATCGGGCGTGATGTTCTCACTGGATATCCGCTCGCCCGCGGCCGATGTGGCGGATGCGGTCTGCATCGTCGGGCGTGCAGTCGAGGGCGTGCACGCCTTCGACCGGCCGGACGTGATCGAGGCGTTCGCCATGTTCGTGCGCGAGGGCTCCTGGCCCGTGTGGCAGGCGACCGAACACGACACGACCCTGGTGCATCCGGGTCCGCAGATTTCTCCGCCGTGACCGTCGGCTCTGCGGGCACGGCCGGGTGCCGGGACGCGCGACGACTCGGTGGGCGCGCGGCGTCCGGCCCCCGTCCCGGCATACCGCGGCGGTAGGCCGGGGCTCCTAATTGTCTCCGAAATCGTATTTTTAAGATCAGGGCGCGACGCGATGTGCTATGTATCCGCACGGGCACGCATTCGCCGCCCGCTCAGGAGATTCCGATGACCATCGTCCGGTGGCTGATCTCCAGAACGATCCAGTTTTTTCTTGGCAGCGCGCAGGAGCTCAGGTCCGATGCGATCGCCAAGCGAAAGGAAGCCGGGACCTTCGAGGGGGCATCGGCGAGCAAGGGCCGGGATTTCGAAGCCAACTACGCCGCGGCAGCTCAGCTCCTCAGAACGCGGATCGATCGGGAATTCCCCGACGCCTACTACGCGCGGCTGAGTTCCGGGAGAAACAGCTCCTACGATTACGGGCAGGATCGCGCGCTCGCCATCGACACCATGTCGATCGCCATAGCGATGGCGTTGCGGAACGGCGCCACCGTTCCGCAGGCGGCCGCGGCCGGGGCGGCGAGCATCGGCATCTGACGGGAGGCGCGGGACATTCGTGCCTCGGAGGACCGGGTCGCGCTTCCGCGGTCGCTCGGCCAGCGGCGGCGCGTCACGCCGTCGTGGCACCGGCCATGTCGCGGGTCCGCTCGATCATCGCGAGGAGGACTGTGTGAAAGGCTTCCTGCTCGCGCGAGCGGGAGCCCGCCCGCGTCGCGCACGCGAGTTCGGCACGGAGCCCGTCGAGGGCCGCCGCGCGTCGCTCCGCACCGTCTTCACGCAGGACGAGTCGCAGCAGGATATCTTGGGCGGCCGCGAGATCGGCCGCGTCCGCCCGGACGATGAGCGCTCCCAGAGCCTCCAAGCACGTCTCACGATCAGTCATGCGCACATCCATCAGGGAGCGAGCGGCAGAGACGACGTCGGCATCAGGCCCTCGACGCGCAGCTTCAATCGAGTGGCCCTGATCGTCTCGATGGAGCGCCACGAAATATTCCGGGCCAGGCCCTCGGTTTCCAGATCCGTGAGCTGATCGATCAGCCGCCCGCTCTCGAGGAGGCCGGGTCGCTGCGCCATACGGACGACCAACCTGGTCAGCTTCCGCATCACCGGGCACGGCCGGGGTTGGCCGGGCTCTACCACGCGGCTTGGCCGTGACGCGCGAACATCGCGTCAGGCCTTCCGGGGCGGCTTCGTGGCGGCCGCGACGGAGCCCTTGACGGAGGGCGCCGACGCGTTGGTCTTGGGCACAGACTTCTTCGGCTTCTTGGCTTCGCGATTTCCGCGCTTCTGTTCCGCTGCCATGATCTCGCTCCTGGATACGATGACAGCCCCGACGACGTCGTCCTCACCGTTCGGGCGTCGGCTGGTCTGGAAGCAACCGGATCGCGGTCGCGACCGGGGTCTCGAACAGGCCGAAGACGGCAACGAGGCGGTCGCTTGCCCAGAGCTCGGCATGATGCCCCGCGATCAGACCCGCTGCCTGCCGCTTGGCGTCGCCGTCGTTGCGCGCTGTGATGACGCAAGTCGTGAGCACGCCACCGGTCGGGGCGAGCCGATGGACCTGATAGGCGCGGCGCGCGTGTCGTGAGCGCGGCTTGGCGGGAAACGTGATGAGGTCTGCCACGCGCGCCTGTCCGTTGCAGGCGGGGGCATGGACCCTCAGCCACCGGAGCCTGGATCAACCGATCCGGTGATGGCAACACTCTGCGCTCTCACGGCCGACAAAGATAGCCCTGACCGGACGGGCGTCGCGCCCGGCGCGCGACGCGGCGGGCCCGCTCGAGACCTGCGCCCAGCGCCCGTTGGATGATCGGGACGGACGCGAGCGCGCCGACCGGTTGCGATCGAAGACGGTCGTTCCCGTGATCCGGCCGGGCCGATGCGGCCGACCGGCCGGCAACATTCAGGGTCTGGCACCGGCGGCGCGCGCGTGCTCCAGGAAGAAGCGGATCATCTCCTGGCTCGCGTCCGGTCCGCGCGGGTCGGTGAACGAGCCGGCCGGGCTGCCGCCCGACCACGCGTGCCCGGCTCCGTGCAGAACCCACTGCTCCACGATGGCGCGGCCGGACGCGTCCGAACGGACGGTGCGGGTGTAGTCCACCCCGTCCGGTGTCCGGCCCTGGGTCACCGCTGTGCGGAGTTCCGGGTCCGACGGCCCCTGCGCGGCCACGCGATCGCCGTTGGCCGCGTGCACCGTGCGGTCGCGGTCGCCGTGGAACACGATCAGCGGCACGGCGTGGCGTTGTCCCGTCGCGCGCGCGCCGTCCCCCTTCATGGCCGCGAAGGCCGAGGGCACGTCCCGGGCGGAGCCGCAGGCCAGGCCGGAATGGACGCCGATCGCCGCGAACAGGTCGGGGTAGGTCATCGCCAGGATCGCGGCGGCAGCCCCGCCCGCCGACAGGCCCGCCGCGTAGACCCGCCTGTCATCGGCCGAGAACTCCGCGATCACCTGCCGGACGATGCCGGCGATCAGGGCGGGCTCGCCGCCCTCCCGCTGCTGGTCACCGGGCTCGTACCAGTTCCAGCACCGCTGCATGTTGGCCGAGCGCGGCTGCTCCGGATAGACCACCAGGACGCTGCGCGCCTCCGCGACCGCGTTCATCCGCGTGCCTGCGGCGAAGTCGTCCGGGTTCTGCGTGCAGCCGTGCAGCATCACCACGACGGGCAGGGCCTGGCCGGTGTAGCCGCTCGGTACGTAGACCTTGTAGTTTCGGGTCCCGGCCGCGCCGGTGAACGTGCGGGCCTCGAAGCGTGCCCCCTCCGGAAGCCGGGGCGCGGCCGGCGTCGCGCCGTCCCGCCCGTCGCGATCCGTGCCGATGCCGGCCTTCGCCAGCGCCTCCTGGACGGTGCGCATCACGGTGCCGGCGATGTCGCCCGCGGATCCGGCGTGGGGATGGCGGCCCGGACGTTCTCCGGCCGTCTCCGGCGCGACCCAGGCTTCGCCGGGAGCGGAGGGCGCGACCATGTCGAGGATGTCGGCCGCGTCCGCGCTCGGCGCACCCGTCTCGGCGGCGCTCCGGGCCGCCCCCGACCACAGCCTGAAGGCTGCGGCCTGGCGCTCCTGAAGCCTGGCCATCGCCTCCGCGGCGCGGGCGGCACGGGCGGGGTCGACCTTCGGGAACGCGAAGCGCGTGAAGGCGGTCTTCGTGGCGTGATCCATCGGACGGGTCCTGGCTGAGCGGGAAGCGGGCGCGGCGGGGTCCGGCCGCGTCGGCGGGGAGAGGTGGCGGCGTCAGCTCGTCCGGTCGGCGAGCGCCGCCTTGACCGCGGGACTAGCCTGGAAGGCGCCGAGCACCTCGACCGAGGCGATGGCGGCGCGCGCCAGTTCGGGCGTGACGTCGAGGGCGATGCTGGCCAGCCCGAGCACCTGGATGTGCAGCGGCGCGCCCGCGTCGCGCGCTGCCTCGAGCGCCTGCTTCGTGTAGTGCGACAGGCCGAGGCTGAGCTGCTTCCGGCTGACCGATTGCCTGACGGCCTCGCCCTGGCGCTCGATCTGATTGCGCACGGCAGTACGGATGAAATCGGCACGGTTGGCGTAGAAGCCGTCGCGCACCATCAGGTCGATATGGCCGAGGTCGACGAAACCGAGGTTGAGCGTGATCTTCTCGCTGTCCGGCAGCCTGGGTCGCAGATCGTGCACCTTGTCGGCCATTTGAAACCATCCATACGACATCCGGTTGGATGGTCTGTAGATGGTGTGCAGATGCGGCGGCGCAAGGGTTGCCGGTGACGACTCCAATCGGAGGGGCCGATCGCGACGTCTTCGAGGATGCGCGGAACTGCCTCGAGGACAGGAACAGCGCCGCGTCGGATCGAACCGCGGCAGGGCGCGGCCCTGCTAGGTCTCGCCACGAGAAATCGATTCCGGACCCGGTCGGGTCGTCAGCTTTGAGGCCGGCGCGCGGTCGGTGCGGCCTCGTCCCATTCGCGATCCTGCTCCGCCAGCAGAGCGGCGCGACGGGCCGCCGCGCTCGCGGCGTCGCACGACGGTGCCGCCCGGGCCTCCTCCAGGGGACGCGAAGGCACCGGATCGGACGCGCGAGCGAGGCGGGTGAGCGTGGCGACGACGTGGTCCACGTCACCGGATGTCACGGCGCCTGTCCGGAGGAGCCCGAGACGCGAACACGTGGCGATGTCCGCACAGGATGCGTCCGCGAAGCGGAGCGCCGCGATCTGACCCGCCGCGAGGGGCAGGCATCCGGCCGGCAGCCCGCGCAGCCGGCCGAGCCGCCGCGCCCGCGTGGCCTCGGGTGTGTGCATCTCCCGCGCGCCCGGGAGCCAGCGCGCCAGCACGTCGAGGATGAAGTGCCGGACGCGCTCGACGCGGATGGGACCGAACTTCCTGATCGTGGCGATCGCGACCGGTGAAGACTGGGCCAGATGACCGAGATCCGGGAATCCGGCCTTCCGCAGGCGGGCGCGCAGGGACGCCGTCAGCAGGCCGCGCCCGAAGCCCTCGGCCGACAGACGCCGGATCGTGTCCGGGGACAGGTCGTCGAAGAGGGGAAGGCGGGCGCCGACCTCGGCCATGAGGCTGTCGGACCAGACGGCGCGGAGGGATCGGTCGGGCATCACCGCGGCCGATAGGGCACTTGCCGGGTGTCCGCAACGAACCGTCACCGCGGGCCCGAGGGACGGGCGCCGAAACGGACCGTCGGACGCGGCATCGCTGGTCGCTCGCGACCGGCCCTGTCCCGCGCGTCACCGCGGAAACCGTCCGATCAGACTACGATCTCACCGCGGTCAGTTCCTGGAGAGCGCAGTCGATCGCCCGGATGATCTGCTCGCTGGTTCGAACTACGTCAGCGTCTCGCGATAGAGCGACGACCGCTTGCTGCAACGCCCGAAACTGATCGAGCCGGATGGCCGGATCGAGACCGCGCGCGACGGCCGACTGTACGAGGCCGCGGACGAATTCACGCGCCAATTGCTCGTCGAACTCGTGCAAATTCTGGATCTCTGCCTCTCTACCGCGACACGTCTAACACCGTCCGGATGAGAAGGGATCCGCGCAGCAGCGAGTCGCCGAATCCGGCGCCTGGCCGCACGGCGTCATCGCGCGAGGGTGGCCTCCGCGATCCGGACGGCCGATTGCGCGTCCGCGGCGACGGCGTCCGCGCCGACGACACGGGCGCTGGCAGGCTCCCGCACGAAGAGCGGCCCGCCGACGATGACGCGCAGGTCCGGGTTGCACGACGCGGCGCGCAGTTTCGCCACGGACACCGCCATCACCGGCAGGAGGATGTCGCAGGACAGCGAGATGCCGACCAGATCGAACTGTTCGGCGCGGACCAAGCTGGCGGGGTCCTCGTCCGCTCCGTTGGTCAGGACCACGTCCCACCCCGCCTCGCGGAAGAAGCTCGCCACGAGCGCGAGGCTGAAGAGATGGGTCTCACCGGGACAGGGCATCAGCAGGACGCGGCGACCGTTCGCCGTCACGTCCACGCCCTCCAGATCCGCACACAGGGCGCGGGTCAGGTTCTGGAGGCGACCGAGCGCGAGCGCCACGTCGAGGAAGTCGGCGGCATCGTCTTCCCAGAGCTCGCCCAGATACCGCGCTGCGGGTGCGAACAGGTCGAGCAGCAGGGCATCCAGCGACAAGCCCTCTTCCAGGAGCGCGCGCACCCACTCGGCGTGCGGTTCGCCCTCCATCAGCGCTTGAGCGAGAGAGGCGACGCGCTCAGGCGTCGGTGATCGCGTCGTCGACGCGGGCGACGGCGGATCCGCCCGATGCGCGAGCGCCAGACGCGGCAGGATCTCGTCCTCGACGATCCGGGCGAGACCGGCCTGGATGATGGCCGAGTTGCGTTTGGCCGCTCCGTGAACGGACCAAGTCCGTCGGTCGACGCGGGCGCGCGCGACACCGATACCGGCCATTTCAGGCATTGGCTCCCCCGCCGACGCGGCACTATATGTTTTGTATCGGCACTAGGCAACTCGATTAGCGAACTATAATTCCGATCGCGGACGGACGATTTTGGCTACAGCCTGACGGAACTCACGCGCGCCGCGACCGGTGCGGGCTGTACAGGTCGGTACCGGCACAGAACTGCCGCCTCGGATGACGGTTCCCGTCAATCCGGCACGGCGGACAGGGCGCTCCGGAGCGAACGATCTCTTCACCGAGAGAGCCGGTCGTTCCGCGCCGCGGCGATTGATCCAGGTGAGTGCCCGCGCGCCGCGTTTGTGCGAGCGTAGACGATTGTGGGCTCGGCGGCCGGTGACCGCGTGATGCGCGCTGCCATGTCCAGTCGGCGGAGAGCCCGATGCCGCGATATTTCATCGTCACATCCGATCACATCACGGTCAAGGACGACGAAGGCGTGCAACTTTCCGGTCGGGACGCGCTGCGCGACACCCTTCGCCGGCTGCTGACCGACATCCTGCGCGATGAGGGCTATCGCACCGAGGTGAACGCGTTCACCGCTCAAGCCTACGACGAAGCGGGCAAGCTCGTGATGAGCGCGAGCGCCAGCTTCTCGGCGACAGATGTGTAGGTTGCAGCCTGTCCGTTGCCGAGGCGCGCGGGCGCTCCGTGGCCACGGAGGCAGATCGGGTTCTCGCTGATCGACGGTGCGGCGGGTACAAGATCAGGGATGACGGAAGGCCTGCCGCGCTCGGCTGGTTTCACCGGCGGTCACCCCGATTCCCTTGTCCTCGGCCGGGATCGCGGTCTCAACATTCCCGAGACGGAGCTTAGCCCAGGAAGATGGCGAGCAGTTCGCCGGGGACTGTCGCCGTGCGCGGACCGCCTGTAAGGGCCCGCGCCCGGCGGCAGGCACATCCGCGGAGTGCCTCAGTCGCGCGCCGCCTCGACGCTGGCGCGATCGACCACGGCGCGTAGCGCCTCACCGCCCTCCATGGCGAACCAGGCCCGCAACATGTCCGTCGTCTCCGGCGTGTCGCCGGGCCGCTCGCGGAACAGGTCGGCGCAGCGAGCCAGCTCGCGCGCCACGAAGATCTCCAGGAAGGCCGCACCGCGGGTTCTCGCGAGTTCGGCGAGAGCGTCCTCCAGGACGCGCCGCATCATCTCGCCGACCATGGCCGAGATGTAGACGGCCTCCGCGCTGCCCTGTTCGGGCTCGTTCAAGCAAGTCTCCGATCTGCCCGGACGCGACCCCGAACTGAACAACGGGCAGACGATAAAGGCGGGTCCCGAGGCCGAAGCCTCGGGTTCTGTTGCTAGGCGTACCCACGCCCCGGAAGATTACGCCGCGAGGCGCATCTCCATGCCGACGTTGTCGTTGGCATTTAGAGTTTTGGTCAGGTGCCCGGAACGAGGGTTGCCCGCGCCGAGCCGGTCGAGTCCTTACCGAAAGCCGCATCTTACCCTGCCGAGGCAGGGCAGAACTCGCGATCCCTTTACCGCCCAGTCGAACCTGTTTCACCCCCAGCAGAAGCACCCTGGCAGCGCGCGATCCGCAACGCCGGACGCTCGCCCTCGTCCCCGCGCGGTATCCGGGGCAAGATGCTTCTGGTGGAGGCGCCGGGTACCGCCCCCGGGTCCTGAAGCGTTATTACGAACCGGTCATCAACCTCGCAGCCACCGTAACCCATCCCGGCCCGCCGGTCCATCGCGTGCACGCAGCGATCCTGGCCGGACATCGGTGGCGCCGCGGCCGCCGCGTGCCCATATGCGTGCGATCCCTCCGCGCAATCCCGTGCTCTGGGCCACGAAGCGGAGGCCGAGATGGCACGCGAACTCAAGACCGGCAAAGCGCAGGGCGTCACGCCCGAGGACTTCAACGAGCGCGTGAAGCGGCTCCTCGCCGACAAGCCGGATCCCCGCAAGGCCGAACCGGCACGGAAGAATTTCAAGGTCAACAAGCCGCTCGTGCGGAGCTGACAGGCCGCTTCGGAGACGTTCGCCCGGCAGCGAACGTCTTCTCGGAACCCCGCGCGTGCTCGTGCAGGCATCGCAGGCATGGCAAGCTACGAGGCCGCAGCGCGGAGCGCCTCGGGATCCCTATATCTGCGCGATCAGTGGAACGGCTCAGGAGGAGCGACGATGGAAACCGAGAGGGCGGTGCTGGCCGGTGGTTGCTTCTGGGGCATGCAGGACCTCATCCGGCGCCAGGAGGGCGTCGTGTCGACCCGCGTCGGCTACACGGGCGGCGACGTGCCGAACGCGACCTACCGCAACCACGGCACCCATGCCGAGGCCATCGAGATCATCTACGACCCGGCGCGGACGAGTTTCCGGCGCATGCTGGAATTCTTCTTTCAGATCCACGACCCGACGACGCCGAACCGCCAGGGCAACGACAGGGGCCCGAGCTATCGTTCGGCCATCTTCTACACCGACGAGGGCCAGCGCCGCGTCGCCGAGGAGACCATCGCCGACGTCGACGCTTCCGGCCTGTGGCCGGGCAAGGTCGTGACCGAAGTGGCGCCGGCCGGCCCGTTCTGGGAGGCAGAGCCGGAGCATCAGGACTACCTGGAGCGGCGTCCCGACGGATATACCTGCCACTTCATCAGGCCCAACTGGGTGCTGCCCGCGCGCGCGCCCGCCACGCAGAGCGCGTAGGCTTATCGGGCCGAGGCCGCCGGACAGTCGGCGGTCTCGGGCCTCACGGTCGCGACGGTACCGCCGGCGGCCGCCGAGACGCGCCGGTCGTGATGCTGGCGGGCTCGCGGGCCGAGGCGCGTCCGACCGCTGATGGACCGCCGCGTCGCGGACGCAATTCCGTCCGGCGGTGGTTGCGCGCGCCGCACCGCGCGAGCGACGAAGTCGCCGACGAGGCCCGGTGCGGTCAGCCCGCGAGTTCGGGCCTCGTCCGTCCGCCGAGATAGGCCGACCGGATCTCGTCGTTGGCCCAGAGGGCGTCGGGGGCGCCCTGCAGGACGAGCCGGCCCGTCTCCAGCACGTAGCCTCGATCGGCGACCGAGAGCCCCATCCGGGCGTTCTGCTCCACCAGCAGCACGGTGGTCCCGCGGCGGCGCACCTCGGCGATGATCGCGAACACCGCCTGGACGATCACGGGGGCCAGGCCGAGCGAGGGCTCGTCGAGGAGCAGGATGCGGGGCTTGGCCATCAGGCCGCGCGCGAGGGCCACCATCTGGAGTTGGCCGCCCGACAGCGTCCAGCCCAGGGCGTCGCCGAATCGGCGGATGTCCGGGAAGAGGTCGAACATCGCCTCGACCTCGTCGCGCAGCGCCCGCTTGCCGAGGCCGGCGCGGTTGGACGCGCCCAGCATGATGTTCTCGCGCACCGTGAGCCCCGGGAAGACCCGGCGCCCCTCCGGGACGTGGGCGACGCCGAGCCGCACGATCGCCTCGGGCTTCAGGCCCTCCAGCGGCCGCCCTTCCAGCAGGATCGTGCCGGCGGCGGGCCGCACCAGCCCGGAGATCGCCTTGAGCGTCGTCGACTTGCCGGCTCCGTTGGACCCCAGCAGCGTCACCACCTCCCCGGCGCCGACCGAGAAGGACAGGCCGCGCACGGCCTCGATCTCGCCGTAGCGGACGACGAGGTCGCGGATCTCGAGGAGGGGCGTGGCGGGCGTCGTCATCGCTGGGGTCACGCCGGGGCGAGGTCGGTCTTGAGGCTCGCCGCGGGACCGGCGGCGGCGTCCTCGCCGAGATAGGCCTGGATCACCGCCGGCTCGCGCAGCACGGTCGCCGTGACGCCGTCGGCGATGCGGCGGCCGAAGTTCAGCACGGTGATGTGGCTCGCCACGTCGCTCACCAGCGTCATGTCGTGGTCGATGATCAGGATGGTCAGGCCCTTGGCGGCCATCCGGCGCAGGAGCACCGTCAGGGCGTTCTTCTCGCTCGAATTGAGCCCCGCGGCGGGCTCGTCGAGGAGCAGCAGCACGGGGTTGCCGGCCAGCGCCCGCGCGATCTCGATCAGGCGCTGGTGGCCGTACGAGAAGCCGGAGATCGGCTCCTGCGCCCGCCCCTCCAGCCCCACGAAGGCCAGAGCCGCCCGGGCGCGGGCCTCCAGCCCCGCCCGGTCGCGCGCGCCGAGCGGGTTGTTGGGGCGCTCGGCGCCGATGACCACGTTCTCGAGGGCGCTCATGGAGCGGAACAGGCGGATGTTCTGGAAGGTGCGGCCGATCCCGGCCGCCGCCCGCCGGTGCGGGGACAGGCGCGTGACGTCCTGCCCGGCCAGCCGCACGGTGCCCTCCGTGGGGCTGTAGAGGCCGGACAGGACGTTCAGCGTCGTGGTCTTGCCGGACCCGTTCGGACCGATCAGCGCGTGGATGCCGCCCCGCGCCACCGTGAAGCTCACCGCGTCCACGGCCTTGAGGCCGCCGAAGTGCTTGGACAGGTCCGACACCTCCAGCATCGGCGCCGCGGAGGGCTCGCCCTGGCTCAGGGTCAGTTCGGCGGCGGGTGGTGGGACCGGGCGGGCCCGGCGCAGCCGCCGGACCTGGTCGCCGAGGAAGCCCCAGATCCCGTCGGGCATGAACACCACGATCAGGATCACCGCGAGCCCGTAGATCGCGAGGTAGAGCCCGGGGATCTCCTTGAGGAAGCGGAGCCATTCCGGGATCAGGATCAGCAGGGCCGTGCCGATCACGGCGCCCACCGGCGAGCCGACGCCGCCGAGCAGCGCCATCGTCAGGAAGACGATCGACTCGGCGAAGGCGAACTGGTCCGGGCTGATATAGGTGAAGCTGCCGGCGAACAGCCCGCCGCCGAGCCCCGCCAGCAGCGCCCCGAGGGCGAAGGCCGCGACCTTGGTACGGTAGATGTCGATGCCCGAGACCCCCGCCGCGAGCTCGTTGTCGCGCACCGCCCGCATGGCGCGCCCGAGCCGCGTCCGCGGCATGTGCCAGACGAGCCAGCCGACGACCGCCAGCACCAGCACGCACAGGGCGAGGTAGCTCTGCCCGTCCGCGAACAGGGCCGGGCGGCGGATGTTCGGCACGCCGTCGGGCCCGTGCGTGACCGGGATCCAGTTGGTGAGGACCAGCGTCAGGATCTGCTGGAACGAGATCGTCACCATGGCGAGGTAGTGGCCGCCGAGCCGCAGCGTGGAGGCGCCGAGCGCGGCGCCCAGCACGACCGCGAGACCGAGGCCGGTGAGCAGGCAGATCCAGAAGTTCAGGCCCCCGTCGACCGTTCCGAGCCCGACCGCGTAGGCACCGATCCCGAAGAAGGCGGCCTGGGCGAGGTTGATCTGCCCGCACAGGCCGAGCACCACGGTGAGGCCGATCACCGCGATGGCGTAGGTCGCCGCCTGCATCAGGATGTTGAGGGCGTAGCCGCTGAGCGGCGTCGTGGCGGCCAGTGTCACCAGGGCGGCGGCCAGGAC
The DNA here is from genome assembly GCF_050281105.1 of Methylobacterium sp. NPDC080182. Lineage (NCBI taxonomy): Bacteria > Pseudomonadati > Pseudomonadota > Alphaproteobacteria > Hyphomicrobiales > Methylobacteriaceae > Methylobacterium > Methylobacterium sp. NPDC080182. Next base: position 22,631 of record NZ_JBNNWO010000022.1, read on the forward strand.
CGCGTAGGCAAGGCTCCCGAGGGGCAGGCGGCGCGGCGGGGGCGCGGGAGCCGCTGCGGCCGGGCCGGCGACGGTGGAGGGGCGACCGCTCATGCCTTCTCCGCCACGCGCTCGCCGAACAGGCCCTGCGGGCGCACGACCAGGAACACCACCAGCACCAGGAACGCGAAGGCGTCCTTGTAGGGGACCGAGATGTAGGCCGCCCCGAAGGTCTCGATGATGCCGAGCGCGAGGCCGCCGATGATCGCCCCGGTGACGTCGCCGAAGCCGCCGATGATCGTCGCCGCGAAGGCCTTGAGGGCGATCGTGGCCCCCATCTGGATCGACACGAACAGCACCGGCGCCACCAGGATGCCGGCGATGCCGCCGAGCACCGCGCTGTACACGAAGGTCAGCATGATCATGCCGGCCACCGGGATGCCCAGGAGGGCGGCCATCTCCTTGTCCTGGGACGTCGCCTGAAGCTTCTTGCCGACCAGAGTGTGCTCGAAGAACCAGTACTGGAACGCCACCAGGGCCGCCGTCACCGCGATGATCAGCAGGTACTGGCTGTCGAGGAAGACCGGCCCGAGCAGGAACCCTTGCGTCTCGAAGACGGGCGGGAGCACCTGCGGCTGCGGCCCGTAGAGGGCGAGCGTCGTGTTCGCCAGGAAGATCGAGGCGCCGATGGTCGAGATGATCACCGGCAGGTAGCTGCGGTGCCGCAGCGGGTAGTAGACGCCGAGATTGAACAGGGCGCCGAGCAGCGCCATCCCGCCGAGGGTCAGGAGAAGGGAGAGCCAGTAGGGCCACTGGAGGTCGACGGCGAAGACCACCATCAGGAAGGCCGCCACCATCGAGAACTCGCCCTGCGCGAAGTTCACCACGTTGGTGGCGCGGAAGATCAGCACGAAGCCGAGCGCCACCAGGGCGTATACGGAGCCGATGCCGATCCCGGTGAAGAGGAGCTGCAGGATCAGGTCCATGCGGTCCGCACTCTCGCCTCCTCCTCCGGATGTCGTTCACGCACCCCGAACACGTCGGCCGGCTCACCCTTGGTAGAAGTCGATCCGCCGGTCGAAGACGATGTTGCCCTTGTCGTTGCGCACGACGTTGTAGCCGTGCAGGCCGTCGCCGTTCTTGTCGAAGTTGTAGGTTCCCTCGGCGCCCTCGTGGCCGCGCACCGCCAGGATCGCCTCGCGGACCGCCTGCGGGTCGGTCTTGCCCGCCGCGTTGATCGCCTTGGCCAGCACCGTGACCGCGTCGAAGGTCCAGGAGGACTGGTTGTCGGGCGCGATCTTCATCGCGGTCCGGTAGGCCTTGCCGTAGGCGCGCGCGGCGTCGCCCGACTCCTCGGCGTAGTCGGCCACGCCGTAGGTGCCGTAGAGGGACGGCCCGGCGAGCTTCAGGGCGGTGACGTTGGTGATCGAGGGCGAGCCGACCCAGGGCGCGGTGACGCCGAGCTGGCGCAGCTGCCGGGCGAAGATGCCGATGTCGTTCTCGAAGGTGAAGTACGAGCCGATCACGTCGGCGCCCGACTGACGGATCGCCAGCACGACCGGCGTGAAGTCCTGGCTCTGGTTGGTGTAGCCCTGGTCGAGGGCGACCGTGGCACCGCCCTTGGCGAGGCTCTCGGTCAGCGCCTTGGCGCCGCTGGTGCCGAAGGCGTCGGTGGAGTGGATGATCGCCCACTTCTTCTTGCCCAGCCCGTTGACGCCGTGCTCGGCGATCACCCGGGCCGAGAAGGTGTCGTTGGGGCGGAAGCGGAACAGCCAGGGATTGCCGAGCTGCGTCAGGACCGGGTCGGTGCCGCCGAAACAGACGGGTTTCCCCGTCTTCAGGATGTCGGGCGCCATCGCGTGGTTCTGGGTCGAGCGGATCGAGCCGAGGAAGCCGACGAGGTCGCCCTGCGACGCCAGTTTCGAGAAGGCGAAGACCGCGCCGGGATTGGTGGTCTGATCGTCCTCCGTGACGATCTCCAGGGGCTTGCCGAGCACGCCGCCGGCCTTGTTGACCGTCTCCAGGGCGATCTTGGCCCCGGCGAGCGCGTAGCGGCCGGCATCCGCGCCGGGCCCCGTCACCGGGAGCACCATGCCGATCCGGACGGTCGACCCGGCGCCCTGAGCGCAGGCCGAGCGGATCACCCCCGGCGCCAGGCCGCCCGCGACTGCGGATGCGGCCCCCGTCAAGAAAACGCGGCGCGTCGTCCTCATTGGCGTATCCGTCCCACCGCCGATGCTCGGGCCCGGCGTTGGCGACGATGGTCCCTATTCCGCGCGCCGATGTCTATCCTGCAAACCTTCGATGCTCAGCTTAGATGAGAAGAAGCTCTCGGATCGTCACTCGACCGCTTTCGCTGCGGTGCGGCGAAGGCGAAGACGATTACGGCGAGGCTCCGCCCGCATTCATTCTGTCCTGACGCGCGCTCGGAACGCGAAGATCCGAATAGGCGCGATCCGGAATGTGTACTTTCAGGCAGAGCTCCGGCGTTCCTCTGCGGCGCGGGCGAGCGCAACAGGCGCTATAGGATCAGTGTACGCGCGGGAGAGGCCTGACGCGACCGGCGCATTCGGCGAGGAGGCGCTTCCGTTTTCCAGCGAACCGTTGCACCGTCGAGCTTCCAGCACGGGGCATCGCGGCCTGAAGCGCGCGCGGCGTACGAGCGGGCGCGAGCCCGCCTCAACCGCGACCGGCCCCGTCATCCAGTCGCGAGGCCGAACCTCCCATGGCGCCCATCATCACGACGGTCGAGGATCTGCGGCGGGTCGCGAAGCGGCGGGTGCCGCGGATGTTCTACGATTACTGCGATTCCGGTTCGTGGACGGAGTCGACCTACCGCGCGAACGAGGCCGAGTTCGCCGGCATCAAGCTCCGCCAGCGCGTCGCGGTCGACATGACCGACCGTACCCTCGCCACGACGATGGCCGGTCAGGCCGTCGCGATGCCCGTCGCCCTGGCGCCGACGGGGCTCACGGGCATGCAGCACGCCGACGGCGAGATCCTGGCGGCACGGGCGGCGGAGGCGGCGGGGGTGCCGTTCACGCTGTCGACGATGAGCATCTGCAGCATCGAGGACGTCGCGGAGAACGTCAGCAAGCCGTTCTGGTTTCAGCTCTACTTCATGCGCGACCGCAGCTTCAACGACCGCCTCATCGACCGCGCGAAGGCGGCGGGCTGCTCGGCTCTGGTCCTGACGCTGGACCTCCAGATCCTCGGGCAGCGCCACAAGGACATCCGCAACGGCCTGTCGGCCCCGCCGCGGCTGACGCCGGGCACGGTCCTCGATCTCCTGACCAAGCCCCGCTGGTGCTGGTCCATGCTGCGCACGCAGCGCCGGACCTTCCGCAACATCGTGGGGCACGTGGACGGCGTGCGGGATACCCGCTCCATCTCGGCCTGGACGGCGGACCAGTTCGACCCGCGCCTGGACTGGGACGACGTGCGGCGGATCCGCGACCGGTGGCAGGGTCCCCTGATCCTGAAGGGCATCCTGGACGTCGAGGATGCCGAGAGGGCGACCGCGACCGGGGCCGACGCGCTCATCGTCTCGAACCATGGCGGGCGGCAGCTCGACGGCGCCCCCTCGTCCATCGCCGCGCTTCCCGGGATCGCGGACGCGGTCGGCCGGCGCGTCGAGGTGCTGATGGACGGCGGGATCCGCTCGGGCCAGGACGTGCTGAAGGCCGTCGCCCTGGGCGCGAAGGGCGTGTTCATCGGCCGCGCCTTCCTCTACGGGCTCGGCGCCTACGGCCAGGCCGGCGTCGCCCGCTCCCTGGAGATCATCCGCACGGAACTCGACATGACGATGGCCCTGTGCGGCCATCGCGACATCCGCGCCGTCGACCGGTCCATCCTCTGGACGCCCTCAGCGCAGGAGACCCGGGAGGATGCGCTGCCCGTGCGGCGCATCGGGCCCTGACGGCGGGCGACCACCGGTCCGATCCGGACCTTCACGGTGTCGCGGTTCCCGATCCGAATCCCTCGCGGATCGCGCGTCGCCGCGGCCGAGGCGTTCCAGCGCGGCACCGGGCCGGGGGCCTCGTGCCGCGCCCGAGCCACAAAGACAACGGCGCAGCGACCCGTGGGGTCGCTGCGCCGCTGGATCGGGCCGCCGAGGGGGGAAAGACGGCCTGCTGAATTCAATATGCCAGAAGAGCCGTCCGGGAGGTGCGCCCGAGCACATCCAAAAGGATGTGGCGCGGCAGCGACAGAGATCGGCCATCACCTGTGGACAGCGCGAAGCGCCCTCGATCCGTCAAGGTTCAGGAGCGAGCGTGATGCCCTCACCACCGATCCGACCCAGCCATGTTCGCCAGCCCGCACGCCTTCGTCCTGCACCATCGCGAGCGCCTCGCCGTGCTCGTCTCCTCGGCCCTGTTCCTCGCGGGCGCGCTGCCGCTGTTCTGGGCCATCGGCTGACCGTTCAGGCCCGCCGCGCTGACCGAGCGTCCGGGCACGCTGTCCCGGCGCCCCGCATCGTGTCCGGCCTATCGACGCCTTCGAAGCAGGGCGCCGCTCCGCTCGGAAGGCGTCGCGGCCCGGGGAGGCTCAACGCGGCTTCGCCGGTCCGCCCGGCGCCCAGCCGTGGGCCTGGATGGCCGTCGTCAGCTTGCCCTGCATCTCGGGCATCACCGACTGGATCCATTGCTGCATGCCCGCGAGCTGGATCTGAGCGAGCTGCGGCTGGGCCGCCGCGAGGCGCTTCCCGGCGGGGGTCGCGTAGAAGGCGGCGATGGCCTGCAACTCGTCCTTGTTCAGCACGGTGGCGAAACCGCGCGCCTGGATGTCGAGCAGCTCGTCGTAGTGCGCCGTGAGCGTCGGCATGACGACCTCCTGCACCAGCACCTGCGCCTTGTCGGGCTCCTTGATCCCGATCTGCTGCATCATGCCGATCATGGGGGCCGCCATCGAGCCGAGCGTCGCGGCGCGATCACCCTGCATCTGCGCGACGGTCTCCCGGGCAACCTTCAGCAGGGCCGGATCCGGCGCGGTCGTGGGCGCGGGCTTCGGGGCCGGTTGTGCCAGTGCCGCACCGATCGGGAAGGAGGTCAGGCACAAACCGACGACGAGGGCAGAGAAGCGCATGGCGGTCCCGTTCACGAGCGCCGCGCGGTCCACAAGGCCGCGCGGCCGGTCCGGGTAGCTACCACAGCTCCGAACAGGATCGATGACAGCGCCGGATCGCCCGGCACCGCGTCGCGCGCGGCGGGCCCTGAACTCGGGGTGCCGATCAGCACCGAGATCCGGCGGTCGCGGGCTCATGGTGTCCGCATCGAGGAATGGGAGGACACCATGCGTCAAACGTTTCTGCGGACCGGCGGTGCGGCCGCGCTGGTCGCTCTGGCACTCTGCGCCACCCCGCCGGCCGCTCAGGCGCGCGGCATCGGCGTCGGCGGCGCCGTGGCGCTGGGCATCCTCGGCGGCGTCGTGGCCGGCAGCGCCATCGCGTCCGCCAACAGCGGGTACTACCCGGGTCGCCCCGTCTACGCCGCGCCCGACCCGTACGGCGCCTGCCACTTCGAGCGCCGCGCGTACATCGACCCGTACGGGTACGAGCACGTTCGGCGGATCGAAGTTTGCGAGTAGGCCGAGCCCCGTCCCGGAGATCGCGGAGCGGCGACCCGGCGTCGCCGCGCGCGGCCTCGCCCGCTAGGCCCGGCCTGATCGCAGGCGTGCGACCTCGCTCGGCCCGATCTCCAGGTAGAAGCGGATCGCATCGTCGACGAGTGCGTCGGGCGTGACACCCGCCGCCTTCGCGGCCCGAGCGACCTGGAGGCCGAGCGCGAGGTCGATCCGCAGGTCGGCGCCCCGGCTCGACGGCGCCGGTGCGGCGGTCGGGGCCGGTACGGGCGCGGCGCTGCTCCGCGACTCGAGCTTGCCGAGCTTCGCTTCGCGACGCCCCCTGTGGACGAGCGCGTCGGCGCGCTCGTTGAGGCGGTCGCCGGCATGCCCCCGGACCCAGGTCCACTTCACGTCCCGCGCCGCGTTCAGTTCGTCGAGGCGCTTCATGAGATCGACGTTCTTCACGTCACCCGTCGTCGAGCGCCAGCCCCGCGCCTTCCAGCCGCGCATCCACTCGGTCACCGACTTGACGACGTACTGGCTGTCGCACCGCATCTCGATCGCGGCCCCGGCGGGGAAATGCTCGAGGCCCTTGATCGCGGCCGTCAGTTCCATCCGGTTGTTGGTCGTGGTGCCGGGCTCCCCGCCGCACAGCTCGATCGTGCCGTCCGGGGCCGCGATGACGACGCCCCACCCCCCCGGCCCGGGGTTCGGGTCGCAACCGCCATCGGCATAAACGATCGTTCGCATCGTGGCGTCAGCCCTCTCGTACGAGTGGTCGGTGGACGGGCGCCATCGAGGCCCGACATCGGCCGACCGATGGTCGCCCCGGCCCGAGCCGGCATCGCCGGCGAGCGCGGCGGCACCTCTAGCACCGATCGCGCGCCGCGGCAGGGCCGGGTGAGGCGCGCGTCGGCGAACGAGCGGCGTCCCGAAGGCCCGCGCCGACGGGCGGGCCCGGTGCTGGCGACGAAGGCGCATTCGTGTGAAACGCGCCGCACGGACGGAGATCGATATGCGCCGGAATGGCTGAGGATGGGATTGCCGATTCGGGCCGCGCCTGGCGTCGGCTCGCCGCGGCGACGGCGCTCGGCACGGTCGGAGGCGTCGGCATGTGGTCGGTCGTCGTCGTGCTGCCCGCGGTTCAGGCCGAGTTCGGGGTCGATCGGGCGGCGGCCGCCCTGCCCTATACCCTCACGATGGTCGGCTTCGCGGTCGGCGGCCTCCTGATGGGCCGGCTCGCGGACCGCATCGGCATCGTGCCCCCGCTGCTCCTCGGCACCGTCTGCCTGGCCCTCGGCTACGGGCTCAGCGCCCTCGCGACGAACCTCTGGCAGTTCGCCCTCGTGCACGGCGTGCTCGTCGGGGCGCTCGGCAGCTCGGTCGCCTTCGGACCGCTGATGGCCGACGTGTCGCGCTGGTTCTGGCGCCGGCGAGGGCTCGCCGTCGCGCTGTGCGCGTCCGGCAATTACCTCGCGGGCACGCTCTGGCCGCCGGTGGTGGAGCGCGCGGTCCACGCGTACGGCTGGCGCGCGACGCAGGCCGGCATCGGCCTGTTCTGCCTCGTCGCCATGCTGCCCCTCGCGCTGGCGATGCGGGGCCGGCCGCCGCGGGCTTCGGCGACGCGCGCGGCCGGTCCGCAGGCCGTGACGACGCTGTCGCCCGCAGCGATGCAGGGCCTCCTCGTCGTGGCCGGCACCGCGTGCTGCGTGGCGATGGCGATGCCGCAGGTCCACATCGTGGCGTATTGCAGCGATCTCGGGTACGGCGTCGCCCGCGGCGTGCAGATGCTGTCGCTGATGCTCGGCTTCGGCATCGTCAGCCGGGTCGCGTCGGGCTTCGTCGCCGACCGGATCGGCGGTCTCGCGACGCTGCTGGCCGGTGCGCTGCTGCAGGCGGCGGCGCTCGCGCTCTACCTCGCGTTCGACGACCTGACCTCGCTCTACGTGATCTCGGCCCTGTTCGGCCTGTTCCAGGGCGGCATCGTGCCGGCCTACGCGATCATCGTGCGCGAGTACCTCCCGGCCGAGGAGGCCGGGGCGCGGATCGGTGCGGTGCTGATGGCGACGCTGGCCGGCATGGCGCTCGGCGGCTGGCTCACGGGGGCGATCTTCGACGCCACCGGCTCCTACCGTGCGGCGTTCGTCAACGGGCTGGCCTGGAACGCCGTCAACGTGGCGATCGTGCTGTGGCTGATCCACTGCCGTCGGGCGCGCACGAGTCCGGCCGCGCTCTGAGGGCTCCGGACCCGCCCCCCCGGGATCTCGGGCCGTCCCGCCGGTCGCGGCTCCGCGCGCGTCTCACGCGTGCGCCTTCCCCGCGGGTCACGGCGCGGCCGATCCCGCCGCGGGCACGGGCAGCACGTCTGGCCGGAAGAACAGGCCCGCCTTCAGGCTGTCACCGATGCGGTGCGCGCGCTCGATCAGGAGGGCGGCAGGTTCGGGCGGGAAATGGGCGGAGGCCGTCTCCCCGAACAGGTCGAGCCACCGCGCGAAGTGCTCGGGCTCGAGGCGGCCCAGCGCGAGATGCTTGCCGAACGGGTTACCCTTGTAGCGGCCTGACTTGAAGAGGACCGAGGACCAGAACGCCCGGACGGTCTCCATGTGCCGCGGCCAGTCCGGGTCGGGGATCGCGGCCGCGAAGACGGGTCCGATCAGCGCATCGCCGCGCACGTGCCCGTAGAAGGCATCGAGAAAGCGGGCGAGGCTGGCTTCGTCGAGCGCGACATCGGGCATGATCGTGAGATGCCGGCAGACCCCGCTCTCTTCAAGGGGGATCGGACGGCCTCCGGATCGGAGCCGGAGGGGACGGCGCGCGTCAGGCCTCGGCCGACGCCGGGCGCGGCCGCCATTGACGGCGGTATCGCGCCACAATAAATGATGGTCATAATTATTTTGGGCGATCGGCTGCGACGGGGCTCGGTGATGGACGCGCGATGGGTGATCGGGTTCGCCGGCTTGGCACTCGCGGCATGCTCGCCGGCCGAGACCGCCGTCACGCCGGAGCCGCCGCTGGTGCAGACCGTCGCGGTCGCGCCCGCCTCGGCGGCGGTGGCGCGCTACACCGGCGTGATCCGGGCGCGCACCGAGAGCAACCTCGGCTTCCGGGTCGGCGGCAAGATCTTCGAGCGCCTCGTCGACCCGGGCGACCACGTGCGCCTCGGCCAGCCCCTGATGCGGCTCGACCGGACCGACTTCACCCTGGCGCTCAACGCGGCCCGCGCCTCGGTCGAGGCGGCCCGCGCGCAGATGATCAAGGCCCGGGCCGACGAGGAGCGCAGCCGCAAGCTCGTCGGCGACGGGTGGACCTCCAAGCAGACCTACGACCAGAACAAGGCGGCCGCCGACGCGGCCATCGCCCAGTTCGCCAACGCCGAGGCGCAGGCGAGCCAGATCGCCAACCAGGCCGGCTATTCCGAGCTCCAGGCCGATGCCGACGGGGTCGTGATGGAGGTGCCGACCGAGCCGGGCCAAGTCGTCGCCGCCGGGCAGACGGTGGTGAAGCTCGCCCGCGACGGCGCGCGCGAGGCGGAGGTGTTCCTGCCGGAGGGGAGCCGGCAACGCGCGAAGGGCACGGCGTCGGCCACCCTCTACGCCGAGGGCGAGACGACCTACCCGGCCAAGCTCCGGGAATTGTCGGCCACGGCCGATCCGGCGACCCGCACCTACCGCGCCCGCTACATCCTGTCGGGCGGGGGCGAGGCCGCGCCCCTCGGGGCGACCGTGACGCTCCAGCTGATCCCTGCCCAGGGGCAGGCGCGGGCTTCGGTGTCCGTGCCGCTGGGGGCCCTGTTCGACCAGGGCGGCGGCTCGGCCGTCTGGCGCTACGACGCCGAGACCCAGACCGTCGCGGCGCAGCCCGTCACCGTCGCGCGCCTGTCGGAGGAGACCGCGGAAGTCGCCTCGGGCCTGACGCCCGGTGACCGGATCGTCGCGCTCGGCGCCCATCTGCTGAGAGCGGGCGAGAAGGTCCGTCAGGCCGACGCCAGCGTCGTGGAGGCCGGCCGATGAACGCCTCCGGCTTCAATCTCTCGGCCCTGGCGGTGCGCGAGCGCGCCGTCACGCTGTTCCTCCTGCTCGCCGTCACCGCGGCCGGGATCTTCGCCTTCGAGAAGCTCGGGCGCGCCGAGGACCCGACCTTCACGGTCAAGACCATGGCGGTCTCGGCCGCCTGGCCCGGCGCGACCACCGACGAGATGCAGCGGCAGGTCGCCGACCCGCTGGAGAAGCGGCTGCAGGAGCTCGTCTACTACGACCGCGTCGAGACGACCGTCCGCCCCGGCCTGATGCTGATGAAGGTCTTCTTCAAGGACAGCATGCCGCCGGCCCGGCTCCAGTCGGAATTCTACCAAGCGCGCAAGAAGCTCTCCGACCAGGCCTCCGGCCTGCCGCGCGGCGTGCTCGGGCCGCTGTTCAACGACGAGTTCTCGGACGTCTACTTCGCCCTCTACGCGCTCCAGGCCCAGGGGCTGCCGCACCGGCATCTCGTGCTCCGCGCCGAGGAGCTGCGCCAGCGGCTGCTGCGCGTGCCCGGCGTCGAGAAGATCAACATCCTCGGCGAGCAGGCGCAGAAGATCTTCGTCGAGGTCTCCTACCAGCGCCTCGCGACCCTGGGCATCACCGGCCAGCAGCTGCTGGCGGCGCTCGCCAACCAGAACGACGTGACGCCGGCCGGCTTCGTCGAGGCCGACGGCCCGCGGGTCTACCTGCGCCTCGACGGCGCCATCGACGGCCTCGACGCGATCCGCGACCTGCCGGTGGCGGCCGGCGACCGCAGCCTCAAGCTCGGCGACATCGCCGAGGTGAAACGCGGCTACGAGGACCCGAAGACCTTCGCGATCCGCAACGACGGCGCGCCGGCCCTGGTGCTCGGCCTCGTGATGAAGCCGGGCTTCAACGGACTCAGCCTGGGCGAGGCGCTGAACGCCGAGGAGGTCGCGATCCATCGCGATCTCCCGACCGGCATCACCTTCACGAAGATCACCGACCAGGCGAGGGTGATCGACGACGCCATCCACGAGTTCATGGTGAAGTTCTTCACAGCGCTCTCGGTGGTGATCTTCGTCAGCCTCGTGGCGCTCGGCTTCCGGGTCGGCATCGTGGTGGCGCTGGCGGTGCCGCTCACCCTCTCGGCCGTGTTCGTGGTGATGATGATCACCGGCCGCGACTTCGACCGCATCACGCTCGGCGCGCTCATCATCTCACTGGGCCTCCTCGTCGACGACGCCATCATCGCCATCGAGATGATGGTGGTGCGCATGGAGGAGGGCGCCGACCGGGTCTCGGCGGCGACCCATGCCTGGAGCGCCACCGCCGCGCCGATGCTGACCGGCACGCTCGTCACCATCGCGGGCTTCCTGCCGGTGGGCTTCGCCGCCTCCACGGCGGGCGAGTATGCCGGCAACATCTTCTGGGTGGTGGCCTTCTCGCTGATCGTCTCGTGGGTCGTGGCCGTGACCTTCACGCCCTACCTCGGCGTCAAGCTCCTGCCGAACATCGAGACGGTCGAGGGCGGCCACGCCGCGATCTACGCCACGCGGAACTACCAGCGCCTGCGCCGGGTCGTGCGGCTCTCGGTCGACCACAAGTGGATGGCCGCAGGCATCACCGTGGCGCTGTTCGCCGCGGCCGTCGTCGGCATGGGCAAGGTCGAGAAGCAGTTCTTCCCGAACTCGGAGCGCTCCGAGCTCATCGTCGAGGTGACGCTGCCGACCGGGTCCGCCTTCGCGACCACCGAGGCCAGCGTCCGGAAGGTCGAGGCGGCCGTGCGCGCGCTGCCCGAGGCGGGCGAGATCACGAGCTATATCGGCCAGGGCATGCCGCGCTTCGTGCTCTCGTTCGACCCGGAGCTGCCGGACCCCGCCTTCGCGCAGATCGTCGTCCAGACCGCCGATTCCCACGCCCGCGACGTGCTGCGCGGTAAGGTGCGCCGTCTCGTGGACGACGGCCGCTTCCCCGAGGCGCGGGTGCGGGTGCTGCAGATCGTGTTCGGGCCGCCGGTGCGCTTCCCCGTCGCCTTCCGGGTGGTCGGACCCGACCTCACCGTCATCCGGGGCATCGCCGCGGAGGTGCGCGACGTCATGATGGCCAACCCCAACATGCGCCTCGTCCACCTCGACTGGGGCGACAGGACGCCGACCCTGCACCTCGCCCTCGACCAGGAGCGCCTGCGCCTGATCGGCCTGACGCCGAAGGAGGCCGGCCAGCAGCTGCAGAGCTACCTCAACGGGACGCCGGCGACCCAGGTCCGCGAGAACCTCCGCTCCGTGGACGTGCTCCTGCGCAGCCCCGGCCCCGAGCGCCGCTCGCTCGGCGACATCGGCGACCTGACGCTGGCCACGCGGGACGGGCGGCAGGTGCCGCTCTCCCAGGTCGCGCACCTGGAGAGCCGCAACGAGGACGCGGTGCTCAAGCGCTACAACCGCGAGACCTACATCCGCGTGCAGGGCGACGTGATCGACGGCAAGCAGCCGCCGGACATCCACGCGCAGATCGTCCCCGAACTCGCGGCCATCAAGGCGAGGCTGCCGCCCGGCTACCGCATCGACACGGCCGGCTCGGTGGAGGAGAGCGAGAAAGCGATGAAGGCGCTCGTCACGGTCTTCCCGCTGATGCTGATCGTGACCCTGACGGTCATCATGCTGCAGGTCCGCTCGTTCACCACGATGTTCATGGTGTTCGCGACCGCGCCGCTCGGCCTCGTCGGGGCGGTCCCGACGCTGCTCGTCTTCCACCAGCCCTTCGGCTTCAACGCCATCCTCGGCCTGATCGCGCTGTCCGGCATCCTGATGCGCAACACGCTGATCCTGGTGGACCAGATCCACCACGACCGGGCGGCGGGCCTGTCGGACTACGAGGCCATCGTCGAGTCGACGGTGCGGCGGGCCCGACCGGTGATCCTGACGGCCGCTGCCGCGATGCTCGCCTTCGTCCCGCTGACCCACTCGGTGTTCTGGGGGGCGCTGGCCTACGTGCTCATCGGCGGCGTCGGCGTCGGGACCCTGCTGACCCTGCTGTTCCTGCCGGCACTCTACGCCCTCTGGTTCCGGGTGGCGCGGGACGCGCGCGCGCCGCGGACCGCACCCGGCCCCGCACCGGTGCCCGTGCCGGCCGAGCCCTGACCCGGCCGCCCCCCACCGATGCCCCGCTCGGGGCATCCCGCGATCGCGCGCTCGGGTCCCGGGCGCGCGGTGCGTCGACCGGCCCGCGCTTCGCCCCCTCGCCCGGGCCGGTCGGCAGCCCTGAACGGCCGCCGCGGCGCGACCGCGACGCCGCTCTCCGCCCGGCCTCGGGCATCCGCGGCTCGCCGTCCCTTCAATAAATGACATCTCGCATCTATGTGAGGAGGCGGAGCGGAGGACGGTACGATGCCGAGGGTCTCGCAGGAGCAAGCCAAGCTGAACCGCCAGCGCGTGGTCGAGGTCGCCTCGGCCCTGTTCCGGGAGCGCGGCCTGCACGGTATCGGCGTCGTCGACATCATGGCGGCCGCGGGCCTGACCCATGGCGGCTTCTACGGTCAGTTCGCCAGCAAGGATGCCCTCGCTGCGGAGGCGTTCGACGCGGCGATCAGCGCCGAGTACCGGGCCAACCTCGACGCCTTCATCGAGAATTACCTCTCCCTGGGGCATGTCCGCACGCCGGGGAGAGGCTGCCCCGTCGCGGCGCTGGTGAACGACGTCGGGCGTGAGCCGCCCGGAAGCGCCTTGCGGGCGCGGTTCACCCAGGGGGTCAAGGGGCTCGCCGGTCTCATCGCGGACAGGCTGCCCAGAGCGTCGAAGGAACGCCGCCGGCAGCGCGCCCTGATCGCGCTGTCGACCATGGTGGGGGCGGTGGTGCTGGCCCGGGGCGTCGACGACGAGGCCCTGGCCGGGGAACTGCTCGAGGCGGCGCGCTCCACGATCCCGGGCTGAGCCGGTCCGAGGCGGCACCCGGCTCGGGCCGCCTCACCGCCGGGACGGGCACGGGCGATGCGACGGCCCCAGATGCCGCGATGGCGCGCGCGGCCCGCCGGGCGGGCCGCGGGTTTCGGATCGACGGTGTCCGTCACGGCCGTCCGGCGCGTCCGGACGGAGGGTTGCGGGCCGTCAGCCCTCCGCCTTGGCGAGGAAGTCGAAGTCGCAACCCTCCGGAGCCTGCGTGACGCTGCGCCGGTAGAGCGCCTTGTAGCCCCGGGCCGGGACCGGCGGCGGCCGGTGGTCGGCGAGCCGGCGGGCGATCTCGTCCTCCGCGACCAGGAGATCGACGCGCTTGTCCCGGATCGACAGGCGGATGCGGTCGCCGTCGCGCACCGCGGCCAGCGGTCCGCCCACCGCGGCCTCCGGGGCCACGTGGAGGACGATCGACCCGAAGGCCGTGCCCGACATCCGCGCGTCGGAGATGCGCACCATGTCCTTCACGCCCGCCTGCGCCAGCTTCTTGGGGATCGGCAGGTAGCCCGCCTCCGGCATGCCGGCCGCGTGCGGGCCGGCATTCTGCAGGACGAGGATGTCACCGGGCGCCACGTCGAGCGCGGGGTCGTCGATGCGCGCCGACAGGTCCTCCAGGCCGGTGAACACCACCGCCCGGCCCTCCGACTCGAACAGGTCGGGCGTCGCCGCCGCGCGCTTGAAGATCGCCCCGTCGGGCGCGAGGCTGCCGGACAGGGCCACCAGGCCGCCGACCGGCGACACGGGATCCGCCGCGGTGCGGATGACCGCGCGGTCGACCCAGGACTCCGGCTCGTCCAGGCGCTCAGCGAGCGTCCGGCCCTCCACGTCCACGGTGTCGAGATGGAGGAGCGGGCGCAGCTCGCGCAGGAGCGCGCCCATGCCGCCGGCGGCGTGGAAATCCTCCATGTAGCCCTGCCCCACGGGCTTCAGGTCGACCAGCACCGGCGTCTCGTCGGAGATCTGGTTGAAGCGCTCGGGCGAGATCCGGATGCCGAGCCGCCCGGCGATGGCGGTGAGGTGCACGATGGCGTTGGTCGAGCCCGACACCGCCATCAGCACGCGGATCGCGTTCTCGACCGACTTCTGCGTGATCACCTGGGAGGGCCGGATCCGCGTCTCGATCAGCCGCACCGCCGCGCGGCCGGTCTCCTCGGCGGCCACCAGCCGGTCGGAATGCACCGCCGGGATCGCGGCGGTGCCCGGCAGCGACATGCCGAGCGCCTCGGCGATGCACGCCATGGTCGAGGCCGTGCCCATCACCGCGCAGGTGCCGGCCGTGACGGAGAGCCGACCCTCGACCTCGGCGATCTCCTCGACGTCGACGGTGCCGGCCCGGTACTTGGCCCAGAAGCCCCGGCAATCCGTGCAGGCGCCGAGCCGCTGGCCCCGGTGGCGGCCGGTCGACATCGGGCCGGTGACGAGCTGGATCGCCGGCAGGTCGGCGGAGGCCGCGCCCATGAGCTGGGCCGGCACGGTCTTGTCGCAGCCGCCGATCAGCACCACCGCGTCCATCGGCTGGGCGCCGATCATCTCCTCGGTGTCCATGGCCATGAGGTTGCGGTACATCATGCTGGTCGGGTTGAGGAAAACCTCGCCGAGCGACACGGTCGGGAACGGCCGCGGCAGGGCGCCGGCCGCCAGCACGCCGCGGGAGACCGCCTCCACCAGCTCCGGCATGCCCCGGTGGCAGTTGTTGAAGCCCGACGGCGTCATGGCGATGCCGACCACCGGCTTGTTCAGCAGGCCGACCGAGATGCCCATCGAGCGCGCGAAGGAGCGGCGCAGGTAGCGGGCGAAGTCGCGGTCACCGTAATTGGTCAGGCCGCGGTCGAAGCCGTGCGGTTCGTCGGTCATGGTCGTCTCCTCGCGTGGGCGGCCCGGGTTGCCCCGGCCGTCCGGTCTGTCTCAGCGGTCGCCGGGCTCCCGGCTCCCGGAGCGCGCGTCGAGCAGGTCCTCGCGCGCGTCGTCCCACCCCTGTCGTTCGCGCCGCGTTCCCGGCGGAGCGCCGCCGGATCGGTTGCGGCCGCCGACGGCATCGGGGTGCGGACAGGCATGTCCCAGTCCGGCGCCGATGACGAGGCCTCTCAAGGCATGGCCCATCGGATAGGTGTCCGAGAAGGGGCCGCGCGGGTTCCGGAGCGCGAAAAGCGCGGCCGCGTCACCGCGCCCGGTGCCGGCTCCCACGGCGGCGCCTGCGTTCCGCACGATCCGTCCGGCGTTGCATCCGTAGCGGGACAGAGATCGCTCAGGCGGCGGGCGATCTGTAAGACGGTTCCGGCGTCGGCGGCCCCGGCGCTTCGCGGCAACGGGCTACCGGGTCACGTCATGGATTTGCGCAGAGCCGCGGTCGGGCTCACCCGTCAGGTGCGTGACGCCGTCCGCGGCCGGCCGGGCACCGTGTCACCGCGCGGCTCGACGGGGCGCGCGAGGACCGGGCTGTCGCGGCGATCGCTGGGCATCCTGCTCGTCCTCGCGGCGACGGCCGTCTGGCTGGCCGTCGCCCTCGTGCCCAACCTCCTCGGGAAGGGCGGAGCCCTGTGGGCGATCGTGCACGGCGCGTGCGTCCCCCACGCGTTGCGCGGACAGGGCCCCGCACCGTGCAGCCTGGTCGACCTGGAGGGCGGGGTCGAGAAGGGATACGCCATCCTCAAAGACCTTCGCGGTCGGGCGCAGTTCCTCCTGATCCCGACGGCACGCATCACCGGCATCGAGAGCCCCGTGCTCCTCCAGCCCGGCACGACGAACTACTTCGCCAAGGCGTGGCGCGCCCGAACCTTCGTGGAGGAGCGTCTCGGCCATCCGCTCGACCGGCGGGACGTCAGTCTCGCGGTGAATTCGCAGCTAAGGCGGACTCAGGGGCAGCTGCACATCCACATCGACTGCGTCCGCCAGGATGTCCGCGACACCCTCCGCCGCCTCGCACCCACGATCGGGGATCGCTGGGCCCCTCTCGCGGAGCCGCTGGTCGGTCGCCCGTACAGGGCGATGCGCGTGCTCGGCGAGGATCTCGGCACCGCGGACCCGTTCGACCTGCTGGCGCGCGACGACGGGGCGCGCTCGGCCATGGGCGAGCACGCCCTGGCTGTCGTGGGCGCCGAGTTTCCGGGCGCGAAGCCGGGCTTCGTGCTCTTGGACGGTCTGGTGACCAGCCGCTTCGGCAAGGCCTCCAACGGCGAGGTCGTGCAGGACCACACCTGCGCCGTGGCGGCGGAGCCCGCATCGAGCGGGTTTCGGCCACTGGAAGACTGACGCGGGCGGATCCGGCTTCCGCCGCGGGTCGGGTTGCGCGGTGCCGGCCGCGGGCCGCATTCCGGCCGGCCCTCGCGTGAGCAACGTCGCGGCGGCCGGCGGCGGCGCGCCTGCGCGCAAGTCTTATAAATGACCTTAAATCTGCGCCGACGCCCGCAGCGGGGCGGGTAGCCCGAGACAAGGGCCGACTCTGGCGCGTGCCATGTCGACGATCATCGCGACGAGAGCGAGGGCGAGAGCCGGTCGCACTCCGCCGATCCGCAGCCAGTCCCCTCGCGCACGGGGCGCCTCGGTGCAGCCACCGGGAGCTCGGCCCTCAAGTCATATATATGACACATGAATGTTGACAGGCCTTCCCGGGGGCGTATCCTCGATCCGACGCCGACGAGGTCGCGGACTTCGCAAGATCGGCGCGCGGACAGGTGAGGAGCGCCATGACGGCACGGAGCATCATCCGGCTCGTCGGGACGGTCGCGGTCCTATGGGGGGCGCTCGGCGCCGCCCGGGCCGAGGTCTCGACCGTGCGGCTCGCCAAGCAGTTCGGAATCTCCTACCTGCCGCTCACCGTGATGGAGGAGGAGGGCCTGCTGGAGAAGCAGGCCAAGCAGCGCGGCCTCGATCTCAAGGCCGAGTGGCTGCGCTTCACCGGCGGCTCGGGGATGAACGAGGCCCTGCTGTCCGGCAACCTCGATCTCGCCTCCGGCGGCGTCGGCCCGTTCCTGACGATCTGGGGCCGGACGCAGGGCAATCTCAAGGTCAAGGGCGTGGCGGCGCTGAACGCGATGCCGCTCTGGCTGGTCACCATCAACCCGGCGGTGAAGTCGATCACGGATTTCGGCCCCCAGGACAAGATCGCCCTGCCGACCGCCAAGACCTCGATACAGGCGATTACCCTGCAGATGGCCGCCGAGAAGGCCTTCGGGCCGGGCCAGCAGGGCAAGCTCGACGCGCTGACCGTCTCGATGGGGCACCCGGACGCGCAGACCGCCATGATGGGCGGCCGCTCCGAGATCACGGCCCATTTCGGCTCGCCGCCCTTCCAGGAGATGGAGCTGAAGGACCCGCGCGCCCGCAAGGTGCTCGACAGCTACGACGTGATGGGCGGCCCCCACACCTTCAACCTCGTCTGGGCGACCAACCGTTTCGTCACCGAGAACCCCAAGGTCACGGCGGCCTTCCGGGCGGCGCTGGAGGAGAGCCTCGCGCTGATCCGCGACGACCCGGCCCGGGCCGCCGCCCTGTGGATCAAGGCCGAGGGGGCGAAGATCTCGCCCGAGGAGGCCGTGGCCATCATCCGCGCGCCGCAGAACGCCTGGACCACCAAGCCCGAGCGGATGCTCGCCTACCTCGCGTACATGAACCGGGCCGGGCTGGTCTCGGCCAAGGCCGACAGCGAGAGCGAGCTGTTCTTCCCCGATCCGAACGCTGCCGGCACTCCGAAGGAGGCCAACCGGTGACGGCTCCCGTCGGCCACGCGGCCGTCGACCCGGGCGCAGGCGAGACGCTGCGGGTGCATGTCCGGCGCGGCGAGACCGTCGCGGACTACGCGGTGCCGCGCCGGGCCAACCAGACGGTACTCGACGTCGTCACCGAGATCCAGCGCGACCAGGACCCCACCCTCGCCTACCGGTTCGCCTGCCGGGTCGGCATGTGCGGCTCCTGCGGCATGACGGTGAACGGGCGCCCGCGCTGGACCTGCCGGACCCGGGTCGCCGCCGTGGCGCCCGACGGAGAGCTTCTGCTGGAGCCCCTGCGCAACCTGCCGGTGGTGAAGGACCTCGCGGTCGACATGGAGCCCTTCTTCGAGAAGTGGCGCCGGGCCCACGGCTTCTTCGAGCCGGGCGAGAACCCGCCCGAGGATTTCGCGGTCGTGGAACCGGAATCCGCCGCGCGCCGGGAGGTCGATGCCGGCATCGAGTGCATCAATTGCGGCGTCTGCTACGCCGCCTGCGATCTGGTGACGTGGAACCCCGACTATCTCGGGCCGGCGGCCCTCAACCGGGCCTGGACGCTGGTCAACGACGTGCGCGACCGCGACCGGGATCGGCTCGCCGCGGTGGCGGGCGATGCCGGCTGCCACTCCTGCCACAGCCACATGAGCTGCACCGAGCACTGTCCGAAGGGCCTGAGCCCGACCTTCTCGATCGCGGGCCTCAAGCGCGAGACCGGCAAGGCGGCGCTGCGCCGGTTCTGGAGGCGCGGATGAGCCCGCTCCTGTACCTCGCCCAGCGCGGCACCGCGGCGATCCTGGCGGTCACGGTCGCGGTCCATCTCGGCACGATCCTCTACGCGGTGCGCGGCGGGCTCACGGCCGGCGAGATCCTGGGCCGGACGCAGGGCAACCTCGCCTTCCTGCTGTTCTACGCGGTCTTCGTTCTGGCGGCCGCGATCCACGCGCCGATCGGCCTGCGCAGCGTCCTGCGCGAGTGGACCGCCTGGCGCGGCCGCTCCCTCGACGTCGCCATGATCGCCCTCTCGGCCCTGCTCGCCGGGCTGGGCCTGCGGGCGGCACTCGCGGTGTACGCGGCATGAGGACCGCCCCGGGCACGGCCGGGCGGGCCGGCATCACCCGCGCGTCCCTGCGCCGGCCCGGCTTCGCCGCCGCGCTGATCCACCGGCTCTCGGGGATCGCCCTGGCGCTGTTCCTGCCGATGCACTTCATCGCGCTCGGCACCGCGCTCCAGGGTGCCGACCGGCTGGAGAGCTTCCTCGGCCTCACCCATAACGGCCTCGTCCGCACGGCCGAATGGGGCCTCGTCTGCGCGCTCGCCGTCCACATGGCGCTGGGGTTGCGCGTGCTCGCCATCGAGTGGCTGCGCTTCCGCGAGCGCAATGCCCGCGTCGTGGCGGGCTGTCTCGCGGCCGCCTTCGCGGTCGGCCTGCTGTTCCTCCTCAGCGGGGCCTGATCCCCCGACCGTCACCAGCGGAGACCCGCCATGGATCTCGACATCCGCGAATTCGAGGAGGTCTGCCGCGACCTCTACGTCCGCGCCCTGAAGATCCTGCCGCCCGACATCAAGGCGGGCTTCGCCGCCCTGCAGCGGGCCGAGACCAGTGCCACCGGCCGCGCCATCCTCGACACGATGGTGGAGAACGTCGCGGTCGCGGAGCGCACGAAGAATATCCTCTGCCAGGATACCGGCATCCCGATCTACAACGTCGTGATCGGCGCCGGCGTGCGCCTCGACGGCGCCGCGCTCAAGGCCGCGATCCGGCGCGGCTGCGAGCGGGCCACGAAGGAGTTCTCCCTGCGCTCGTCGGTGGTCCATCCGATCACCCGCAAGAACGAGCAGACCTCCTGCGGCATCCGGGTACCGATCATCCACGTCGACTTCGACGACCGGCCCGAGACCGTGGCGGTGGAGATGATCCCGAAGGGCTCGGGCTCCGAGAACGGCTCGTTCCTGCAGATGCTGCTGCCCTCGGACGGGATCGGCGCGGCCAAGCGCTTCGTCATCGACCGGGTGATCGAACTGGGCGGCCGGGTCTGCCCGCCGACCATCGTGGGCGTCGGGCTCGGGGGCACCTCGGACCTGTGCATGCACCTCGCCAAGGTGGCGGCGACCCGGCCGCTGCGCTCGGTCTGCGCCGACCCGGAGGGCGCGCGGATCGAGGCCGAGCTGTCGCGGGCCGTGAACGAACTCGGCATCGGCCCGCAGGGGCTCGGGGGCCGGTCCACGAGCTTCGCCGTCCATGTCGAGCTCGCCGCGACCCACATCACCCAGAACCCGGTCGCGGTGAACATCCAGTGCCACTCGGCCCGCCGCGCCCGCGCGACGCTCACGCCCGGCGGCATCGCGTTCGATTGAGGAGCAGACCGTGGCCCACCACGTCCTCGACATGCCGGCCACTGAGGCCGAGATCCGGGCGCTCCGGATCGGCGACACCGTCACCCTGCGGCGCTGGCTGTTCGGCATCCGCGACGCGACCCTGATCCACATGTTCGACCGGGACCGCCAAACCCGGCTCGACCTCGACGGCCACGCGGTGATCCACACCGCGCCGAACGTCCACCGCGTCCCGGTCTCCAACGAGGCGCCGGTCGGCTTCGCGCCGTTCTGCATCGGCACCACCACGTCGATGCGCATGGAGCGCTTCACCGACGCGCTGATGGAGCGCGAGGGCGTGCGCCTCATCGTCGGCAAGGGCGGCATGGGGCCGGCGACCCTCGACGCCTTCGCGCGGCGCGGCGGCGCCTACCTGGCAATCGTCGGCGGCGCGGCGGCGCTGGAGACCACCTGGATCGAGACCATCGTGGACGTCGACCTCGACGATCTCCATCCCGAGAGCCTGTGGCAGTTCGCGATCCGCGATTTCGGGCCGCTGCTGGTCGGCATGGATTCGCACGGCGGCTCGCTCTTTGCCGACGTGCAGCGCGACGTGGCCGCCCGGCGCGACGCCGTCATCGCCTCCCTCGAGGACGCCCGATGAGCCCCGAACAGGTCGAGACCGACATCCTGATCCTCGGCTCCGGCGGGGCCGGGCTGTTCGCGGCGCTCCACGCCAAGAAGGTCGCGCCGGACCTCGACGTCACCGTCGCGGTGAAGGGTCTGCTGGGGAAATGCGGCTGCACCCGCATGGTCCAGGGCGGCTACAACGTGGCGCTGGCGCCGGGCGACTCGGTCGAGCGGCACTTCATGGACACGATCGAGGGCGGCAAGTGGCTGAACGATCAGGCGCTGGCCTGGACGCTCGTCACCGAGGCGCAGGTGCGGATCCGCGAGCTGGAGACCGAGCTCGGCTGCTTCTTCGACCGCAACCCGGACGGCAGCGTCCACCAGAAGGCCTTCGCCGGTCAGACCTTCGACCGGACGGTGCACAAGGGCGACCTCACCGGCATCGAGATCATCAACCGCCTGTCCGAGCAGGTCTGGCGCCGGGACGTGCGCCGCCTGGAGGACCATCGCGCCCTGGAGCTGATCCCGGCCCGGGACGGGTCGGGGCTGGCGGGCGTGCTGATGCTCGACATGCGCACCGGTGAACCGAAGCTGGTGCGGGCGAAGGCCGTGCTGCTCGCCACCGGCGGCGGGCCGACCATGTACAAGTACCACACGCCGTCGGGCGACAAGTCCTGCGACGGTCTCGCCATGGCTCTGCGCGCCGGGCTGCCGTTGCGCGACATGGAGATGGTGCAGTTCCACCCGACCGGGCTGCTCGCCGGCGCCGGCACCCGCATGACCGGGACGGTGCTGGAGGAGGGCCTGCGCGGGGCCGGCGGCTGGCTCCTCGATTCCACCGGCCAGCGCTTCATGGAGGCCTACGATCCGCGGGCCGAGCGCGCGACCCGGGACGTGGTCAGCCGCTCGATCATGCGGCGGTTGCGCGACGGCTTCGCCACGCCGAGCGGGGGCGTGCACATCCAGATGAGCCATCTCGGCCCCGAGGACGTGCGCCGCCGGTTCAAGGGCATGGTCGAGCGCTGCGCCGATTGCGGCTTCGACCTCGCGGGCGGGCTCGTCGAGGTCATCCCCACCGCCCACTACATGATGGGCGGCCTCCAGTTCGCGGTCGACTGCACCACCGCGCTGCCGCGCCTTTACGCTGCCGGCGAGGATACCGGCGGCGTCCACGGGGCGAACCGGCTGGGAGGCAACGGAGTCGCGAACTCCACGGTGTTCGGGGGGCTCGCCGGCCAGTCCATGGCGCGGGCCGTGACGCGCGAGGGCCGCCTCGCCGAGCCCGATCCCGCCGCCATCGAGGCGGGCCTCGCCCGCACCTACGGGCCGCTCGGCCGGCCGGCGGAGTCGCTGCCGGAGATCCGCGAGGCGCTCTACGAGACGATGTGGGCCGATGTCGGCATCCTGCGGGACGCGGCTGGGCTGACCCGGGCGCTCGCGACCCTCGACGGGCTCTCCGACGCGGTCGCCCGGGCCGGCGCGCCGGACGGCGACCGCCGCTACGCGCTGACCTGGATGGACCGGCTGAACCTCGAGAACCTCGTGCTGGTCTCCCAGGCGGTCGCCCGGGCGGCGCTCGCCCGCACCGACAGCCGCGGCGCCCATTTCCGCGAGGATTTCCCGGAGGCCTCGGACCTCGCGACCTCGCACTACACGGTGGTCCGCCAGCGCGGCGGGGCGCTCGACCTCGCGATGGAGCCGGTGCACTTCACGCATGTGCGGCCCGGCGGCTCGCTCCTCGACGCCGCCGCCTGAGGAGAGCCCGTCCATGCAGACCCTGCGCGGCGCCGACATCGTGGCCCGGACCCTGGAGGCGCTCGGCGTCACCCAGATCTTCACCCTGTCGGGCAACCACATCATGCCGGTCTTCGACGCCCTGCTGGAGACCGGGATCAGCCTCGTCCACACCCGCCAGGAGGCGGCCTGCGTCCACATGGCCGACGCCTGGGGCCGGCTGACCGGCGAGGTCGGCGTCGCCCTGGTGACCGGTGGGCAGGGCCACACCAACGGCGCGGCGGCGCTCACCACGGCGCTCGCGGCCGAGTCGCCCGTGCTGCTGCTCTCGGGCCATGCGGGCCTGTCGGAGCTCGGGCGCGGCGCCTTCCAGGAACTGGCCCAGGCCGACATCGCCCGGCCGATGACCAAGGCCGCCTGGACCGCCGGGTCGGTCGCCGCCCTCGGGCCGGACCTCGCCCGGGCCTTCCGGATCGCCCGGGAGGGGCGGCCCGGCCCGGTCCATCTGAGCCTGCCGGTCGACCTGCTGGAGGCGGCCGTCCCCGCCGCCTCGGTGCGGATCCCGGACCGGGCCGCGGCCGCCATCCGGGTCGCCGAGCCGGCGCCGGATCTCGTGGCCGACCTCCTCGCCGCCCTCGCGGAGGCGGAACGGCCGCTGATCGCCTGCGGCCCGGCGCTGTGCGACGCCTCCGGCCGGGCTGCCATGGCAACGCTGGAAGAAACTCTCGGCCTGCCGGTCGTCGGCATGGAGAGCCCGCGCGGGATCAACGATCCGGCGCTCGGCGCCTTCGCGGAGATCCTGGCGCGGACCGGCCTCCTCGTGCTCCTCGGCAAGCCGCTCGACTTCACCCTGCGCTTCGGCGCGGCGCCCGCCCTCGCGCCCGACTGCCGCTTCGCCGTCGTCGATCCCGATCCGGCGCTGTTGGCCCGCGCGCCGGCCGACCGCCTCGCCGTCTCGGGCCTCGCCGATCCGCGGCCGGTGCTGGCGGCGCTGACCGCCCGCGCCACCGCCCTCCCCCGCCGGGACGCCTGGCACCGGGAGGCGCGGGCCGCCCTCGCCTACCGGCCGCCCGCCTGGGCGGATTTCCACGGGACGGGTCAGCGCCTGCACCCGGTGGAGCTGTGCCGGGCGGTCGACGCCTTCCTGGAACGCCACCCCGACGGCACGCTGATCTGCGACGGCGGCGAGATCGGGCAATGGCCGCAGGCCCTGGTCCGCGGCGGGCGCCGGCTGATCAACGGCGTCTCGGGCACGATCGGCGCGTCGATCCCCTTCGCGATCGCCGCCGCACTGGAGCGGCCCGGCGCCCCGGTGGTCGCGGTGCTGGGCGACGGCACCTTCGGCTTCCACATGGCCGAGTTCGACACCGCCGTGCGCTATCGGATCCCGTTCATCGCGGTGGTCGGCAACGACGCGCGCTGGAACGCCGAGCACCAGATCCAGCTGCGCAGCTACGGCCCTGAGCGGACGCGCCACTGCGACCTGCTCCCGACCCGCTACGACGCGGTCGTCCAGGCCCTCGGCGGCTTCGGGGCGCTGGTGACCGAGGCGGCCGAACTTCCGGCGGCGCTGGAGGCGGCCCAGGCCAGCGGCCTGCCGGCCTGCATCAACGTGATGATCGAGAGCGTGGCGGCGCCGGTGATCCGCCGCCCTGGCTGAGGAACACCGCTTAGGAGGGGGGATCATGCGCAGACGCGACGTTCTGGCGGGCGCCGCGGCGCTCCTGGCGGGTCCCGTCCCGGGGCGGGCCGACGAGGTCGGCGCGGTGGCGATCGCCCGCCAGCCGAGCCTCGGCCACCTGCCGCTGATGCTGATGGAGGAGCAGGGCCTGCTCCAGAAGGCCGCGGCCGCCCGCGGCGTGGCGGGGCTCCAGGCGCGCTACCTCACCCTCGCCGGCGGGGCGGCGATGAACGACGCCCTGCTCTCCGGGACGATCCAGTTCGCGGCCGGCGGCGTGCCGCCCCTCGTGCTGCTCTGGTCGAAGACCGAGGGCACCGCCATGGCGGTGAAGGGCGTGGCGGCGATGAACAGCATGCCGCTCCTGATGAACACCAGCAATCCGAAGGTGCACCGGCTCGCCGACTTCACCGACCGGGACAAGATCGCGCTCCCCGCCGTGAAGGTCTCGGTCCAGGCGATGTTCCTGCAGATGGCCGCCGAGAGGGAGCTCGGCGCAGGCCGCCGCAACGACCTCGACCGGCTCACCGTCACCCTCTCCCATCCCGACGGCATGGCGGCGCTCCTCGGGGGCAGCGAGGTGACGGCCCACTTCACCGCCGCGCCGATCCAGGAGCTGGAGCTGCGCCGGCCCGGCATCCGCACGGTGCTGAACAGCTTCGACGTGCTGGGCGAACCCTCGACCTTCAACGTCGTCTGGGCGTCCTCGGCCTTCGCGGGCGCCAATCCCCGTGTCGTCGCGGCTTTCAACGCCGCCCTGGACGACGCGCTCGCCGCGATCACGGCCGATCCGTCGGAGGCGGCGTGCGCCTACGTGCGGCTCGCCCGCGACGGGAGCGATGTCGGGCTGATCACCGAGATCCTGAAGGACCCGCAGGTCTCCTTCACGGCGACGCCCCGGGCGGTCGGAAAGGTCGCCGACTTCATGGCCCGCACCGGCACGATCCGTCGCCGGCCGGAGAGCTGGAAGGACCTGTTCTTCGCGGGCGTCCACGACAAGGCGGGCAGCTGACGCCCCACCGGCCGCGCTCAGTTCTGCAGCAGGCCGGGCAGCGCCAGGGCCGTCGTGGTCAGGCCGATCGCGGCGAGCAGCGCGAGGACGAGCGTGCGGAAGCGGCGCTGGTCGATCCGGGCGAACAGCGAGAGCCCGGCGAGCACGCTCACCAGCACCACCGGCAGCGCCAGGGCGAGGTCGCCGACGAGTTCGGGCGGCAGCGGATCGAGATAGAGGAGGATCGTCAGGGCCCAGACCTGCATCACCAGGGTGAAGGACTGGTAGACCGCCCGCTGGGTGCGCGGATCCCAGCCGCGCACGAGGCTCCAGGCCGTCGGCAGGGCTCCGGACAGGCCCGCGATGCCGCCCAGCACGCCGCCGAGGAAGCCGATCGCGCCGTCGCTCCAGCGATTGCCGAAGCCGACCCGGTAATCGGCGCGCAGCAGGGCGACGCCGCCGCTGTAGAGGACCAGGAAGGCGCCGATCGCGACCTTGATGAAGCGCGGATCGAGATCGTGCAGCAGGTGGATGCCGATCGGCGCGCCGACGAGGCCCGGCAGGATCATCGCGAAGGCGGTGCCCCGCGGCGGCCAGGTCCGCAGGCGCAGGATCGAGATCACCTGCGAGAGGATGCTGCAGACGAGCACCAGGGCGGTCGCCTCCACGGGCGTGCGGATCGACAGCAGCGTGCCGGAGGCGATCAGCGCGAAGGCGAAGCCCGTCAGGCCCGAGATCACGCCGGCGCAGCCGACGCAGAGGACGAGGAGGAGCGTCTCGTTCACCGGGGGCGCCCGGCCCGGCCGATGCCATCCGCGCGCACACCCGCCATTCTCGTCCTCCCGGCCCACGTCCCGCCGGGGCGGGCTCTCTTCCCATGTATCTTATATAAGACCTGTCCGACTGGGCAAGGCGCATGCCTCTGCGGCGCGCCAGGGCTGCCCATCCGGATCCGGCCCGCGACCTCCCTTCGTCACAGAGGAGGATGGGGCGCTCGGTGCCGTCCCCGAACCAGTGAAATCACCCGCACCCCTCGATCACCCGTTGACGCCGGACACCTCATTGGTCTTATATAAGACCAGTCGCCGCCGAGAAGCCGACGACGCAGATCAGGAGGACCGCATGAGCAGCCACGCCGCGTCCGGCGCGGGGCGCCGCAAGCCGCATCTTCTCGCCCATTCCCCCCAGGACAACGTCGCCGTCGCGGTGATCGAGGGCCTGAGCGCGAGCACCGACGCCTTCGGGGTGGTCACCGAGAACGACAGCACCTTCGAGGTCCATGTCCGCCACGACATCCCGATCGGCCACAAGGTCGCGCTCACCGACCTGAAGGCCGGCGACACGGCCATCAAGTACGGCCAGGACATCGGCAAGGTCATCAAGGACGTCGCCAAGGGCGAGCACGTCCACGTCCACAACGTCAAGACGAAGCGCTGGTGAGGTGACGATGTTCAAGGAAGCCGCTCAGCTCGAACACGAGATCGCCACCCCCTTCGTCGGCGGTGCGCCCGATCAGTTCGCCACCAAGGCGCTCGCGACCGGGCGCGCCTCGGAGAACTACACCTCCGCCACCTTCATGGGCTGGCGCCGGGAGAACGGCCGGGTCGGCGTGCGCAACCACGTCGTGCTCCTGCCGCTGGACGACCTGTCCAACGCCGCCTGCGAGGCGGTCGCCAACAACGTGAAGGGCACGATGGCGCTGCCCCACGCCTACGGCCGGCTCCAGTTCGGCGAGGATCTGGACCTCCACTTCCGCACCCTGATCGGCATCGGCTCGAACCCGAACGTCGCCGCCGTCGTGGTGATCGGCATCGAGGACCAGTGGACCAACCGCGTGGTCGAGGGCATCGCCAAGACCGGCAAGCCGGTCGTCGGCTTCGGCATCGAGGGCCACGGCGACATCGCGATCGTCGCCAAGGCGAGCTACCAAGCCAAGCGCTTCGTGCAGTGGGCCACCGAGCTCCAGCGCGAGGAATGCCCGATCGCCGACCTCTGGGTCTCGACCAAGTGCGGCGAGTCCGACACCACCACCGGCCTCGCCTCCTGCCCCACCGTCGGCAACATGTACGACAAGCTGATCCCGCACGGGATCTACGGGGTGTTCGGCGAGACCTCGGAGATCACCGGCGCGGAGCACCTCTGTCGCGAGCGGGCGATCAGCCCGGAAGTCTCCGACAAGTGGTACACGATGTGGAAGGCCTACCAGGACGACGTGATCGAGGCCCACAAGACCGACGATCTCTCGGACTCGCAGCCCACCAAGGGCAACATCGCGGGCGGCCTCACCACGATCGAGGAGAAGGCGCTCGGCAACCTCGAGAAGATCGGCCACGAGTGCCGGTTCATCGACGCGCTGCAGCCCGCGGAGGCGCCCGCCAAGGGGCCCGGCCTGTACTTCATGGACACGTCCTCGGCGGCGGCCGAGTGCGTCACCCTGATGGCGGCGGCCGGCTACGTGGTGCACACCTTCCCGACCGGCCAGGGCAACGTCATCGGCAACCCGATCGTCCCGGTGATCAAGATCACCGGCAATCCCCGGACCGTGCGGACCATGGGTGAGCATATCGACGTCGACGTCTCGGGTGTGCTCACCCGTGAGATGACGATCCCGCAGGCCGGCGACGCGCTCATCGACATGGTGGTGCGCACCGCCAACGGCCGGCTCACGGCGGCCGAGTCCCTCGGCCACCGGGAATTCGTGATGACGAAGCTCTACCGCAGCGCCTGACGCACAAGTCCCGCGCCCGCGGACCGCGATCCGGTCCGCGGGTGCAGCCCCGACGCCACGGGGTCAGGACCACGCCGGAGCGCACGACCGCGGGGGAAACCGCGGCGGCCTCCGTCCCGTCATTCTGGAGGAACGCATGAGGCTGCTTCGGTCGATCTACGGCCAGGTCCTGCTCGGCATCGCGCTGGGCATCGCGGTCGGGGTGGTGGCCCCCGATTTCGCCGTGGGCTGCAAGATCCTCGGCGACATGTTCATCAACCTGATCAAGATGATCGTCGCCCCCGTCATCTTCTGCACGGTCGTGGTCGGCATCGCGCATGTCGGCGACATGAAGAGCGTCGGCCGGATGGGCCTGAAGACCATCCTGTACTTCGAGGTCGCCACGACGGTGGCGCTCGCCGCGGGCCTCCTGTTCGTCAACCTGCTGCGGCCGGGCGACGGCGTGAACGCCACGGTCGACAGCCTCGATGCCAAGCTCGTGGCCGGCATCGCCGGCAAGGCCCACGCGCAATCGCCGATGGAGATCGTCGCCAACATCATCCCGCACAGCGCGGTCGACGCCTTCGCCAAGGGCGACCTGATCCAGGTGATGTTCTTCTCGGTGCTGGTCGGCATGGGGCTCGCGATGCTGGGCCGGCGCGGCGAGTTCCCGCTCAAGGTGGTCCACGCCTTCGGCGACGTGCTGATGAAGGTCGTCGGCCTGATCATGCACTTCGCGCCGATCGGCGCCTTCGGGGCGATGGCGTTCACCATCGGCAAGTTCGGGCTCGGCATCCTCGCCCAGTACGGGATGCTGATCGTCTCCCTCTACCTGACCTTCATCGTGTTCATCGCGGTCTTCCTCGGCGGCGTGATGCGGTTCTACGTCGGCCTGAGCCTGTGGAAGCTGTTCCGCTACAGCCGGGAGGAGCTGTTCATCCTGCTCGGCACCACGAGCTCGGAATCGGTGCTGCCGCGGATCATGGCCAAGCTCAACGGCCTCGGGGTCGACAAGAGCGTCACCGGCCTCGTGATGCCCGCCGGCCTGTCCTTCAACATGGACGGCTCGTGCATCTACCTGACCATGGCGATCGGCTTCATCGCCCAGGCCCTCAACGTGCCGCTGACCTGGGAGCAGGAGCTCGGCATCCTCGCCATCGCGCTGGTGACCTCGAAGGGCGTGGCGGGCGTGGCCGGCGCCATCCTGTTCGTGCTCGCCGCGACGCTCCAGGCCTCGCAGCTCCTGCCGGTGGCGGGCATCGCCCTGATCATCGGGGTGGACCGCATCCTGAACGAGCTGCGCTGCGTGACCAACGCGGTCGGCAACATGGTGGCGACCCTCGTGATCGCCCGCTGGGAGGGCAAGATCGACCTCGCGCACGCCCGGGCGGTGCTCGACGGCCGCATCACCCCGAACCTCGACCTCCTCGACGACGAGGACGAGGCGGCGGACGCGATCCCCGCCCGCGAGCCGGCGGCGGCCTTGCGCCGCCCCCTCCCCGCTGCCGTGCCGGCGACCTGAGAAGGATCCTCCATGCCCAAGGTCATCATCAGCGAGTTCATGGACGAGGCCGCGATCGCGGCCGAGCTCGCCGGCCTCGACGTGCAGTACGATCCCGGCCTCGTCGACCGGCCCGGGGACCTCGCCGCCGCCGTGGCCCGGGCCGACGCCCTGATCGTGCGCAACCGGACCCAGGTCCGCGGCCCCCTGCTCGACGCCGCCCGCGACCTCAAGGTCGTCGGACGCCTCGGCGTCGGCCTCGACAACATCGACGTCCCGGCCTGCCGGGCGCGCGGCATCGCGGTCTACCCGGCCACCGGCGCCAACGACGGCGCGGTCGCCGAGTACGTGGTCGCCACCGCGCTGCTGCTCCTGCGCGGCGCCTACGGGGCCACGGCCCGCGTGGCGGCCGGGACGTGGCCGCGCAACGCCCTGATGGGCCGCGAGATCGCCGGCAAGCGCCTCGGCCTCGTCGGCTTCGGGTCGATCGCCCGCGAGACTGCCCGGAGGGCGGCGGCCCTCGGCATGACGGTCGCCGCCCACGACCCCTTCGTGGCCGCGGGCGACCCGGCCTGGAACCCGGCCTACGGCCCCGTGCAGAGCCAGGCGCTCGACGCGCTGATCGCCCAGAGCGACGTGCTCTCGCTGCACGTGCCGCTCACCAATCAGACCCGCGGGTTGATCGACGCGGCGGCGCTGGCGCGGATGCCTGCGGGCGCGATCCTGATCAACGCGGCAAGGGGCGGGGTCGTGGACGAGGCCGCCGTGGCGCAAGCCCTGCGCTCCGGCCATCTCGGCGGCGCGGCGCTGGACGTGTTCGACCGCGAGCCCCTCGACGCGGCGGCGGGCGCCGTCTTCGCCGACGTGCCGAACCTGATCCTGACCCCGCACATCGCCGGGGTGACGCAGGAATCGAACGTGCGCGTCTCCGCCGTCACGGCCGCGGCCGTCCGCCGCCATCTCACGGAGCGCTGAGCCGATGCCGAACCTGACCCTGTCGGAGGCCGAGGCCCTCGCCGCCGACGCCCTCGTCCGCTGCGGCACGGCCGAGGCCGCGGCCCGGAGCGTCGCCCGCGCCCTGGTCGGCGCCGAGGCGGACGGGCTCAAGGGCCACGGCCTGTCGCGGGTCGCGCCCTACGCCGCGCAGGTCCGGGCCGGGAAGGTGGCGGGCGACGCGGTCCCGCTTGCGTCGCGCCCGCGGCCGGGCCTGCTCGCGATCGACGCCGCCCACGGCTTCGCCTACCCGGCGATCGACCTCGCCCTGGAGGCGCTGCCGGGCGTCGCGCGCCAGCAGGGCGTGGCGGCGGCCGGCATCCGCCGCTCGCACCATTGCGGCGCGGCCGGCCGCCCGGTCGAGGCCCTGGCCGAGCAGGGATGCGTCGCGCTGCTCTTCGCCAACACGCCCGCCGCGATGGCGCCCTGGGGCGGGCGGCAGGCGGTGTTCGGCACCAACCCGCTGGCCTTCGCCTGCCCGCTGCCGGGCCGCGCGCCGATCGTGGTCGACCTCGCCCTGTCGAAGGTGGCCCGCGCCAACATCGTCGGGGCGGCCAAGCGCGGCGAGCCGATCCCCGAGGGCTGGGCCCTCGACGCGGAGGGACGCCCGACGACCGACGCCACGGCCGCCCTCGACGGCACCATGGTGCCGCTGGGCGACGCCAAGGGGACGGCGCTCGCCCTGATGGTCGAGCTGCTGGCCGCCGGCCTCGTCGGCGCGCGCTTCGCCGGCGAAGCCTCCTCGTTCCTCGACGCCGCGGGCGACCCGCCGGGGACCGGGCAGCTGATCCTCGCCCTCGACGCTTCGGCGCTCAGCCCGGACGCGCCGGAGCGCTTCGCGGCGCTGGCCGGCGCGATCGAGGCGCAGGACGGCGCCCGGCTCCCGGGCAGCCGCCGGCTCGGGCTCCGCCGCCGGGCCGCCGAGGCGGGCCTCGACGTGGCCGAAGCCCTCGTGGCCGAGATCCGGGCGCTGTGAGGCGTAACGCCTGTGCGGAGGAAGAACCCGTGATTGCTCCCGTCGGCAGGGCGACGTAAGCGAGAGGAGGGAGAGGTGCTGGACACAACCTTCGACGCTCTACCCACGGATGGGGCTCTGCGTCGTCACGCGATGGAACGGTCAGGCGAAGGGCAGGCAGGTTCGGGGCGCGCAGACTCGGGGCGCGCAGACTCGGGACGCGCCGGCGCGGTCGGCTTCCGCCCGCTCTACCGGCAGGTCTACGACACGCTGCTGAAGCGCCTGGCCGACGCGGTCTGGCAGCCCGGCCAGATCCTTCCGAGCGAGGGGCAGCTCGCCGCCGAGCTGGGCGTCAGCCAGGGGACGGTGCGCAAGGCCCTCGACGCGCTCACCGCCGACAGCCTGCTGGTGCGCCGCCAGGGCCGCGGGACGTTCGTGGCCGACCACGACGACAAGCAGAGCGTCTTCCGCTTCCTGAAGCTGCGGCCGGACGGCGACGGCACCGGCATGCCCACGAGCCGGGTCACGGGGATCGCGGAGGCGGCCGCCAGCGCCGACGAGCGCGGGCGGCTCGACCTCGTGCGGTCCGCCCGCGTGGTCCGGATCGAGCGCGTGCGCGCCGTCGACGCCAAGCTGTGCGTGGTCGAGACGATCAGCGTGCCCGCCGGCCTGTTCCCGGGCATCGCCCAGATCGAACTGCCGAACACCCTCTACAGCCTCTACGCCACCCGCTACGGCATCACGATCGCCACCGCCAACGAGCGCCTGAAGGCCGTGGCGATCGGGCCCCGCGAGGCCGAGCTGCTCCAGGTGCCCGCCGGAACCCCCGCCCTCGAGATCGACCGCGTCGCCATCGACCTCGAGGAGCGGCCGGTCGAGTGGCGCCTCTCGACCTGCCTGACGCAGGACATCCACTACCTCTCGGTCCTTCGCTGACCGGGATCCCCCCGACGCGCCGTCCCGCAGTCGAAGGCGGGGCGCGCCGAACCGGACCTCCGCTGCCACAGCCTGAACGGGGAGCGCGCGATGACCGATCGCGGAAGACGGGACTTCATGCGGCTGAGCGCCCTCGGCGCCCTCGCCGCGCTCGGGGGCGTGCCGCGCGCACGGGCGGCCGACGGAGGGACGCTGCCCTTCGGCAACGGCGAGCGGCCGCTCGTGGCCTATCCGGGCAAGCGGCCGCTCCTGCAGATGACCGCGCGCCCGCCGCAGCTGGAGACGCCGTTCGCCGTCTTCGACGGCGGCGCGATCACGCCGAACGACGCGTTCTTCGTCCGCTACCACCTCGCCGACATCCCGACCGAGATCGACCCGCAGGCCTTCCGCGTCGCCGTGACCGGGCAGGTCGAGCGGCCGCTCTCCCTGTCGCTCGCCGACCTCAAGGCGATGCCCCAGACCGAGATCGTCGCGGTCAACCAGTGCTCGGGCAATTCCCGCGGCTTCTTCGAGCCGCGCATCGCCGGCGGCCAGCTCGCCAACGGCGCCATGGGCTGCGCCCGCTGGACCGGCGTGCCGCTCAAGACGGTGCTCGACCGGGCCGGCGTGAAGGCCGGCGCCGTGCAGGTCGCCTTCAACGGCCTCGACGGGCCGGTCCTGCCAGAGACGCCGGACTTCGCCAAGGCGCTGAGCCTCGACCACGCCCGGGACGGCGCGGTGCTGCTCGCCTGGGGCATGAACGGGCAGGACCTGCCCTGGCTCAACGGCTTCCCGCTCCGCCTCGTGGTGCCGGGCTACTACGGCACCTACTGGGTCAAGCACCTCGACAGCATCGCCGTCCTCGATCACCCCTTCGAGGGCTTCTGGATGAAGACGGCCTACCGCATCCCCGACAATCCCTGCGCCTGCACCGAGCCCGGCAAGGCGCCGGACAGGACCGTCCCGATCGGCCGCCTCAACGTCCGCTCCTTCCTGACGAACCTGACCGACGGCGCGCCGGTGAAGGCGGGTCCGGTCGCCCTGCGGGGCATCGCGTTCGACGGCGGCTCGGGCATCCGGGACGTCGCGGTCTCGGCCGACGATGGCCGGACCTGGAGCGCGGCCCGGCTCGGCCAGGATCTCGGCCCCTACGCCTTCCGCACCTGGACCGCGGAGGTCGATCTCGCGCCGGGCGCCCACGCCCTGCGCGTGCGGGCCACGGGCAACGACGGCGCGACCCAGCCGATGGAGCCGCGCTGGAACCCCGCCGGCTACATGCGCAACGTCGTCGAGACGACCCGCGTGCGCGCGGCCTAGAGGGAGGATCGGCATGTTCAGCACCCGCCCGCTCCGCGCGTCGGTCGTCGCGATCGCCGCCGCGCTGGCCGCGACACCCGCGCTGGCCGCGCCCGAGACCTACGCGCTGCCGGAGCCGACGGCGCAGTTCCGGCCGGCCCCGGATGCCGCGCACGCGGCCGGCTTCCAGGCCGCGCAGGAGAACTGCCTGACCTGCCACTCAGCCGACTACGTCGCCATGCAGCCGCCCCGGAAGGGGCAGGCGTTCTGGGACGCCGAGGTCGCCAAGATGATCAAGGTCTACCGGGCGCCGATCACGGAGGAGCAGGCCCGGGCCATCGCCGGCTATCTCGGCGCGGCCTACTGAGCGCCGAGACCGGGCAGGAGGTCGCGCGATGACCGTCAGAACCGCCGTGCCGGACCGGTCCAGGGCCGCGCCGACCGGGTCGCGGGGGGCCTCCGCCTGGGCCGGGGCGGCCGGCACCCTGCTCCCGGGCCTGCTCCTGTGCCTGGGCATCACCGCGGTGGCGCAGGCTCTGCAGGCCGGCGAGGAGCACCTGACCGGCCATCCCTACGTCGAGGCCCTGGTGCTGGCCATCCTGCTGGGGACGGCCGTGCGGACCGCCTGGGTGCCGGGCGCGCGCTTCAAGGCCGGGATCGCCTTCTCGGCCAAGCAGGTGCTGGAAGTGGCCGTCACGCTGCTCGGCGCCGCGGTCAGCCTCGGGGCGATCGTCGCCTCGGGCCCGGCGCTGCTGGCCGGCATCGTCGGGGCGGTGGCGCTGACCATCCTGGCGAGCTGCGCGCTCTGCCGCGCCCTGGGCCTGCCGGTGCGCATGGCGCTGCTGATCGCCTGCGGCAACGCCATCTGCGGCAACTCGGCGATCGCCGCGGTGGCGCCGGTGATCGGGGCGGACAGCCGGGACGTGGCGGCGGCCATCGCCTTCACGGCGGTGCTGGGCGTGCTGATGGTGCTGGGCCTGCCGCTGTTCGTGCCGCTCGTCGGCTTCAGCGAGCACCAGTACGGCGTGCTGGCGGGCCTGACCGTCTACGCGGTGCCGCAGGTGCTGGCCGCGACCGTCCCGGTGGGCCCGCTGGCCACGCAAGTGGGCACGCTGGTCAAGCTGGTCCGGGTGCTGATGCTCGGGCCGGTGGTGCTGGCCCTCTCGCTCCTCGCCCCGCGCCTGCCGGCGGCGGGAGCGAGCGCCAAGCCTGCTGGGGGAAGCGCCCCCGGGAGCGCCCGGCGCCGGCCCGGCTTCTTCAAGCTGGTCCCGTGGTTCATCCTCGGCTTCCTGGCCCTGGCGAGCCTGCGCTCGCTCGGGCTGATCCCGGACGCCTGGGTCGCGCCGATCTCCCGCCTCGCCGGCTTCCTCACCATCGTGTCGATGGCCGCGCTCGGCCTTGGGGTGGACGTGCGCGTGCTGGCCCAGGTCGGCGGCCGGGTCACGATGGCGGTCACCGCCTCGCTCGGCGTGCTGCTGGCCATCGCCGTCCTGCTCATCCGCGGCCTCGGGATCGGCTGAGCCGGTCGCCGGCGGCGCGCCGCACCCGTTGGCGTCCACGCGCGGGTGGCCCGGGCTCCGCGAGCGCGATCGCGCCGGGGAAGCGGCTCACACGCAACGGTGGCGGTCGCGCACGGCGGACAGCGATGTCGCGCGCCCGGGAGCGTGAAAGTCCCCGACGAGACGACATCATCCGGGCGCCGATGCAGACGTTAAGCGCGCAACGGGATCGGCGGTGCCACGATGCCGCCGGGGCAGGATCGCGATCGCCGCGACGTCTGACGAACAGGCAGACGTCTTCGCGCCGAACGCGGCCGAGCAAGACGACAGCTCCGAATGTGGGGTGTCCGCGGCGCAACGCCCGACGGGATATGAGTGAACCCTCCGCGCCCGTCCCGTCCATACATGCGCCGGACTGCCCGGCGCGGCACCGATATTCGGCCTCGTGAACGACGGAGATCACCGAATATTTGCGCACAGGAGACAAATATTCGAAGCAGAGTTTTGCCCCGCGCACGCCGTTAACCACGGTTTTCAATATTTCTGAAATTCGAGGCCGCTAATATGCGGATATAACCTGGGATTGAACTGCTACAATGATGACCCCCTCGACGAGAGCGAAGTAGCGAGACGCCGCGTTGGGACTGTATTCCAAGCTGCGGGCCGCACTCGCTGAAGATGCCCTCCTCGCGCGTGGCGTGAAGCGCTCGCTCGTCGACGGGCTGTATCAGCCGTTCGCGTCGCTCGCGGTCGGCGCCGCGTCCGGGACGATCGTCGCCACGGCCGCGGCGTTCTGGTCCGACGATCGCGCGATCACGGTGACCGCGTTCGCGGTCGGCCTGATCGGCCTCACCCGCATCGTACTGGCTCGGATCTACCTGACGAAGGGGCCGCAGAAGCACGATCGTTACGAGCTCTGGGAGACCTACTTCTCCCTCGGCGCGTTCGCCTACGCCGCGTCGCTCGGCATCCTGTCGTTCCTCATCACGACGCGGTCGTCCAACCTCGCGCTCCAGGTCATCACCCCCACGTTCACGATCGGTTACGCCGCGGGCATCTCGGGCCGCAATGCGGGCCGCCCCCTGCTGGCCATCGCGCAGGTGCTCCTGTCGGCGATGCCGCTGTCGGCGGGTCTGCTCGTGTCGGGCGACGGCGAGCGGGCCTCGCTCGGCATCCTCTCGCTCCTGTTCGCCTACGGCATGATCGACATCACGCTCAGCACGCGCGAGATCATCGTGTCGGCCCTGGTGACGACGCGCGAGAAGGAGGCGCTCGCCGAGAAATTCCAGGCCCAGGCCAATCTCTTCGACATCGCGTTGCGCAACATGTCGCACGGACTGTGCATGTTCGACGCGCGCGGCCGGCTCCAGGTCTGGAACGACCAGTTCCTCTCGATATCGGGCATTCCCTCGAACCGCATCCACACCAATTCGACGGCCAAATCGCTGTACGCATTGAGCCGCGCCATCATCGATGAGCGGACCGCGGGGCGCGGCGCGACGCTCTCGACATTCTCGGCGGCGTCGAACGCGTTGAGGTCGGGAAACTTGGTCCTGATCCTGCCCGACGATCGCGTGGTCTCCCTGATGCAGCGGCGGACCGCCGAGAAGGGCTACGTGATCATCTTCGAGGACATCACCGAGCGGCGTCGGAGCGAAGCCCGCATCCAGCAGATGGCGCGTTACGACGATCTGACGGGCCTGCTCAATCGCAGCAGCTTCAAGGCCAAGGTCTCCCAGGCGCTGAAAGCCAGCGCCAGCAGCAAGGGCGAGTTCGCGGTCCATCTGCTCGATCTCGACCACTTCAAGGTCATCAACGACACGCTGGGGCATCCGGCCGGAGACAGGTTGTTGCAGATGGTGGCGGACCGGCTGCGCGGGATCGGGGCGCTGTCCGGATCGGTCGCCCGCCTCGGCGGCGACGAGTTCGTCATCGTCCAGCAATCCGTCACGTCGCCGGCCGTCGCGGAGGATCTCGCGCAGCGCGTCCTGCACGAGCTGGAGCGACCTTTCGATATCGACGGCACTCACGTCACGGTCGGCGCCTCGATCGGCATCGCGATCGCCCCGTTCCATGCCAACGACGAGGACAGGCTGCTGAAATGCGCCGATATCGCCCTCTACGCCATCAAGGGGGCCGGCAGGAGCGGGTTCAAGATCTTCCAGCACGAGATGGAAGCGGCCACGCGCGCGCGGCACGCCCTCGAGTCCGATCTCCGGGCCGCCCTGACCAACGGCGAACTGGAGCTGCACTATCAGCCGATCGTCGACGCGAGCACCGGGGCGATCGTGAGCTGCGAGGCCCTGCTACGGTGGCAGCACCCCGTCTCCGGCTACATCCCGCCGTCGGACTTCATCCCGGTGGCCGAGGACACGGGGCTCATCGTCCAGCTGGGCGACTGGGTTCTGAACGAAGCGTGCCGCGAGGCCCGGAACTGGCCGTCGACCGTGAGCGTCGCGGTCAACATGTCGCCGCGTCAGTTCGGTGATCCGCAGCTGGCCTTCCACGTCATCGGCGCGCTGAACCGCTCCGGCCTCCCGGCGCATCGCCTGGAGCTCGAGATCACGGAGAGCGTGACGCTGGGCGCGACGCACAAGATCGTCGAGACCATCCACACGCTCCGCCAGCTCGGGATCCGCCTGTCGATCGACGATTTCGGAACCGGTTACTCGTCCCTGAGCTCCCTGAGAAACTTCGCCTTCGACAAGCTGAAGATCGACCGGTCGTTCGTGTGGGACCTGGACAGGAAGGCCGAGTCGACCGCGATCATCCGGGCGATCGTCGGGATGGGAAGGAGCATCGGGATGGCCATCGTCGTCGAGGGCGTCGAGACGGAGACGCAGCTCTCCATCCTCCGGGCCGAGGGCTGCGATCTGATCCAGGGCTACGTGTTCAGTCGTCCGGTCGCCGCATCCCAGATCCGGGCCATGCTCGCGGCCGCGGAGCCCGTGACGAAGCTAGCGAGCTGACCCCGCCGGCCCCCGCGCGGTCACCGTGCGGGCCTGAGCGGCCTGGGCTTTTCCCCTGAGCCTGTCCTGCGCCAGGACGAGCCGCTCCATGATGCTCAGATCCCTGTCCGTGAGATTCATCGCGGCGGCCGCCCAGACCGAGACGATCTTTCTCAGTTCCTCCAACGATATGCGATTGACCTCCCGGGCGGCTCGATAGATCGCCTGCTGCCCGTTGCGGCGCCGGTGGTTGCCGGCGATGTACGCGCGCACGGCCGCTTCGCCCTGGCCACGCTCGGCGAGGACGTGAACGATTCCCAGTTCGTGCATCTCCTCCGCGGTGTAGGTTCTCCCATCGAGGATCATCTCCTGAGCCCTGATGGTCCCCAGACGCCGGGCGAGGAAGCTGTAGGCCCCCATACCGGGGAAGAGCCCGAAGAGGATCTCCGGGAAGCCGAACTTGGTGCCCTTCTCGGCGATGATCACGTCGAACGAGAGCAGGCCCTCGAACCCCCCGCCCAGCGCGTCGCCCTGAACGAGGCCGATCGTGATGATCGGCAGGTTCAGCGCGTTCATGTTGCGATGAAGAACATCGACGCACGCGTTGCCGTAACCGACCAGCGCGGCCTCGTCGCCCGCGCGGATCTTGCTCGCGAACAGGCTCAGATCACCGCCGAGACTGAACACGCCGG
Source organism: Methylobacterium sp. NPDC080182 (assembly GCF_050281105.1). Classification (NCBI taxonomy): domain Bacteria; kingdom Pseudomonadati; phylum Pseudomonadota; class Alphaproteobacteria; order Hyphomicrobiales; family Methylobacteriaceae; genus Methylobacterium; species Methylobacterium sp. NPDC080182. The sequence goes on from NZ_JBNNWO010000022.1 coordinate 61,654, forward strand.
GAAATCGTGAACCGAAGACAAAGTAGTTCAGGTCGAGGCTGCCGTTGCCGAAACCGCGCTCGATGCCATCCTGCAGGCGGCTGAAGTCGGCCAGCATCTCGGGATTCTGGCACGGGCGGCCCTGCGGGCGCATGAAGGCCCACAGGGTGCTGGTGTCGGTTTCGAGATTGACTTCGATCTGAGCGAGTTCGGAAAGGCCGTGGTCGGGAGACGAGACGGTCGGCGCGATCCGCTTCTCGCTCGGCCGCCGCGCGGCCGTCGGACGCCGTCGCAGCGGCACAGGACCAGGGTATGGCACCAAGTCTTTGGCGAGACCTGTAATAGACGCCATCGTATTCGGATCCGTTAAGTGATCCTTAACCGTATCTCAGCCGGCGTTGCGGAGCTAGGCAGCCGGAGCGGCCCTCCTCAGATAATTAAGCTTTGGTTAATGCCGGCCTTTTAGCCACCTTTGCTTGCGAGGCGGGCCTCTCCGGACGAGAGGCCCGCCGACGCCCCGGCGGCTGCCCTGACCCTCGACCTCCACGGCCTCGACGGCGCCGGCTCGGTCCGGCGGGATCGCGGACGGCAGGCGTGAAGCGGCACGCCCGCCGCTTCCGCGCGAGACCGGGTCCGCCGCGGGGACGCGCGGTCAACCGCGCGACGGACGCCTCAGCGGCACCCCGTAACGGCTCCGATCTCCGATCATGCGAGTCGGCGCAATGCTCGCTGCGCCGATCGCCGATCGCCGATCGCCGATCATGACGATTGCTGTCTCCATCCCCAGCAGTTGTATTATAGACGAGTAGCATACCAATAGTTGCACAATATTATCTGTTCGTTATAAATTTTCATGTCTATCGAGACCATGATCCGAGAGCGATCCGACGACGAGAGCGACGAGAAGCCGGCACTCTATCTATGGTTGACGACAGCGTTTCTCTATTTCTGCACCGCAGCTTCGACACTGAGCCTGGCCAGTAGCGGACACGACATCGCTGCCTTATGGCCGGCCAATGCCATTCTGGTCGCCCTGCTGCTCTCCCATGACAGGGTGCGATCGGGCACGGTGCTGAGCGCCGGATTGGCCGCGAACATCGCGGCCAATGTCCTGACGCGGGGGACTTTGATCGGCCCGTTCCTGTACAGTCTCGCCAACCTCGCCGAGGTGATGTTGGCCGTCCGTCTCCTGCGAAGGACCTACGAGCAGGACGCCCTGCTGCAATCCACGAGATCCGCCCTGCGGTTCGTCGCGATCGCGGGATTGCTGGCACCGGCCGCGAGCGGCGTCCTGGGAGGCTTGACGGCGCATCTCGTCTTCGGCGAGCCCCTGTTGCGCTCGTTCGGCACCTGGGTCGCGAGCGACGGCCTGGGACTCATCGTCTTCACGCCCTTCCTGCTCGCGCTGTTCCGAGGCGATTACGCGCGTGCGCTCGCGGAGCGGAGCTGGCGGGACCGGCTCGAAGCGGCCGCCTTGCTCGTCCTCGCAGGCTCGGTCGCGTACGCGACCTTCTTCTGCACCAGCCGCCCCTTGCTGTTCCTGATCTTCCCGCCCCTCATCCTGATCGCTTTCCGGCTGGGCCGCCTGGGTGTCACCGCGGCCGTGATGGTCGTGGCCGTCATCGGAGGCGTCGCCACGATGTACGGTCGCGGGCCGATGGTCCTGATCGCGGCCGACGCCGTCACGCAGGCGCAGGCGTTCCAGGTGTTCCTGGCCTTCATCCTGCTGACCTGCCTGCCCGTCGCGGCGGAGGTCTCCGCGCGGGCGCGGCTGACGGCCGAGCTGGCCGCGCACGATCGGGAGATGACGAGGAGCGCCTTCACCGATTCCCTGACAGGACTGCTCAACCGTGCGGGCTTCGAGCATCAGATCGAGACCATCCTGCCCGTCAGGGCACTCCCGCCCGTCAGCCTGATCGCGATCGACATCGATCACTTCAAGCAGATCAACGACCGCTGGGGGCATCCGGCGGGCGATCGCGCGCTCGAGACTCTCGGATTGCTGCTCGCATCGCAGATCCGCCCGGGGGATCTGGTCGCGCGCCTCGGCGGCGACGAGTTCGTGATCCTTCTCCGCGAGAGCGACCTCGAGCGCGCCAGGGCGGTGTGCGAGCGGATCCGCGCGAGCGCACGCGCCTTGCCGTTCTCGACCGGTGCCGGGACCGAAGCGCCGGTCAGCCTGAGCATGGGCTTGGCCGTCGCGCGCGTGGGCGAGGGCTACGAAGCGCTGGCTCAGCGGGCCGACAGCGCTCTGTACGAGGCGAAGCACGCCGGCCGCGACGCCCTGCGATGGGCCGCCTGACTCCGGGATCGACCCTGACCGGCGGCGATCCGGGCCCGGTCGTTTGGCCGTGAAACGCCTGCCCCGTAGGATCGGCCGATGAGACGCCGCCACCTCGTCGGACCGATCCTCTGCGTCGCGCCGCTCGCCCTCCTCTTCGGGACGGCCGACGGTCCCGCGGGCTCCGCGGCCCCCGGGCTGGTGCCGCAGGCCGAGCGCGCGGATCTCGTCCGCGTGGAGAAGGCGCAACGGCGCCTGACGCTGCTGCGCGGCGGACGCGTCCTGGCGGTCTACCGCGTCTCGCTGGGCTTCGCGCCGATCGGCCCGAAGGCGAGGGAAGGCGACGGCCGAACACCCGAGGGTCGCTACCGCATCGCGGGCAAGAACCCGGACAGCATCGCCCACCTCGCGCTGCGGATCTCCTATCCGGACGCCGCCGACCGCGCCGCGGCGTCCGCGGCCGGCGTGCCACCCGGTGGAGACATCATGATCCACGGTCTGAGGAACGGGTTCTCCTGGGTCGGTCGCCTGCATCGTCTGATCGACTGGACGGATGGCTGCGTGGGCGTGACCAACGCCGAGGCCCGCGCGATCTACGCGCGGGTCGAGGTCGGCACGCCGATAGAGATCCGGAGCTGAGCGGGATCGGGCGCCGTCGGGCGGAGCGTTCGGGGCCGGACGGCGCGCGGCCGGGGCGCCTCAAGGCCCCGCATCCCCGGCGGCCGCGCCCGGCCCCGCGGGCGGGCGCCACGGGAGCGGATCGAACGAGCGCCGGAGCGCCTCGAGGAACCGCTCCGTCCGGGCCGCGCGCGACCGCCGTTCCGAGCCGAGCAGGGCGACGACCGGCGCCGACGGCAGGGCGTAGCCTTCGAGCAGGCGCGCCAGCCGCCCCGCGCGCAGGTCGTCGGCGACATCCCATTCCGAGCGCACGATCACGCCGAGGCCCGCGAGGGCCCAGCCCCGCACCACGTCGCCGTCGTTGCTGACCAAGCCCGCATCCACCCTGACGCGGACCTCGGCGCCGTCCGCCGCGCGGAAGCGCCAGAGCGTCACGTCCTCGTCGTTCTCGCGCAGCGCGATGCAGGTGTGATCCCGCAGGTCGGCCGGCACGCGCGGGGCCGGATGCCGGGCCAGGTAGGCGGGCGCCGCGCAGAGGATCCGGTCGTTCGGCGCGAGGGCGCGCACGGTCAGGCTCGGGGTCGCCTCCCTGATCTCACCGACGTGGATCGCGAGGTCCCAGGTCTCGGACGGGATGCGGCCCAGGCGATCCGAGAGCAGCAGGTCGATCCGCACGCCCGGATGCCGCAGCCGGAACGCCGTCACGACCGGGGCCACGTAGCGGCGCCCGAAGCCGAGCGGGGCGACGACGCGCAGATGTCCGGTCACCGCGCCGACGCGCTCGGCCAGGGCGTCGGCGAGATCGTCGAAGGCGCCGAGGAGGTCGCGACCGCGCTCGGCCAGCAGCTCCCCCTCGTCGGTCAGCGTGAGGCCGCGGCCGGACCGGTCCACCAGATGGACCCGCAGCCGCTTCTCCAGGCTGCGCAGCCGCTGCGTCACGGCGGGGGGCGACACGTTCAGGCTGCGCGCCGCGGCGGCCAGGGACGGGCTGGCCGCGACCGCGACGAAGAAGCGGAGATCGTCGGTGTCGAGCATTAAGGCCGACCTTAATCCAGAATGCCGAACAGATTAATGGCGTCTCGCGGTCCGGCATGATCTGTCACCCGGCAGCGAGACAGGGAGGCGTGGACATGCCGGAGACCGGAGTCGGGACGCAGGTGCCGTCAGCGGAGGCCGACGGGGCGTCGGATCCTCTTCAGACACCGTGCCTTCTCCTGGACGAGGCGCGGCTGCGCGCGAACCTCGCGGGGCTGCGGGCGCACCTGGACCGGCTGGGCGTCGCCTTCCGGCCGCACCTGAAGACGGCGAAGTCGATCGACGTCGCCCGCCTGGCGATGACCGGTCCGGCCGGCCCGGCGATCGTCTCGACCCTGCGCGAGGCCGAGTACTTCGCCGAGGGCGGGGTCCGGGACATGATCTACGGCGTCGGCATCGTCCCGCAGAAGCTCGACCGCGTCGGCGCGGTCCGGCGCCGCTGGGGTGCGGACCTCGCCGTGGTGCTCGACTCGATCGAGCAGGCGGACGCGGTCGCCGCCTGGGCCGCGCGGACCGGCGACCGTCTGCCGGTCCTGATCGAGGTCGACGCCGACGGGCATCGCTCCGGCGTGAAGCCGGCCGACGCGGCGCTGCTGGTGGCGATCGGGCGCGCGCTCGGCGCGGGGGCGGACCTGCGCGGCGTGCTGCTCCACGCCGGCGACAGCTACGGCCTCAGCGATCCCGAGGATCTCGCCGCGGCCGCGGAGGGCGAGCGCGCGGCGGCGGTGACGGCGGCCACGCTCCTGCGCGCGGCGGGCCTGCCGTGCCCGGTGGTGAGCGTCGGCTCGACGCCGACCGCGCGCTACGCCCGGAACCTCGACGGGATCACCGAGGTCCGTGCCGGCGTGTTCATGTTCGGCGACCTGTTCCAGGCCGGCGTCGGCTCCGTCGCGGTCGACGACATCGCGGTGAGCGTGCTCGCCACCGTGATCGGGCACCGCCGCGACAAGGGCTGGATCATCACCGATGCCGGCTGGATGGCGCTGTCGCGCGACCGGGGCACGGCCCGGCAGGCGGTCGATCAGGGCTACGGCGTGGTCTGCGACCGCGCCGGCCGCCCCTACCCGGACCTGATCGTCGCCGACGCCAACCAGGAGCACGGCATCCTCGCCCTGCGCCCGGGCTCCCGCGCCGCCCTCCCCGACCTGGCCATCGGCGACCGCGTGCGCGTCCTGCCGAACCACGCCTGCGCGACGGGCGCCCAGTACGACCGCTATCACGTCCTCGACGCCGACGGGCGGGTCGCCGCCGTCTGGCCGCGCATCAATGGCTGGTAGGCGGCGCCGACCGTGACGTCGCGGATCAAGTGCCTCGCGAGCACCCGGCGGCGCTGGACGCGGCGGGAGCCCGCCCGGACACCGCGAGGCGCGTGACCGCCGCCCTCCTCGGGGCGGCGCATGCCGCCCGCGCGCACTGACGCGCGCACCGGGCCCCGTCGGCGCGGCCCGAGGCCCCCGGCACCGACGCCGCCCGATGCGGCGCCCGATACGGAAGGAGAAGCCCATCATGACAGCCCACCGGTTCGACGCCGTCCTGTTCGACCTCCTGACGGCCCTGCTCGACAGCTGGTCCCTGTGGGACTCGGTCGCCGGCAGCACGGAGGCCGGCCGCCGGTGGCGGGCCGAGTACCTGCGGATCACCTACCGGACGGGGGCGTACCGGCCCTACGAGGATCTCGTGGCGGAGGCCGCCGCGGCGGTGGGCCTGCCGCGCCGCCTCGCGGCGGACCTCGAGGACCGCTACGGCGAGCTCCGGCCCTGGCCCGGCGTGACGGAGACCCTGCAGGCGCTCGCGGCGCGCTCCGTGCGGCTCGGCGTCGTGACCAACTGCTCCGAACGTCTGGGTCGCATCGCCGCCGGCTGCCTGGGGGTCGAGCTCGACGCGGTCGTCACGGCGGAGCGCGCCGGGTTCTACAAGCCCGATCCGCGTCCCTACCGGCTGGGACTGCAGGCCCTCGGGGTCGAGCCGGCGCGCTGCCTGTTCGTCGCGGGCTCGGCCTTCGACCTCGTGGGCACGGCGCAGGTGGGGCTGGCGACGTACTGGCACGACCGCGTGGGCATGGCGGCCCCGGACGGCGCGTCGCCCCCGCTGGCGCACGAGACCACCCTCGATCCGCTGCGCACCTGGTTCGATCCGGGCGCGCGCTGACGCCGACCTTCTCCGGGCGCGGCGGGAGTGAAGGCGGGGCGGGCGACGGGCCGGCAGAGGGCACCTCCCGACCCGCGCGAGGCGACCGCATGTGCCGCCGCGCACCGGGCGGCCCGGCGCGAGCTTTGCCTTTCGGCCGTCGCCCGGTCCATGTAGCCGCCCATGATCCGCCTCATCCCCAGCCTGCCCGCGGCCTACGTCATCGCGCGGGTGGTGTGGCCCCTGCCGGTGCCGCTCGCGCTCAGGCTCGGCCTCGCCGCGCTCCTCCTGGTCGCCTCCCAGTACCACCTGTGGAGCCGCCTCTCCTCCGGGTCGGTCTTCGCGCCCGAATTCCCGCGCCCGATCGTGATCCTGTTCAACTGGGCGTTCGGTGCGATCGCGCTGGCGGCGGTGATGCAGCTCGGCCTCGATGCCGTCGCGCTGATCTCGCTGGCTCTGCCCGGGGGCGGCTGGGCGATCCCGACCGCCTGGCGCATCGCGGTGGCCTCGACGGCCGCCGGCCTCTCGGCCGTCGCCGTGTGGCAGGCCGTGCGCGTGCCGCCCCTGAAGGACGTCCCGGTCGCGATCGCGGACCTGCCCCCCGGCCTCGACGGCTACACGATCCTGCACCTGACTGACCTGCATATCAGCCGCCTGTTCCCGGCCGCCTGGGCGCGGGCCGTCGTCGCGCGGGCCGACGCCCTCCAGGCCGACCTGATCGTCGTGACCGGCGACTTCATCGACGGTTCGCTGGAGGCCCGGCGAGACGACGTCGCGCCGCTGCGGGCCCTGCGCGCGCGCGACGGTGTCTGGGCCGTGCCCGGCAACCACGAGTACTTCTTCGACCACGATTCCTGGATGCGCCATCTCGCGGGCCTGGGGATCCGCGTCCTCGCCAACACCCACACGATCCTGAGGCGCGGGGGCGGCGCGCTGGTGCTGGCCGGCGTCACCGACCGCTCCGCGCCCGCCACGGGGCATCCGGGGCCCGACCTCGACGCGGCCCTGGCGGGCGCACCGCCGGGCGCGCCGATCGTTCTGCTGGATCACCAGCCGGCCAACGCCGCGCGGGCCGCGGCGCGCGGCGTGGCGCTCCAGCTCTCCGGCCACACCCACGGCGGCATGATCCGCGGCCTGGACCGGCTGGTGGCGCGCGGCAATTCCGGGTTCGTCTCGGGGGCGTACCGGGTCGGGGCCATGCGGCTCTACGTCAGCAACGGCACCGGGCTCTGGCCCGGCTTCGCCCTCCGGCTCGGGCGTCCGTCGGAGCTGACGCGGATCACCCTGCGGGCAGCCACCTGACGCGCGCGCGCCGCCGCGCGGCTTCTCGCACGGGTCAGCGATCGAGGCCCGGGAGGCCCCAGCGCCGGCCGAAGCCCGCATCGCCGGACACTCGGCTGTTTCCCCCGGGAGGGGCCATGTTCGTCGGAACGGCTGCCCCGGGTCGCTGCCGGATCGCCCCCGCTCGGAAGCTGCCGGCCGGCTCGCGGGAGAAGAGCGGTGAGAGCGGCCCCTGCGCGCGTGCCGGACAGCGCCAGTCCCAGGACGAAGCCGGGCCTCGACGAAAGGTCAGGCCATCGCACCCTCGATTAAACCTTCTCGTCGTATCCCCCGGATACCATCTTGGCTCCGGCGAGGTCGAACAGTGCTGCAGGAGACCGTATCGAATACCCAGCGCGAGGCACTCCGCCAGCAGGCGCTGGCCGAGATCGCCCTCCTCGACACGCCGCCGGAGCGCGAGTTCGACGCACTCGCCAGGCTCGCGCAGCGCATGCTCGGCACCGGCATGTCCTCGATCACCCTGATCGACCCGGAGCGCCAGTGGTTCAAGGCGCGTTGCGGTCCCTTGGCGGCCGAGACGCCGCGTGCCCAGGCGTTCTGCCCCGTCGTGTTCGAGACGGAGGCTCCGCTGATCGTGGCGGATGCCAGCCTCGACCCGCGCTTCGTGGCCAGCCCCTTCGTCACGAACGCCCCGTACATCCGCTACTACGCGGGCGTGCCGGTCCGCGTCCGGCAAGCCGACGGCGACAAGATCACGATCGGCACGCTCTGCGTCCTCGACGAACAGCCCCGCGAGCCGACGGCGACAGACCTGGAGGTGCTCGAAGAGCTGGCCTGCATCGCGGAGGCCCTGATCGAGGCGCGCGCCGTGGCCCTGCGCGCAGCCGAGGCTGCCGAAGAGCGCCGGATGGCCGTCGAGGGCCTGGAGCGTGAGCGCCGCCAGTTCAAGCAGGCGGAGCGCATGGCCGAGATGGGCTCGTACCGCTACGATATCGAGACGCGGTCGACCTCCTGGTCGGACGGCGTCTTCGTCATTCACGAGCTGCCCGTCAGCGGCGGTGTGCCGATTGGCGCGATCATGAACTTCTTTCCCGAGCCCGATCGCGCCCTCTTCCGCGCGGCCGTCAGGCGCGTGCTGGACACGGGCGAGCCGTTCGAGATGGACGCCGATTTCGTGACCGCCAAGGGCAATGCCCGGCGCGTGCGGTGCTCCTGCGAGATCGAGTTGGTCAAGGGTAAGCCCGTCGCCCTCATCGGCCTGATCCAGGACATCACCGAACGGCACAGCTTGGAGCAGCGTCTTCGCCATCAGGCGCGCACCGATGACCTGACGCAACTCGCCAACCGGGCCGAATTCCACCGCGCGCTCGACGCGCGGCTGCGCGAGGCGCGCGCTTCCGACGACGATGTGGCTGTCCTCCTGATCGACCTCGACGGCTTTAAGGGCGTGAACGATCGCCTCGGGCACGCGGCCGGCGACGAGGTTCTGCGTTGCGTGGCCGAGCGGTTGCGCGCGCCCTGCTACGCCGGTTGCTTCCCGGCACGGTTGGGGGGCGACGAGTTCGCGATCCTGGTGCCTGCCGCCTGCGATGGCGCGGGCGTGCAGGCGATGGTGCGGCGCCTCCTGCACGACCTCGAGATGGTCGTGAAAGGGCAGGGTCAGATCGCGCGGGTGACGGGAACGATCGGCCTCGCGCGGTCACGAGAGGCCGGACAGGACCGCGACGTGCTGCTGCGCCACGCCGACGCGGCCCTCTACGCCGCGAAGCGTAAGCAGAAGGGGACGGCTGAGACCTACTCGGCCGCGACGGATCAGACTGCCACGCCGGTTCGCGGCGCGTCCGCTCTCGAGTTGGCTCCTCACCGACGCCTCTGACGCGGAGTCGGCCACACGACCCTCTGGCTCGGGTCCGGCGGACGAGGGCGCAGACGGGATGGGCGAAGGCGCGCGGCGATCGTCGCGCCGCCCGGAGCGGATGGCGAGGCGGCGGAAGCGCGCCGACCACGCCGGCGTGCGCGGCGATCCAGCGGTGGCGTCCGAGATCCTCGCTGCCCTCGCCGCCGCGCCGTGCGATGCGCGGCGTGATGCTGCGGGATCGGCACGGGTGCCGGGAGCGACCCGGCCGCAACGAGGAGCGTGGCTCAAGAGGCCGTCACCACGCGGCCTGGAGGCCGGCGGTGAACACCTGGGCGGTAGCGCCCGGGCGGACGTCGCCGGTATAGCCCACCGACAGCCGCACGCCCTCGGCGACCGCCCCCGTCAGGCTCACCCCCAGAACCGCGCCGTCCCGGCCCAGCGCGCTCGTCCGGCCCGCGAACCCCGCCCCGAACAGGCTCGAGCGAACCACCGCCGCCGTGTCGGCCAGCTCGTGCGCCCAGTACGCCCGACCCTCCAGGCGCAGGTCCGGAATGCCCGCCACCGCCCAGCTCGTCACCCGCCCGCCGACCAGGCTGCGCGCCGCGTCGAGGTCGGCCACCGCGAAGCCCTGCCCGCCGAAGCCCTGCCCGACCAGACCGCCCCGCTCGGACACACGGCCCCGCGTCAGCCGGTCGTAGCTGAAGCCCACCTCCGGCACGACCTCGACCGGCAGGCCGGTCGCCAGCGCGTACCCGGCAAAGCCCGACACCCCGCCGTTCCAGCCCGACGACACCCCGGAGGCCTGCGACACCGCCGCGCCCAGCGCCACCGTCCGGTCCACCCGCCCGTCCGCGTACGACACCCCCGCCGTGCCCCGCAGCACCACGGCGCCCAGCCGCGTGCTCGCGTACAGCGTCCCGCCGTAGCTGTCGGTGGTGAACCGACCCAGCCCCGCGCCCCGCGACGTGCCGCCCGCGCGCAGGTAGCTGAACGCACCGCCCACCTGCGTGTCCGCCCCGACCTGACGGTCGACGCCCATCAGCAGCCCGCCCGCGTCGAACCCGGCGCCCGCCGCCGCCCGGTCGCCGGCGCGCGCGCCGAACCCGTACAGCGCGTCGGCCCAGACCCGGCCCTCGCCCACCGCAAGCGGCGGCGCCGCCGCCCCGGCGCCGCCGCGCACCTGCAGCGCCGTGCGGTTCGGGCCCGGGCCCGGATCGCCCGCGCTGAACGCGCCCGCGCCCCCGCCCAGC
>NZ_JBNNWO010000023.1:0-67207 GCF_050281105.1 Methylobacterium sp. NPDC080182
ACAGACTTGGCGCGGGGTGGAGCAGCCCGGTAGCTCGTCAGGCTCATAACCTGAAGGTCACAGGTTCAAATCCTGTCCCCGCAACCAAATCCGACACACAGAACCCGCCGCGCTCAACAGCGCGGCGGGTTCTGTGTTTGTCCGGCCACGGACGGAGCCCGAACGCCCGAGCGAGTTCGCGATCAGGTTGCGCCACTGGCGCACCGTCGGTCCGCGTCCAGACCCTCCGTCGCTCACCGCCGAGGTGCGGTCGCCACAAAGCGTCGTTGAGGTTGTCCTATCGGCTTTGAGGTATCGGCCAGCGACGCTCTGCGAATGCACAATCGATGGGCAGAAACGGCCTCGTAAGCTCTATAGCCGGCACCGCATCGCACCTTCGGCTGTAGAGTGCAGGCCGCGTCAGGTCGCAGGGATAATTCGGCAATATCGATTGCGCACAAGCGAGACCCCGACAGGCATTACTCCTTGAGGTTGAGCGATCAAGATCGCTCTTATTACGCTATTTGGGACCGTATACCCCAGTTCCGAATTTAAGACTTGACGCTTCTTGCGAATGCGATTGTATCAGGCGTCCGAATCGCGACGCAGTGCTTGCGTTCTGGCGAGTTTCGTCATCACGAGAAGGCAACGCACGAGACATGGCCCAGTCGAACGGCGGCTCTCTCCGCCTCGTCACGCTCGCCTCCGAGATCGTCTCGGCCTATGTGAGCCACAATCACGTGCAGAGCGCGGATCTGCCCGGCCTCCTCAACGAGGTGCACGCGGCGATTCGGGGGGTCTGCGACGCCGGCCAGAGCCCGCCGATCGCCAAGGCGACCGCGCAGGAGATCCGGCGCTCGATCAATCCGGACTTCCTGATCTCGTTCGAGGACGGGAAGCCCTACAAGACGCTGCGCCGGCACCTCACCCTGCGCGGCCTGACGCCGGAGGCCTACCGCGCCAAGTGGGGCCTCGCCTCGGACTACCCCATGACGGCCCAGAGCTATTCCGAGCAGCGCTCGCAGCTCGCCCGCTCCCTGGGCCTCGGGCAGCCGCGCGCCGCGGCGCCGGAACCCGAAGCCGAGCCCGCGCCGCAGCCCGCCGGGAAGCGGCGGGCGCGCAGCAAGGAAGCCGTCTGACGGCGACACGCCCCGCCTGCGGCGAAGGTGTCGTCGACCTGCCGCAATCGGCCTCGATAGCGTGGGGCCGCACGGTGCGCCTGCCTTGTCTCGGCCTGGACGGCGCGCCCGCCCAGACGCCGGAGCCCTGCATGCTGACCCGCCTCACCCTGCCCGCCCTCGTCGCAGCCCTGCTGGCCGCCAGCCCGGCCGCGGCGCAGATGGCGCGGACGGAGACCCGGGAGCCCGCGAAGGACGGCACCGCGAAGGTCGTGCCGCTGAGCAAGGCCGACGTGCAGCTCTCCTTCGCCCCCGTGGTGAAGCGGGCCGCGCCCTCGGTGGTGAACGTCTACGCCTCCCACGTGGACAAGCGCTCCAGCGCGCGCACCAGCGCCATGGAGGAGTTCATGCGCCGCTTCTTCGGCGAGCCGGAGGGCGGCCGCGGCCCCCGGGGTGACCGGGCGCAGCGCTCCCTGGGCTCGGGCGTGCTGGTCGATGCCGACGGGCTCGTGATCACCAACAACCACGTCATCGACAACATGAACGAGGTGCGGATCGCCCTGGCGGATCGCCGCGAGTTCGAGGCCACGATCGTGATGCGCGATACCCGCACCGACCTCGCGGTGCTCAAGATCAAGGAACCGCCGAAGGGCCTCGTGCCGATGCCGTTCGGCGATGCCGACGCCCTGGAGGTCGGCGACTTCGTGATGGCGATCGGCAACCCGTTCGGCGTCGGCCAGACGGTGACGCAGGGCATCGTCTCGGCGCTGGCGCGCACGCAGGTCGGCTCCGCGGACTACCAGTACTTCATCCAGACCGACGCGGCGATCAACCCGGGCAATTCCGGCGGCGCGCTGGTGGACCTGCGCGGCCAACTCGTCGGCATCAACACCGCGATCTACTCGCAGTCGGGCGGCAGCCACGGCATCGGCTTCGCGATCCCGGTGGGCATGGTCAAGGCGGTGGTCGACGCCGCCCGGGACGGGGCGAACGTCGTGCGCCGGCCCTGGCTCGGGGCACGCATCCAGAGCGTGACGCCCGACATCGCCGACAGCATGGGCCTCGACCACCCGACCGGCGTGCTGGTGGCGAGCCTCCAGCCCAAGAGCCCGGCCGAGGAGGCGGGCCTGAAGCGCGGCGACCTGATCCTCACGGTCGACGGCCAGGAGGTCGCCGATCCGGAGGCCTTCGGCTACCGCTTCGCCCTGAAGGGCGTGCAGGGCCACGCCCGGTTCGGGATCCTGCGCGGCACGACCCGTCAGACGGTCCCGGTCAAGCTCGCCCCGGCGCCCGAGACGCGTCCCCGGGACGCGCTCAAGGTGAAGACCCGCTCGCCCTTCCTCGGCGCGACCCTCGTCAACACCTCGCCGGCGGTGGCCGAGGAGATGCAGGTGGACTTCCCGGCCGAGGGCGTGGCCGTGCAGGCGGTGGACGAGAACTCCATCGCGGCCCGGGTCGGGCTGCAGAAGGGCGACGTGATCGTGGCGGTCAACGGCGTGCCGATGGCGACCACCAAGGACCTCGACCGGGTCACCCGCAACAGCCTCAATTCCTGGGAGGTCGCAATCAACCGCAACGGCGAGATCCTGACCTCGGTGTTCGGCGGCTGATCCCGTCGCGGGGCGCCAGGTCCGTGGCCGTGGGCAAGCCCCGGCTCCCGGCTTGCGCCCCCGGCCGCGCCCGGTGTTGATGCGCGGATGTCCGACCTGTTCGCCTCCGCGGAGACACCCGCCGCGCCGGATCCCGGCCGCGCCCCCGGCGCCGAGGCCGCCCGCCCGCTGGCGGACCGGCTGCGCCCGCAGACCCTCGCCGAGGTCGTCGGCCAGGAACACCTGACCGGGGAGGGCGGGGCGCTCACGCGCCTGCTGCGGGGACGGACGCTCGGCTCGCTGATCTTCTGGGGGCCGCCCGGCACCGGCAAGACCACGGTGGCGCGGCTGCTCGCCCAGGGCACCGACCTGCATTTCGAGCAGATCTCGGCGATCTTCTCCGGCGTGCCCGACCTGCGGAAGGTGTTCGAGGCGGCGCGCAAGCGGCGGGCGACCGGGCAGGGGACCCTGCTGTTCGTCGACGAGATCCACCGGTTCAACCGGGCCCAGCTCGACGCCTTCCTGCCGGTGATGGAGGACGGGACCGTCACGCTGGTGGGCGCGACGACGGAGAACCCGTCCTTCGAGCTGAACGCCGCGCTCCTATCCCGCGCCCGGGTGCTGCTGTTCCGGGCCCTCGATCCGGGCGCCGTCGCGCGCCTGCTGGTCCGGGCCGAGGCGCTGACGGGCCAAGCCCTGCCGCTTACCGAGGAGGCGCGCGGCGTTCTGGTCCGCATGGCCGACGGCGACGGCCGCGCGGCCCTGACCCTGGCGGAAGAGGTCTGGCGCTCGGCCCGCCCCGGCGAGACCCTCGACGCCGAGGCGCTGCAAGCGATCGTGCAGCGGCGCGCGCCCATCTACGACAAGGCGCAGGAGGGCCACTACAACCTGATCTCGGCGCTCCACAAGACCGTGCGCGGCTCGGATCCGGACGCGGCGCTCTACTATCTCTGCCGGATGCTCGATGCCGGGGAGGACCGGCTGTTCATCGCCCGCCGGCTCGTGCGCATGGCGGTGGAGGATATCGGGCTCGCCGACCCGCAGGCGCTGGTGGTGGCCAACGCCGCCAAGGACGCGTTCGACTTCCTCGGCAGCCCCGAGGGCGAGTTGGCCCTCGCCCAGGCGGCGATCTACCTCGCCTGCGCGCCGAAATCGAACGCCGTCTACGAGGCCTACAAGGCCGCGACGCGGCTGGCCAAGGAGGCGGGCTCCCTGCCGCCGCCGCGGACCATCCTCAACGCGCCGACCAAGCTGATGAAGCGGATCGGCTACGGCGAGGGCTACCGCTACGACCACGACGAGCCCGACGCCTTCTCGGGCCAGGATTACTGGCCCGACGCGCTCGGGCGCCAGCACCTCTACCAGCCGACCGAGCGGGGCTACGAGACCCGGCTCGCCGAGCGCCTCGACCGGTGGGAGGCGCTGCGCAAGGCGCGGCGCGGGGAGGGGTAGGGGGCCCTCACAGATCGAGCGGCGCGTTGTCGATCACCTCCTTCATCACGAAGAAGGTCCGGGTCTGGCGCACCCCCGGCAGGCCGATCAGCGTGGCGCTGTGGAGGCGGTTGAAGTCGGCCATGTCGGAGACCCGGATCTTCAGCATGTAGTCGAAGTCTCCAGCCACGAGGTGGCAGTCGAGGAGCGCGGGGATCGCCCGCACGGCGGCCTCGAACTCCGAGAAACTCTCGGGCGTCGAGCGGTCGAGCACGACGCCGACGAAGACCAGGGTGCCGCGCCCGACCCGCATCGGATCGATCAGCGCCCGGACCGCCCGCACGAACCCGTCCGCGAACAGGCGCTGGATCCGGCGATGGCAGGTGGCCGCACTGGTGCCGACCCGCTCGGCGATCTCGGCATTCGCCATGCGCCCGTCCGTCTGGAGGAGGCGGAGGATCTTCTGGTCGATCCGATCGAGCCCTGCGGACATGGATGATTCTTTCGGACGCGGCGCGAAATCCGGAATACTCCGTAGCCAGCCTGGTCAGCAGCGCAAGTCAAGCTCTGTTCATGCTCGAAGATCGAGAGCACCTTTCATCCCGGATCGGGTAGATTCTCCCCGCGCCTCGAAGACGGAGCCGGGCCTCGCGCCGGGCCGTTGCCGAGGCCTCGCTTCGACGCGCCCGGGCGGACCGAGACCGCTGCTGCCCCGGGGCGCCCCGAGACCCGGAGAGACCCGATGCTGGACAAGTTCGAGCGCTATCCCCTGACCTTCGGCCCGACGCCGATCGAGCCGCTCAAGCGCCTGACCGCGCATCTCGGCGGCGAGGTCGAGCTCTACGCCAAGCGCGAGGATTGCAATTCCGGCCTCGCCTACGGCGGTAACAAGCTGCGCAAGCTCGAGTACATCGTGCCGGACGCGATCAAGAGCGGCGCCGACACGCTTGTGTCGATCGGCGGCGTGCAGTCGAACCACACCCGCATGGTCGCGGCGGTGGCCGCCAAGATCGGGATGAAGTGCCGGCTGATCCAGGAGGCCTGGGTGCCCCACGAGGATGCCGTCTACGACCGGGTCGGCAACATCCTCCTGTCGCGGATCATGGGCGCGCAGACGCAGCTCGTGGATGACGGGTTCGACATCGGCATCCGCGATTCGTGGAAGCGGGCGCTCGCCGAGGTCGAGGCCGAGGGCGGCAAGCCCTACGCTATCCCGGCCGGCGCCTCCGTGCACAAGTACGGCGGGCTCGGCTACGTCGGCTTCGCGGAGGAGGTGCGCAAGCAGGAGGCCGAGATGGGCCTGCGCTTCGACTACGTGGTGGTCTGCACGGTGACGGGCTCGACCCATGCCGGCATGTTGGTGGGCTTCTCGGCCGACGGGCGCGCCCGCAACGTTATCGGCATCGACGCCTCCTGCACCCCGGCCCAGACCAAGGCCCAGGTCCTCGACATCGCCCAGAACACCGCCGCCCTGGTCGGCGCGGGCGACATCGTGGCCGACGACGTGGTTCTCAACGAGGATTACGCCTACCCGGTCTACGGCGTGCCCTCCAAGGAGACCGTGGAGGCGATCCGCCTCTCGGCCCGGCTCGAGGGGATGATCACCGACCCGGTCTACGAGGGGAAGTCGATGCAGGGCATGATCGACCTCGTGAAGAAGGGCTTCTTCCCGAAGGGCTCGAAGGTGCTCTACGCCCATCTCGGCGGCGCGCCGGCGCTGAACGGCTACAGCTACACGTTCCGCAACGGCTGAGGCCTTCGGCGGCGCCGTCCTTGCGAGCGGAGCGAAGCAATCCAGCAGCGCCACGCTTCCTGACGTGGCGCGACCCTGGGTCACTTCGCTGCGCTCGTGATGACGGAGAGGGGCACCTCAACCGAACCGTTCCAGCGAAACCGAGTGAGGCGGATCGGCCCGATCCCTCACCGCCCTTCGCCCCTCTCATCCTGCGGTGCTGTGCAGCGGGCTCGGAGGGGCTCGGAGGGGCTCGGAGGGGCTCGGAGGGGCTCGGAGGGGCTCCGGAAGTCTCGCGAGCCCTCGGAGGCTCCTTCGCGGCGGCTTCGCCGCCCCTTGGGATGCGGTGATCGGACGGGTCCAGCGACTCCAGCGCATGGTCCCCTATATGACGGCGCGGGACCCGCACCGGAGAGGGCAGGGATGATCGCACCGGCACGCGCGCTGCTCCTCACGGCCCTGCTCGCCCTGGGCGCGCCCGCTGCGCGCTCCGCCTCGGGACCGGCCGTCGAGGCCGAGAACGGGATGGTGGTCTCGTCCCAGCGCCTCGCCTCGCAGGTGGGCGCCGACATCCTGAGGGCCGGCGGCAACGCCGTCGACGCCGCGGTGGCGGTCGCCTACGCCGAGGCGGTGGTGAACCCCTGCTGCGGCAACATCGGCGGCGGCGGCTTCCTGGTGCTCCACAGCGCCGACGGGCGCAGCCGCTTCATCAATTTCCGCGAGACCGCCCCGGCGGCCGCCACCCGGGACATGTATCTCGACGCTGCCGGCAACGTCGTGAAGGGCGCGAGCCTGCGCGGCTGGAAGGCGGCCGGCGTGCCCGGGACGGTGCTCGGCCTCAACACCACCCTTGCCGCGTACGGGACCCTGCCGCTGGCGCGGGTGATGGCGCCGGCGATCGCGCTCGCCCGGGACGGGTTCGTGCTGACCCGGGGCGACACCGACATCCTCGAATCCGGCACGAAGCTGTTCGCGGGCCAAGCGAACGTCGCCCGGATCTTCCTGCGCCCGGACGGCAGCCCCTGGCGGCCCGGGGACCGGCTGGTCCAGTCCGACCTCGCCCGCACCCTCCAGGCCATCGCCGACCACGGCGCGGACGCGTTCTACAAGGGCGCGATCCCGGAGGCCGTGGAGGCGGCCTCCCGGGCGGGCGGCGGCCTGCTGACGGCCTCCGACTTCGCCGCCTACACGGTGACGCAGTCCGAGCCGCTCACCTGCCGCTACCGGGGCGCCACGATCCTGTCGGCGCCCCCGCCCTCGTCCGGCGGCACCACGCTCTGCGAGATCCTCAGCATCCTCGACGGTTACGACCTGCGGGCGGCGGGGTTCAACTCGGCCCGGACCGTGCACCTGATGGTCGAGGCGATGCGGCGCGCCTACGCGGACCGCAACCTGCTGCTCGGCGACCCGGCCTTCGTGGAGAACCCGGTCGACCGGCTGCTGTCGCAGGCCTACGCGGAGACGCTCCGGGCCTCGATCCGCCCGGACCGGGCGACCCCGTCGGCGGAGATCCGTCCGGATCCCGGCCCGGAGCCGCGGGAGCGGCCCGAGACCACCCACATCTCGGTGATGGACAGGGCCGGCAACGCGGTCGCGCTGACCTACACGATCAACGGCTATTTCGGCGCCGGGGTGATCGCCGGCGACACGGGGTTCTTCCTCAACGACGAGATGGACGATTTCACGGTCAAGACCGGGGTGCCGAACCTGTTCGGGCTCGTGCAGGGGACGAAGAACGCGATCCAGCCGGGCAAGCGCCCGCTCTCCTCCATGGCGCCCACGATCGTGCTGCGCGACGGCAAGGTCGCGCTGGTGGCGGGCTCGCCGGGGGGCTCGCGGATCATCACGATCAACGCGCAGACGCTGATCAACGTGCTCGATTTCGGCATGGAGCCGCAGGAGGCGGTGGACGCCCCGCGCATCCATCACCAGTGGCTGCCCGACACGGTCTACGCCGAGCCCTTCGCGCTCTCGGCGGACACCCAGGCCATCCTCAGGGGCATGGGCCACACGATCGTCGAGCAGAGGCCCTGGGGGGCGCAGGAGCTCATCGCGGTCCGGGCCGCGGCGCCCGCCCTGCCGGAGGCCGCGTCGTCGGGCAACGACGCCTCGCGCACGGAGCGGATGCGGCCGGGCCTGCTCTACGGCGCCAACGACAATCGCCGGCCGGCCGGCGCAGCGGTTGGGGAGTAGGGGAGGTTTCCGGACGCTGCGCGGCACCGCGCGGGCTCGGGTCCCGGATCAGCCTCCGCGGCGTCCCGGGCGTCGGGGGCAGGGAGGCGCACGGCCCGCCGCGGCGTCGAACGCGGGCGCCGCTCAGCCCTCTTCCGCCTCCCGCGCCACGGCGCGGAACCCGATGTCGCGCCGGCAGAAACCCTCCGGCCAGTCGATCCGGGCCACCGCCGCGTAGGCGCGGGCCTTGGCGTCCGTGACGCTGTCGCCAAGGGCCGTCACCGCCAGGACCCGGCCGCCATCGGCGAGCAGCTGCCCGTCCTCGGCGCGGGTGCCGGCCTGGAACACGTGGACCCCGTCGCCCTCGGCGGCGTCGACGCCCCGGATCACCGAGCCCCGGACCACGGCGCCTGGATAGCCGGCCGCCGCCATCACCACGGTGAGGGCCGCCCGGTGCGGATCGAATTCCAGGCTCACGCCGGAGAGGTCGCCCTCGCAGGCCGAGAGCAGGGCCGGCACGAGGTCGGAGGCGAGGCGCGGCATCAGCACCTGCGCCTCGGGGTCGCCGAAGCGGGTGTTGTACTCGATCAGCTTGGGGCCGTCGGCGGTGAGCATCAGGCCGGCGTACAGGATGCCGGTGAACGGGCAGCCGCGGGCCCGCATGCCGGCAAGCGTCGGCGCGATGATCTCGGCCATGACCCGGGCCTCGATCTCCGGGGTGACCACCCGGGCCGGGGAATAGGCGCCCATGCCGCCGGTATTGGGCCCCCGGTCCCCGTCGAAGACCCGCTTATGGTCCTGGGCGGTGCCGAGGGAGATCGCCCGCGTGCCGTCGCACAGGGCGAAGAAACTCGCCTCCTCGCCGAACAGGCACTCCTCGACCACGACCTCGGCGCCGGGCTCGGCGAAGAGGCCGGTCAGCGCGTCCTCGGCCTGGTCGACCGTCTCGGCCACGGTGACGCCCTTGCCGGCGGCGAGGCCGTCGGCCTTCACGACGATCGGGGCGCCCTGCTGGCGGACATAGGCCAGCGCCGGCTCCAAGTCGGAGAAGCGCGCGAAGGCGGCAGTCGGGATGTTGCAGGCGGCGCAGAGATCCTTGGTGAAACCCTTCGAGCCCTCGAGCCGGGCGGCGTCGCGGGTCGGCCCGAAGGCGCGGATCCCGGCGGCCTTCAGGTCGTCCACCAGGCCGGCGACGAGGGGCGCCTCGGGCCCGACCACCACGAGGCCGATCGCCTCCGCCGCGCAGAAGGCGGCGACGGCCGCGTGGTCCGTGACCTTGAGGTCCGGCCGGTTGGTCCCGTGGCGGGCCGTGCCGGGATTGCCCGGCGCCGTGAACAGGCGGGTGCAGAGCGGGCTCTGGGCCAGTCGCCAGGCCAGGGCGTGCTCGCGGCCGCCGGAGCCGATCAGCAGGATATTCATGCGCACGCCACCATGGGCCCAGCTTCTGGGGGAAGCGTGCCCGCGGGAAAAGGTTTTTTTCGGGCTTTCCCCGCTCTGCGCGGATATCCCGGCGGCGCGGAGGCCGATGTCAGCAGCCGGTGCAGACGCTCGTGTTGAGGCCGCCGCCCCGCCGCACGATCCCGTTGCGACCGATATGGCGGCCCCGGTACACATCCCCGCGGACGCCCCGATAGGGCAGGTAGGGCCCGAAGGAATCGGCCTGGACGTTGCGCTGGAACGTCTGGTTCAGCGTGTTGAAGTCCGAGACCCGCTGCTGGTTGAGCGACCGGATCTGGCCCTGCAGGGCGAATGAGGCGTTGGCGGCATTCGGGTCGTTCTGCTGCACCTGCGCCGAGGCGGAGCCCGCCGGGAGGGCGAGCGCCAGGGCGAGGAGCGCGCGGGACGCGGCACGCATGGGTCCCTCCGTGCGAGAGTCGAGCGGGTTTCGGAAACGCTTGTGCGAGTCGACGCGCCAGGATCGGTCCGGGTTCCCGGGCGCGTCAACCCGGCACAACGGGGGACTTCGTCTCCGGCAGGGCCTCAAGGCGCTCGGGATCCAGCCCGGTATGGGCCTGAACCAGGGGGTGCGGGGTCAGGGCCAGCCACTGCGTCAGGGAGATGTCGGCGTAGCGCGGGCTCTTGAACATCTCCAGGAATGTCAGGGTCGTGTCGCCGGTATTCTCGATGTAGTGCCCCATGGCGAAGGGCACGTAGCCGACGTCGCCGGCCCGGTAGTCGAAGGTGCGGGCCTTCGATTCCGAGCCGAACACCGTCATCCGGCCCTGGCCGGAGAGGTAGTACTGCCACTCGTCGCTGTTCGGGTGCCAGTGCAGCTCGCGCAGCCCCCCGGGCTCGACCTCGACCAGGGCCGCCGCGATCGTCACGGACGCCGGGAACACCGTGGAATCGGTGATGCGCACGCTGCCGCCCCGGGTGCGGACCGGCTCCTGTGCCAGCATACGGTGGCTGAAGGTCTTCGGCACCGGCCCGGAGCCGCCCATCCTGTCGGCCGCGAGCGGGCCGGGTTTCGGGCCGGGGAAGATGTAGAGCTCCTTCTCGGGGATCCTGGCGAAGGCGCTCTCGGGCAGGCCGAAATTCTTGGCGAGCACGTCCCGGGGCGTGTGGGCCAGCCAGTCGGTGAGCAGGAAGGTGGAATCCTCCGAGAAACCGCCGTCGTCGAAGACGAGCAGGAACTCGCACCCGTCGATCCCGTCGGCGGCGAGTCCCTGGATGGCGTGCGGGATGCCGCCCGGGAAGTACCAGAGGTCGCCCGCGCCGACATCGTCCGCGAAGGTGCGCCCGTCCTGGTCGACCGCGGTGATCCGGGCCTTGCCCTTGATCATGTAGGCCCACTCGGATTCCTTGTGCCAGTGCATCTCGCGGACCGCGCCGGCCTTGAGCCGCATGTTGACCCCGGCCATGGCCTTGGAGACCGGCAGCTCGCGGATCGTGGTCTGGCGCGCCCAGCCGCCCTCCTCCAGCCGCATGTGGCTGTCCGCGAAGGACCATTTCAGGTTCGGCATGGTGCCGTGGTCGGTGGCGGGCGGCGCCAGGGTGAACGGCTCCTCGGCGGCGCGGGGCCGGTTCTGCGGGCCCAGGATGTCGGCGCCCTTGCCGCCGCGCTCGGGGCGGGGCGCGGCCGGCCCGGCGGATTGCGCCGCGGCGGAGGATGCCGCCATCGCGCCGCCGGCGGCTGCGATGACGGCGCGCCTGGAGATCTCGGTCATCGTGGATCGGTCCCTGAGTCGGTGGCAGGGAAACCGGTCGCGTGCTCGGAGGATCCGCGGGCGGGCCGCACTGTGCGCTGCGGCATCTCGCCCGGAGCCCGCGCGCGGTCTATGCATTGAAGACGGCGCATTGAATACGGCGGCGCACGCGTCCCGGCCGGGCGCCGAGGCGGCGGTTCAGGCGCGGCGCGACCCGAGGGCGAGGATGGCGGACCGGGACAGTTCAGCCACGGACGGAACCGTCCCGCCCGCCCGCGGCGGCCGCCGGTGGCTCGCCCTGCTGGCGCTGGCGGGCCTCGGCGTCCTCGGATACCGCCTGTGGCCGGACGCGTCGCGCGCGGCGAGTCCGCCCGCCGCCGAGGCGAAGCCGCCGACCGTGCGGGTCGCCGCCGCGGCCCGGGCCTCCGACACCCTGAGCCTGACCCAGACGGGCACCACCCAGGCGTTCGACATCGCGAACCTCTACCCGCGGGCGACCGGCTACATCGTCGAGCGCAAGGTCGATATCGGCTCGCACGTGAAGGCGGGCGACCTGCTGTTCCGGATCAGCGCGCCCGACCTCGACCAGCAGTTGGTCCAGGCCCAGTCGCAGGTGCTGCAGCTCCAGGCGGCGCTGATCCAGGCGCGGGCGATGGTGGATCAGGCCGAGGCCAACCGCCACCTCGCCGACGTGACCAACCGGCGGACCTCGACGCTCGCCGGCACCGGGGTCGAGACCCGGCAGAACGCCGACACCTCCCAGGCCGGGGTGCTGGCGCAGACCGCCAACGTCGACGCCGCCAGGGCCGCCGTGAAGGTCGCGGAGGCCAACATCGCCGCCCAGGAGGCGCAGGTCGCCCGGCTCAAGGTCCTGACCGGCTTCGAGGAGATCCGCGCGCCCTTCGACGGGGTGGTGACGGCCCGCAACAACGACGTCGGCGACGCGGTCACGGCGGACACGAATACGGGGGCGCCGCTCCTCACGCTGAACCGGGACGACGTGCTGCGCATGGCGGTGAACGTGCCGCTCTACGCCGCCGACGGCGTCCGCGACGGGCTGGCCGCCTCGGTCGAGGTGGCGCAGATCCCGGGCCGGATCTTCCCCGGCACGGTCTCGCGCTCGTCGACGACGCTGCTCTCGGCCGCGCGCACGCTGGTCACGCAGGTCGACATCCCCAACCCCGACGGGGCGCTGCGGCCGGGACTCTACATCACGATCACGCTGGAGATCCCGCGGGTCTCGCCCGCCGTGACGGTGCCGAACGACGCGCTGATCTTCGACCAGCACGGGACCCGCGTGGCCGTGGTCGAGGCGGCCGGGGACGGGGGGGGCGTGGTGCGGATGCGCCCCGTCACGATCTTCCGCCAGACCCGCACGCTCCTGGAGCTGCGCGACGGTCTGAACGGCGGCGAGCGCGTCGTCGTGGGCCCGCCGGCCTCGCTGCGCGACGGCGACCGGGTCACCCTGCGTCCGGAGGACCGGGCCGGAGCGTGAGCGGCGGCGCCCGGCAGCCTTGTCCAGCCTTGGGACAGCTACGGCGGCGATAAGCCGTCGGGCATGCGGCGGCGCCGTGGGGGCTCAGCTTCCGGCGCCGCCGTGACCGGCCGGCTCAGGAAGCGGATACCACCGCCGTGGCACTCGGAACGATAGCGCTGTCGATCGCGCTGCTCGGGCTCGCCCTCGCGAGCTTCGGTCTGACACTGGCCCTCGCGGGCGGGTCCTGGTTCTACGTCGCCCTGGGCTTGGGCGTGCTGGTCTCCGGCGTCGAGCTGCTCCGGCGACGCCAGAACGGCCTCCGGATCTACGCCCTGGTGCTGGCGGCGGCCTTCGTGTGGACGCTCGGCGAGGTCGGATTCGACAAGTGGCAATGGATCCCGCGCGGGGGCCTGCTCCTCCTCGTCGGGCTCGTGCTCTGCCTGCCCTCCGTGGTGCGGCGCCTGCGCGACGCGCCCGAACGGCCCTGGAAGCCCGGTCTCGGGAACGGTCCGCTCGCCCTCCGGGTCGTCGTCCTGCTGATCGCGGCCTCGGGCGCCGCGTCCTGGTTCGTCGACCCGGTCGAGACGCGGGGCAGCCTGCCGAAGGTCGCGGGGGCGGGGCCGGCCGCCGTCGATCCGAGCGGCGTTCCCTTTCCGGCCGACGACTGGGTCGCCTATGGCGGCACCAATCTCGGCCAGCGCTACTCGGCGCTGGCGGATATCGGCACCGCCAATGTCCGGGGCCTCGCCGTGGCCTGGGAGCACCATACTGGCGACCTGCGCGGCGACAGCCGGGCGGATCCGAAGGAATTCACCTTCGAGGCCACGCCGATCAAGGTGAACGGGCTGCTCTACCTCTGCACGCCGCACAACATCGTCCAGGCCCTGGAGCCCGAGACCGGCCGGCTGGTCTGGGCCTTCGACCCGAAGATGGCGCGGGACGGCCAGTACCAGCACCAGACCTGCCGCGGCGTGTCCTACAACGACTCGACCGGCTACGCGCCGCCCGCCGAGACCGACGCCGACCGGGCCGCCGCCGTCGCGGCCGCGGTCGCCGAGTGCCCGCGCCGGATCATCGCGGCCTCGGTCGACGCCCGCCTCTACGCGCTGAACGCCGAGACCGGCGCCCCGTGCAGGACCTTCGGGGCGGACGGGTTCGTCGACCTGAAGGCGCAGATGCCGAACCTCCGGCGCGCCGCCTATCAGCAGACCTCGGCGCCGCTGGTGACCCGGAACCTCATCGTCCTCGGCAGCGCGATCGCCGACAACTACTACGCGGACAACCCCTCGGGCGTGATCCGCGCCTTCGACGTGCGCACCGGCGCGATCGTCTGGAAGTTCGACGCCGGCAAGCCCGACGCGACCGCGCCGCTGCGGCCCGGCGAGTCGTACGAGCCCAACTCGGCGGTGGCCTGGACGCAGTTCTCGGCCGACGAGGCGCTGGGGCTCGTCTACGTGCCGTTCGGCAACCGGGCGCCCGATCAGGTGGGCGTGGCCCGGTCGAAGGCGGACGAGGCCCTCATCGACGCCCTGGCGGCGCTGGATCTGGAGACGGGCGCGCTGCGCTGGGCGTTCCGGACCGCGTATCACGACCTGTGGGACCGCGATAACCCGTCCCAGCCGGTCCTCCTCACCCTGCCGCAGGGCGAGGAGACGGTGCCGGCGATCCTGATCCCCACCAAGGTCGGCAACGTCTGGGTCCTCGACCGCCGCACCGGCGCCCCGGTCCGGCCGGTCTCCGAGATTCCGGTCTCGACCCGGACCGACATCCCGGGGGAGACGCCGTCCCCGGTCCAGCCGATGTCGTCCCTCCGCTTCACGCCGGCGCCGCTGACGGAGGCCGGCATGTGGGGCGTCACGCCCTTCGACCAGATCCAGTGCCGCCTCGCCTTCCGGTCGAATCGCTACGACGGCAACCCGTTCACACCGCCCCAGGCGTCGGAGGGCGCGATCGTCTGGCCCGGCAATATCGGGGTGTTCAACTGGGGTTCGGTGGCGGTCGATCCGGTCCATCACTGGATGATCGCGACGCCGCAATACCTGCCCTACATCTACCGCCTGCTCCCGCGCCCGCCGGGCGAGCCGGAGAGGCGCCTCCTCGGCGCCGATCCCGAGGCGAGCCCAGTCAACGAGAATCTCGGCGGCCCCTACGCGGTCGCGATCGCGCACATGCGCTCCGCCCTCGGCATCCCCTGCAGCGCGCCGCCCTGGGGCGTGCGCGTCGGCGTGAATCTCGCCGACGGCACCGTCGCCTGGAAGCGCCGCAACGGCACGGTCGCGGGGCAGAAGGTCGGCGGTCTGGCCGTCCCGCTTCCACTGGAGATGGGCATGCTGGCCCACGGCGGCACCCTGACCACGGCGGGCGGCGTCGCGTTCACGGCCGCCACGCTCGATGACCGCATCCGCGGCTACGACATGCAGACCGGCGAGGTGCTGTGGTCCACGACGTTGCCGGCCGGCGGCCAGGCCACCCCGATGACCTATCGCGGCAGGGACGGCCGGCAGTACGTGGTGATCGCAGCGGGCGGGCACGGCTCACTCGGGACCACGCCGGGCGATTCGGTCATCGCCTACAGGCTCGAGTGAGCCGTCGCGCGCCGGACGCAACCCGGCAGCCGCGGCGGGTTGAGCGAGGGCCCCGGCCTTCCGGCCGGGGCAGGGCGCGGCGGGGGCGGTCTAGGCCGCGAGCCGGGCCCGCGCGTCGGTGCGGGCGAGGCGGGCCAGCAGGTACTCGACCTCGGCCTTCGCCTGCGCGGTCAGCGCCTGCGACGGCTTGCGCTGCGCGTCGGACGCGAAGATCCCCCGGCGCATGAACACGTATTTGCGGACCGCGAGCCCCAGCGGGCCCTGCTGCTGCTCGTAGCGGAGATAGGGGAGGTGGGCGTCGAACAGGTCGTGGGCGGCGTCGCGCTCGCCGGCCCGGCCGAGGCGGACCACGTCGACCAGCATCTCCGGGAAGGCGTAGCCGGTATTGGCCCCGTCGGCGCCGCGCTCGGTCTCGAAATCGAGGAACAGACCGCCGTTGCCGACCAGGATCGAGATGTGGCGCATCGAGCCGTCCGCCTCGAAGCCGCGCAGCGTCGAGATCTTCTCCAGCCCCGGCCAGTCCTCGTGCTTGAGCATCACGCAGGAGGGGTTCTCCGACACGATCCGGCGGATCACGCCGGGGGTCATCTGGACCGAGAAGGTGAGGGGATAATCCTGAAGCACGAAGGGCACGTCCGGGCCCACGGCCTCGGCGGCATTCCGATAATAGCCGACCACCTGGTCGTCGGTGCGGAGCGTGTTGGGCGGCGCGATCATCACGCCGGCCGCGCCCAGCTCCATCACCTCCCGGGCGAGCGACCGCATGGCCGCGAAGCCCGGCGCCGTGACACCGACGATCACCGGCAGCCGGGTGCGCCCGAGAACGCGCCGCGCCACGGCGATTCCCTCCGCGTGGTCGAGCTTGCCGGCCTCGCCGAGCTGGCCGAGGATCGTCAGGCCGTCGACGCCGGCCGCCCCGAAGAAGTCGGTCATCCGGTCGAGGGAGACCTCGTCGATCCGGCCGTCCGGATGGAACGGGGTCGGCGCGATCGGGACGACGCCGCCGATGTCGCTGGTGAGGGGCATGCCGGTCTCCGCGCTGCTGCGGCGGCCGCCGGCCGCCGGGTGGCATGCCCCATACTAAAAAAACCCGGGCGGCGCGACGCGCCCGGGACCGGTTCCACGCGACCGACGCGCTCGATCAGCCCAGCAGCTTGTCGAGGGTGATCGGCATCTCGCGGACCCGCACGCCGGTGGCGTGCCAGACCGCGTTGGCGATGGCGCCCACCGTGCCGGTGATGCCGATCTCGCCGACCCCCTTCACGCCCAGGTTGTTCACCACCGCGTCGTCCTCGTGGACCAGGATCGCCTCCAGGGCGGGCACGTCGGCGTTCACCGGCACGTGGTACTCGGCGAGGTTGTCGTTGAGGAACCGGCCGGTGCGCGGGTCCATCTCGGCCCGCTCGTGCAGGGCGAAGGACAGGCCCCAGATCATTCCGCCGTAATACTGGCTCTGGACGAGGCGCGGGTTGATCACCCGGCCCGCCGCGAAGGCGCCGACGAGGCGGCTCACGCGGATCTGGCCGAGATCGGGATCGACCTTCACCTCGGCGAAGACCGCGCCGTGGGCGTGCATGGCGTAGGAGGCCTGCGCGGCCGGGTCGGCGCCGGCCTTGCCCTGGCCCTCGATGCGCGACCGGCCGGCCCGCCGGAGGATGTCGGTGAAGGACTCGCTCCGGCCCGGGTCGTCGCGCCGGGTCAGACGCCCGCCCGCGGCGGTCACGCCGGCATTGCCGGCGCCGTAGAGCGGGGAGGCGGGGTCGTTGGTGGCGAGCTCCGCGAGCTGCCGGATCACGTCGCCGGCCGCCGCGTGGACCGCGCCGCCCGCCGTGGCGGTGTGGCCCGAGCCGCCCGCGATGCCGGCATTCGGCAGGTCTGACGAGCCCATCCGGAAGGTGAGGGCGTCCATCCCGATCCCGAGCCCGTCGGCGGCGATCTGGGCGAGCGCCGTCCACGAGCCCTGGCCCATGTCGATCGCCCCGAGCTCCACCGTGCCGGTGCCGTCGGCGCGGATCTCGGCCCGGGCCATCCCCTCGAAGATCAGCGCCGGGAAGGTGGCGGTGCCCATGCCGGTGCCGACCAGGAACCCGTCCCGGTCGCGGGTCTGGCGGGGCTGAAGCGGGCGACCGGCCCAGCCGAAGGCCTCGGCGCCGCGCCGGTAGCAGTCCCGCAGGGCCTTCGAGGAGAACGGCTTGCCGGTGATTGGCTCGACCTCGGCGTAGTTGGCGAGCCGGAACTCCAGCGGGTCCATGCCGAGCTCGTGGGCCATCTCGTCCAGCGCGCTCTCCAGGGCGACGCTGCCGGTCGCCTCGCCGGGCGCGCGCATGAACAGCGGCGTGCCGGTGTCGAGCCGCACGGCCTCGTGCCGGATGGCGATGGCCGGGCTCGCGTACAGGGTGCTGGTCGCCCGGCCAGCCGGCTCGAAGAAGTCGTCGAAGCTCGACGAGGCGGTCCGGATGTGGTGGTCGAGGGCCGTCAGCTTGCCGGAGGCGTCGGCGCCGAGCCGGAGGGTCTGCCGGGTCGGTCCGCGATGGCCCATCGGGCCGTACATCTGGGTCCGGGTCGGGACGAGTTTCACCGGCCGGCCGACGAGCTTCGCCGCCATGCAGGCGAGCACCTGCGGCCCGGCGGGGACGCCCTTCGAGCCGAAGCCGCCGCCGAGATAGGGGCTCTCGATGTGGATGTCGTCGGGGCCGATGCCGAACAGCCCGGCGAGCCTTGCCTGCGACATGGCGAGCGCCTGGGTCGGCATGAACAGCGTCAGCCGGTCCCCGTCCCAGCTCGCCACCGCCGCGTGGGGCTCCATGGCGTTGTGATACTGGGCCGGCGTCTCGTAGGTGGCGGCGATCGTCTTGGACGCGGCCGCGAGTCCGGCCTCGACGTCGCCGTCCGTCTCGACGGGCGGCGCGCCGACGCCGACCGAATCCGGCGTGAAGGCCTCGCCGGAATCGAGCCCGATCCGCGGCGTCTCGGCCGCGTAGGTCGGGGCGAGCAGCCGGGCGCCCTCGGTGGCCGCCTCCAGGGTCTCGGCGATCACCACGGCGATGGGCTGGTTGGCGTAGCGGACGCGATCGTTCTGCAGGAGGTCGAGGCGGAACGTGAACGGCCCGTCCTTGGCGTCCGGGTCCTTGGCGAGCGTCGGGGCGTGCCCCGGCCGCATCACCGCGACGACGCCGGGATGCGCCTCCGCGGCGGCCACGTCGAGGCCGGTGACGCGTCCGCGGGCGATCCGGGCGACGCAGAGCGCCGCGTGGAGGGTTCCGGGCGGCAGGTTGTCGGCGGAGAAGCGGGCCTGGCCCGTCACCTTGAGCGGGCCGTCGCGCCGGGTCAGCGGCTGGCCGATGCTGGAGCCGTGCCGGATCGCGCCGGCGGGGAGATTCGAGGCGGGCGTGGAGGTCGCGGTCATGCGGGTCTCCTCAAAGGGTTCCGGTTGAAGCCTTCGGTTGCGGTGACCCGCTCCGTCATCACGAGCGCAGCGAAGTGACCCAGGGCAGCGCGACACCGGGCATCGTGGCGCCGCCTGGGTTGCTTCGCTCCGCTCGCAAAGACGGCCCTGGAGCCGCCGACCGGGGGCAGGGTCAGACGATGCCGAACGGGGAGGCGGGGAGGGCCGGGATCCGTGCGGGCGTGCCCGCGGCGGCCTGGGTCAGCGCGCGGATCGCCACCCGGCGGGCGAGCTCGACCTTGAAGGCGTTGGCCTCACCGGTGGGCTTGGCGCCGGCGAGCGCGGCCTCGGCGGCCTTCGCGAAAGCCTCGGGGGAGGGTGCCTGCCCGGCGAGCGCGGCTTCAGCCTCCGCCACCCGCCAGGGCTTGAGCGCCAGCCCGCCCAGGGCGAGCCGGGCCTGGCCGATCCGGCCTCCGGCCTCCAGGGTGAGGGCGGCCGCCGCCGAGACCACCGCGAAGGCGTAGGAGGTGCGATCGCGGACCTTGAGGTAGCGGGCATTGCCCCGGAACGCGGCCGCCTCGGGGGGCAGGCGCAGGGCGGTGATCAGCTCGCCGGCCCGCAGCTCGGTCTCCCGCTCCGGGTGGTCGCCGGGAAGGTGGTGGAACGCGGTGAGCGGCACCTCCCGGGCACCGTCCGGCCCGGCGATCTCGACCACCGCGTCGAGGGCGGCGAGCGGCACGCAGAAGTCGGACGGGTGGGTGGCGATGCAGTGCTCGCTCCAGCCCTGGACCGCGTGGATGCGGGTGGCGTGCCCCAGGGCCGCGCAGCCGGAGCCGGGCGCGCGCTTGTTGCAGGGCGAGACCGCGTCGGTGAAGTACTGGCAGCGGGTGCGCTGCATCAGGTTGCCGCCGACCGTGGCGGCGTTGCGCAGCTGCGCCGAGGCGCCGGCCAGCAGGGCCTCGGCCACCATCGGGTAGGCCTTGGCGAAGGCCGGGTCGTGGGCGAGGTCGCTGTTGCGGACCAGGGCCCCGACCCGGGCGGTGCCGTCCGGCAGCCGCTCGATGGCCGAGAGGCCGGGGAGGCGGGTGATGTCGACGACCCGCTCCGGGGTGGCGACACCGCCCTTCATCAGGTCGACGAGGTTGGTGCCGGCGGCGAGGAAGGCGGTGCCCGGCTGCTGGCCGGCCGCCACGGCCTCGGGCACGCTCGCGGGGCGGATGTAGTCGAAGGTCCTCACGCCGCGTCCTCCCGCTGCTCCGAGGTCCGGGCGGCCGCGTCCTGCACGGCGTCCAGGATCCCCGCGTAGGCGCCGCAGCGGCAGAGATTGCCGCTCATGCCCTCGCGGATGCGCTCCGGATCGGTCCCGGCCTGGCCCTCGCGGATCAGGCCGACCGCGCTCATGATCTGGCCCGGCGTGCAGAAGCCGCACTGGAAGCCGTCATGGGCGATGAAGGCCGCCTGGACCGGGTGCAGCCGGTCGCCCTCGGCGAGCCCCTCGATGGTCAGCACCTCGGCGCCGTCGAGGCTCGCGGCGAGGGTCAGGCAGCTGTTGATCCGGCGCCCGTCCACCAGGACCGTGCAGGCGCCGCACTGGCCGCGGTCGCAGCCCTTCTTGGCGCCCGTCAGACCGAGGCGCTCGCGCAGGAGATCGAGGAGGGTGACGCGCGGATCGTCGAGGGCGATCTCGCGCGGCTGCCCGTTCAGGGTGAGCCTGAGGGGAATGGTCATGCGGGGGTCCCGGCTTCCAAGGCTGGAACCGTTACAGATAGCCGCCGCCCCGCTTCCGGCGAGACCTTAAGCAGAAAGCGATGTGCGCAAGATCACGGCACGCGAAGGTTGCGCGCTTACGCCGACTTGACCCGGACCTCAGAGGCCGATTTCAGCACGGTCTTGCCCTTGGCGGTCTTGATCTCGAGGGCGGGCTCGGCCTTCGAGGCTTCGCGCTTCACCGTGTTGCCCTTGATGGTCTTCTCCACGTCCCGCGTGTGGACCTTGGTCACCTCACCCGAGACGGTGCCCTTGCCCCATTTGTAGGTGACGTCGTCCCCGGTCTTCACCTTCGCCTTGGCGGTCATGCGCGTCTCCATCGTGGATATGAGCGTGAATGAGGGCGTGGATGCGGGGAAAGGCGCCCGGCGGCGGGCGCGTTCCCGGGTTTCCACGGCCGGGATGCCGCACTCAGCGGCCGACCTCCCGACGCAGGGCGGTGACCATCGTCTCGACCGCCGCCTGCGCGGTCTCGCCGAGGTCGATGGCGCTCTCGCCGGCGGTGACGAGGCCGCGCCCCTCCAGCTCCTTCACGCCCTCCGGGTCGGCCTCGTGGCCGGCGCCGTCACGGCGGATCACCGAGGTGACCGTCTCGCCGCTGACGAGCCGGTGATAGGCTGCGAAGGCGAGGATCGAGAGGGCCTTGTCGGAGAGTCCGTTCAGGTCGTCGGCCATGCGTGCGTTCCTCCGCGCGTTTCTCCACGCATTCGTCGAAGCGTGCTCGACGGACGAACGCCGTACGGGGCCGGGGGGTCCGGGCGGCCGCCGGGGTGCGACGACACGTGCGACGACACGTACGACGACACTCGCGGCGACGGGTGCGAGGACGGGTGCGCTCCTCCGGGCGACGACGCTTCGCGCCGGGGCCACCTTCCTGCTACCCTGCCGCCCTCCATGACTCCGCAGACCGACCAGACCGAAGTGGAACCGAGCCCCGAGCCGCGCCGCGCGCCCGCGCCGCCCGATCTCGACTATCGCCTGCGCCAGCAGGCGATCCTGTCGGAGTTCGGTGTCGAGGCCCTGCGCGGCACCGATGTCGACCACCTGCTGCAGCGGGCCGCGGAACTGTGCGCGCAGGGCATGGGCGCCGAGTTCTGCAAGGCCCTGGAATATCGGCGCGGCGCCGACACCCTGCTGGTCCGGGCCGGTGTCGGCTGGGGGCCCGACGTGATCGGCAAGGCCCGGATCGGGGCCGATCTCGCCTCCCCGGCCGGATTCGCCCTCAAGACCGGCCGGCCTGTGATCTCCAACCACCTCGCGGACGAGACCCGGTTCCGCACGCCGCAGCTCATGGCCGAGCACGGCATCCGCCGGGCGATCAACGTGCTGATCGAGAACCGGGACGGTGCCTTCGGGGTGCTGGAGGTGGACGACACCCGCGAGGGCATGTTCGCGGAGGCCGACATCGCCTTCATGCAGGGCTTCGCCAACCTGCTCGGCGGCGCCATCGAGCGCCAGCGCACCGAGAGCCTGCTGCGGGCCGCCCTCGCCCGGCAGGACCTGCTCGCCCGCGAGATGAGCCACCGGGTCAAGAACAGCCTCGCCATCGTGGCGAGCCTCCTCGCCCTGCAGGCCCGGGCCGCCGAGGAACCCGCCGTTCAGGCGGCTCTGTCGGACGCGCGCAGCCGCGTCGAGGCGATCGCGGGCGTGCACGACCAGCTCTGGCGGCAGGGTGACAAGGTAGAGGGTGAAGGGGAGGGGGTGCCGGGCGAGCTCGACCTCGCGCCCTTCCTGGAGAAGCTGGTGGCCAACCTCGCCAGCGGCGTGCCGGGTCAGCGGCTTACCTGCACGGCCTGCCCGCAGCGGATCTCGGCCGACCGGGCGATTCCCATCGGCCTCCTGGTCAACGAACTCGTCACCAACGCGCTGAAATACGCCTACCCGACCGAGACGCACCCGGCGGGCGGCGAGATCCGGGTCCGCGCCGAGCGGCGGCCGGAGGGGCTCGTGGTCGAGGTTGCCGACGACGGGATCGGCCTTCCGGCGGGGTTCGAGATCGGGCGCAGCTCGAAGAGCCTGGGCATGCGGGTGGTCGGCAGCCTCACGCGCCAGCTCGGCGGCAGCCTGACGATCCCGGCCCGAGAGAAGGGCGCCTGCTTCCGCCTGGAAGTGCCCCTGGAGGTAACCCCGGAGGCGCCCCCGGCCGGCTGAGCGTGGGGCGCGCCCCGACGAGGGGGCGGGGACTGGACAATGGCCCTACCCCGCCGCGATCGGGGTGCGACGGGCGCGGCGAGACAGAGCGGATGCAGTGACCGAGAACAGGACGACGGCGGCGCTCCTCGCCGAACGGCTCCACGCCTTTCGGAGCCTCGGCGACAATTGCGAGTTCGGGTTCGTGCAGCGCTACGGCGGGGTCGAGCCTTCCGGCCTGCTGCGCTTCTCCTACACGCCCATGGAGGACCTGATCCGCGGCCTGCGCTGCGGCTTCGCGGATTTCGGCGTGCCGGGCGACCTGCGGCTCTCCGTGAGTTCCGGCGGCACCTATTACTGCCACAGCGTCGCCTACAACATCTGGGCGAATACCGGGCACCCGGCCGGCTCGATCGAGCCGGAGGTGCTGCTGGAGCGGGAGTACGGCCGGCTGGCCCATCTCAAGCGCAAGCTGCTGGACGAGCTCGCCGACGGGTCGAAGATCCTGGTGCGCAAGGTCGGCCGCGACGAGCCCGAGGCCGATTTCGCCCGCCTGGCCGAGGCGGTCCGTGCGCACGGGCCCGCGACGCTGCTCCGCGTGACCGAGGCCGGGCCGGACTGGGTTCCCGAGCCCGCCCGGCGCGTCGCCGACCGGCTGATCGCGGGACGGGTCCGCCGGTTCGCGCCAGTGGAGCAGGCGTGGGAGGTCGATCTGGAACCCTGGATGCACCTCGTGGACAGCGTCTACGCGCTGGAGCGCGGCGCGGCACCGACCCGCCTCGACGCCGCCGCCTTCCCGGAGGCGCTGGCGCTGCCGGGGCGCCTGCGCCGGCATGTCGGCCGGCACCGGGCGACGGCTCTGAGCGCCTACACGCGGGCGGTGGATCCGGCCGGCTTCCGCGCCGACACGGTCCACGTGTTCTCGAGCTGGGTTTGGATTCCGGAGGATTTCGCCGGGGACCGGGTCTTCGCGGCGGCCGGCTACGCGCGGCTGGGCTGGCGGGACGCCGACCTGTCGCGGCGCCGGTGCTGGCAGCGCGTCTGGGCGGCGGGACGGCTGCGCCCCGACGCGGCGCGGGAACCCGTCGGGCTCGGCATGATCGGCACGCGGCGGGACGGGTTCTGGTCCGCCGGGGCCCGCTTCGCCGAGGGGCCGATCCCCGGCGATGAGCCGGCGCCGGACCTGCGGATGCCGCCGGTCCGGTTCCCGGGGCGGGATCTCCTCGGCCGGCTGCTGCCGCGGGTCCTGTAGCCCCGGACCGGCGCCCGACCGGGAACCGATCCGGCACGGCGGTCTTGCCTACCGGGCCGCACGGGACCGCGCCCGTCGCGAGGGGGCCCATGCCCGGTTTCGTGCCCGACCGCCGCTCTCTGCTCCTCACCCTGGCCGCGGGTTCGGCCGTCCTGTCCGCGCGGGGGGCCGACGCCGTCGGGGCACCGGAGCGGATCCCGCTCTGGCCGGGCGAGCCGCCGGGCGGCGGCGGTCCGCAGGGTCCGCCGGTCCGCGACGACAGCGGCGCGGTGAAGAACGTCGCCGTGCCGGTCCTGGAGGTGTACGCCCCGGAGACGCCGACCGGCGTGGCGGTCCTCGTCGCCGGCGGCGGCGGCTACGCCCGGATCGGGATGGTCAAGGAGGCGCTCCCCGCCGCGCTCTGGCTCGCCGCGCAGGGCATCACGGCCTTCGTGCTCACCCACCGCCTGCCGGGCGAGGGCTGGGCGGCGGGCCCCCTGGCGCCGCTCCAGGACGGGCAGCGGGCCCTGCGCCTGATCCGCGCCGCGGCCGCGCGCTTCCGGATCGACCCGGCCCGCGTCGGCGTGCTCGGCTTCTCCGCCGGCGGGCACCTCGGCGGCCTCATCGCCGCGCGCTCCGCGTTCCGGGCCTACGACCCCGTCGACGCGGCCGACGACCTGTCGGCGCGGCCCGACTTCGCGACGCTGATCTACCCCGTGGTGAGCCTGGAGCCGCCCTACGACCGCACGACCACCCGGCGGTCCCTCGTCGGCGAGACCCCGAGCCCGGCGGCGAGCCGGGACTGGTCGCTCCAGACCCATATCCGGTCCGGTTGCCCGACACTGTTCCTCGTGCAGGCGGACGACGACGCGGTCATCAGCCCGGAGCACAGCCGCATCCTGGACGCGGCCTGCCGCGAAGCGGGTGTACCGGTCGAGTACCACCGCTTCGCGGTCGGCGGCCACGGTTTCGGGATCGGCCGGTCGGAGGCGCCGGTCGCCCTCTGGCCGCGGCTCTGCCGGCTCTGGCTGACCAGCGTGTCGGTGATGCGCTGACGCGGTGCGCGCACCGCCGGCCTGGATGGCCCCGCCGGGTTGGCCATCCGGCTCGGGAGCCGTCAGACAGGCAGGTCCGACAGGCAGGGCAGGGGACCGGTGAGCCCGGCCGGACGCGCAGGTGCCCTCGCCCGCGCTGACAGGACCGCGCCGGGCGCGTCGGAGATCGCCGCCGCCGGGTGCGCGGGCGGCCACGCCCGAAGAGGCGGGCAGCCACCGCGCGCGACGCTGAGCTAGCCGGAGCGCTGCGGCAGCGCTCGGCCGTGCGTCGTTCCAGTCCGTCCGCCGCGGGGAGGGGCCTCCGGCCCCTGACCCGACCGCCCTGCCCGGGAGCGTCGGACTTCGGCGCCCGTCGGCCCCTTCGTCCCCGCGCCCGCCGTGGCGATCACGCCGCGTCGCGCGCGACGACGGGCACGTCGCGGCCCGGGTCGGGGCCGAACATGCCCGGCGGCGGCGCGCGGTCTTTCAACCCTGCGGCCTCGACCTGACGTCCGATCAGCAGCCCTGATCCAACCGCGCGGCCTCCAGGTCGAGGCGCCCAGCACCCGACAACCCAGCCCCCGACAGCTGCTCCCTTGTTCGCATAAGATATATTATGGAATGCAACGAGCAGATCGGGCCGGGTGAGGGGTGGTCCGCCGGCTGAGCCGCTGTGAGTGACCGGCTGCGAGCCCGGATGGGATCTCGTCTCCGGCCGCCTCCGGATCCGGGCGGTGCGGCCCGGCGTCGAGGCCCGCTCGGCTCGGCGGCATCCGGATCGGGCGAGGGCGGTCCGAGCCCCCTCCCCGCCGCGACTCGCGCCGCCTCACGCGGCGCGCCCGCCCAAGCGGCGCACGTCGCCGAGGATCCGGCCGTCCCGGGTCCGACAGTCGATATGCTCCGACAGCCGGCCCGGCCGGATCCGGATCGAGGCCGGCCGGGCCAGGAGCGCGGCGCGCTCCAGGAATTCCGCGGCGCTCATCGGCGCGTCCCGGCCGCCGCCGAGGCCGCGCCACCAGGACACCGCCTTCTCCCGCTCGTAGCCGCTGCGTTCGGGCCGCAGGCGGACGCGCCACGCCGCCTCGGCGGGGCCGTCCCGCCAGCCGAGGACGAGGTCGAGGCCGTCGGGTGCGGCCTCGAGCTTCAGGGCCGTGACCGGATGCCAGGCGGCCTCCTGCCGAGCAGCCTCCTGCCCGCCGGCCTCCGCCACCGGGGCAGGGCCCGCCGGCTCGGGACCGGGCAGCCCGGGATCCGCCGAGAGGATCGCCAGCTCGTCGTCGGCGGCGGCCTCGTGCGGGGCCTCGGCGTCCGGGTCCGCCTCCGGCTCGGTCCAGCACGCCTCGCAGGCGGAGGCGTTCAGCGCGATCAGGGCGCCGCAGCCGGGGCAGGGCTTGGCGCGCGGGGCCCCTGCCCCGCCCAGTCCCTGGGTGGCGCTCCGGACCGTCACGGCGTCCACGGGCCCGTGCATCCGCACCAGACCGGCGTAATCGAGGATCAGCGCGTCGGCCTTGCCGGGCGCGCAGCGCAGCGCCCGGCCGACCTGCTGCACGTAGAGGCCGGTGCTGCGGGTCGGGCGCAGCAGCGCCACGAGATCGACCTCGGGCACGTTGAAACCGGTCCCGAGCACGCCCACCGAGGTCAGGCAGCGGATTTTTCCCGCCCGGAACGCCGCCACGATCCGGTCGCGCTCCCGGCGGGGTGTCTCGCCCGAGACGCTCTCGCAGGAATACCCCTCCGCCCGCACCGCGTCGCGCACGGCCTCCGCGTGGGCGAGGCCGGCGCAGAAGGCGAGCCAGGCCCGGCGGGCACGCCCGTACTCCGCGAGCTCCGCGACCGCCGCCCGGGTGATCCAGTCGCGGTTGACCGCCGCCTCCAGCTCGCCCGGGATGTAGTCGCCCCCGCGCCGGCCGACGCCCGAGACGTCGAGCTGGGTGAGGGTCGCCTTGGAGACGAGGGGCGCCAGGAAGCCGCGCCGGATCAGCGTGAACGTGTCGGCCTCGTAGGCGATGCCGGAGAACAGCCGGTGCTCGCCTTCGTCGAGCCGGCCCGAATCGAGCCGGTAGGGCGTGGCCGTGAAGCCCGCCACCCGCAGCCCGGGGGTCCGCGCGCGCAGGCCAGCCAGGAAGCGGCCGTAGCGGGTATCGGCGGCGCGGGGGATCAGGTGGGCCTCGTCGACGATCACGAGGTCGCGCGGGCCCACCGTGTCGAGCCGGTCGGCCACCGACTGGATGCCGCAGACCAGCACCTGCGCCCCGGCCTCCCGCCGCCGGAGCCCGGCCGAGAAGATCCCAGCCGGCGCCCCCGGCCAGGACCGGGTCAGCTCGGAGAAATTCTGGGCGACCAGCTCGCGGCTGTGGGTGACGATCGCCACCCGGGCGAGGGGGTTCTCCTCCAGGGTTTCCCGGGCCAGCGCCGCGATCACGAGCGCCTTGCCCGCCCCGGTGGGCAGCACGATCAGGTGGCCGGGCGCCGCGTCGTCCGCCCCTCCCCGCGCCCAGGCGGCCGAGAGCGCGTCGAGGCTGGCGCGCTGGTAGTCCCGCAGGCGCAGCATGGCGGCGGTCTAGCCGGCCGCGCCGGCCCTGTCCGTGGCGGCGCGGTCACGGCGCAGCAGGTAGATGTCCATGATCCAGCCGTGCCGGGCCCGGGCCTCGGCGCGGACCCGGCGGATCTCGTCGCCCGCGTCGCCCAGCCGGCCCGAGACCAGGATCTCGTCCGGGCTGCCGAGATAGGCGCCCCAGTGGATCGTCAGGTCCGGGTCGAGATGCGCGAAGGCCGGGTCGCCGTCGAGCATCACCACGACGCTCTCCGCCTCCGCCGGCCACCCCGCGGCGAGGCGCCGGCCGGTGGTGATCAGCACCGACCCGCCGATGCCGTTCAGCGGGACGCCGTGGCGGGCGGCGAGGACCTGCACGCTGGACAGCCCGGGCACGACGAGGCGCCGGAACGGCACGCGCCCGCGGGCCAGGATGTGGTCGAGGATGCGCAGGACGCTGTCGTAGAGGGCCGGGTCCCCCCAGGCCAGGATCGCCCCCACCTCCCCGGCCCCGAGATGGGCCGCGAAGGCCGCCTCCAGCCGCTCGGCCCGGGCCGCGTGCCAGGCCTCGACCGTGCGCCCGTAATCGGCCGGGCGGCGCTCCCGGGGCGGGTCCTCGACGGTGACGAACCGGTGTGGCTTGGCGATATGGGCCGCGCAGATCCGGCGGCGGATCTCGACGAGGTCGGCGGTCTCGGCGCGCTTGTCGAGGACGAACACCGCGTCGACGTCGGCGAGCGCCCGCACCGCCTGGAGGGTCAGGTGCTCGGGATCGCCCGTGCCGATGCCGATGACCCGGATCTGCCTGTCCTGCATGCCGTCCTCCGCCGGGGCAGGGAGGGCCGGCGCCGGCCTCCCCCTACAGGCGCGCGTCGGCTTTGGCGAGGATCGCCCGGGCGATGGTCAGGTCCTGCAGGGCGATGCCGGAGGAATCGAACACGGTGATCGCCTCCGGATCCGTCCGGCCCCCCTCCCCGCTCCGGAGCACGTCGCCGAGCGCCCGCATTCCGGCCTGGGCGTCCGCGGAGGCGTGCTGGAACTCGCCGATGGTGCGCGACTGCTCCGGCAGGTCGCAGAACAGGGCCGCCCGCTCCAGCAGGGCGGGGGGCAGCTCCTGCTTGCCCTTGGCGTCCGCGCCCATGGCGGCGACGTGCGTGCCGGGGCGGACCCAGTCGGCCTCGAACAGCGGCGCGCGGGCCGGCGTCGCCGTGACGATCACGTCGGCCGCCGCGCAGGCCTCCCGGGGCGCGGCCGCCCGCACGTCGAGCCCGGACGCCCCCTGCCCCGCCAGGCGCTCGGCAAAGCCGGCGACCTTGGCGGCGTCCCGGGCGACGACCAGCACCGTCCGGATCGGCAGGACCCGGGCGAGCGCCGCGCACTCGAACTCGGCCTGGTTGCCGGCCCCGAACACGGCGAGCACCGCCGAATCCGGCCGCGCCAGGACGCTCGCCGCCACCGCGTCGGCGGCGGCGGTCCGGTAGGCGTTCACCCGCCCGGCCTCGATCACCGTGTCGACCCGGCCGACGGCCTGATCGAACAGCAGGATCACCGAATTGTGCCGCGGCAGGCCCCGGTCCGGGTTGCCGGGCCAGAACGAGCCGACCTTCAGGCCGGCATAGTCCGCCGTGGAGCCCGACTTGATCGAGAACCGGTTGGCCGGCTCCGAGCCGTGGCCGAGCACCGCCGGGAACAGGGTGGTCCCCGGCGCCACCGCGGCGATCAGCGCCGCGCGGGCCGCGTCGAACGCCATGGCGTGATCGACCAGGGCGGCGGAGTCCTCCTCGGAGATGAAGCGCATGGATTCAGGGATCTCCCGAGTCATGGTTTCGAAAGGTCGAGACCTTTCGCGGGTATCGGGCGGAGCCCGATGTCGGGGCGCCGCCCCGACGCCCCGCCGAAGGGCCTCGGCCCTTCGGAATCCCGTTACAACGTCATGCCGCGGGCGGTGACCGGCCAGATCGCCTCGACGCGGCCGTTCCGCACGCCCACGTACCAGTCGTAGACGTTGACCGTCGGGTCGCAATGGCCGGGGATCAGTTTCAGGCGCTCGTTGAGCTTCAGCACGTTGCCGGGATCGCTGATCACCCCGTGCTCGTCCGAGCACTTGACGTACTCGACGTCGTCCCGGCCGAAGACCACCGGCAGCCCGCTGTCGATGCTCTGCGCCTTCAGGCCGGCATCGCAGATCGCGACGTCCGCCTTCGCCTTGCTCATGATCGCCGTGTAGATGAACAGGCTGTTCTCGAACTCCGCGATCGGTCGCCCGTCCGCGTCCTTCACCCGCTGGTAGTCGGCGTCCATGAAGACGTAGGAACCGCATTGCAGCTCGTTGTAGACGCCGCTGCCGCCCTCCATGGCGAAGCTGCCGGTGCCGGCCCCCGCCACGATGGCGCAGTCGAGCCCTTCGGCCTTGAGCAGGTCGACGGTGCGCTTCGTCTCGTCGATCGCCGTCTGGATCAGGGCCTTCCGCTCGCCGAAATCGCGCACGTGCTGGGCCTTGCCCTGGTAGGCCTGCAGGCCCGCGAAGCGCAGGCCCGGCGCCGCCGCGATCTTCTTCGCGATCGCCACGGCGGGCTCGCCCGGCGCGACGCCGCAGCGGCCGGCGCCGACGTCGATCTCCACGAGGCACTCGAGGGTGACGCCGTACCGGACCGCCGCCGCCGAGAGGTCGTCGACATTGCCGAGGTCGTCGACGCAGACCAGCACCCGCGCGCGGGTAGCGAGCGCCGCGAGGCGCTCGATCTTCTTCGGCGCCACCACCTGGTTGGAGACCAGCACGTCGCGGATGCCGGCGCTCACCAGCGCCTCGGCCTCGCTGACCTTCTGGCAGCAGACGCCGCAGGCGCCGCCCCGCTCCATCTGCAGGACCGTGATGTCGGACGACTTGTGGGTCTTGGCGTGCGCCCGGTGGCGCAGGCCGTGCGCCTTCATGAAGCGTCCGAGCGTGTCGACGTTGCGCTCGAGGGCGTCGAGGTCGACCAGCAGGCAGGGGGTGTCCACCTCCTCGACCGGCATCCCGACGGTGGCGGGGATGTTGTTGCGCATGGTGTGTCCTCCTGAACGCGTGCGGATCTCGTGGGGGCCGGGATTACGGGGCGAGGCCCAGAAGCTCGGCGATGCGCGGCGTCGCCTTGATGCCGGTGCCGGTGAGCACCACCACGGTGGTCTCCCCGGGCCGGATCGCGCCGCGCGCGGTGAGGTCGGTGAGCGCCGCCGCCGCCATGGCGCAGGTCGGCTCGACGTAGAGGCCCGAGCGGGCGAGCTCCATCAGGGCGGCCTCGATGGCCTCCTCGGAGACCGCCACGGTGCCGCCGCCGGAGCGGCGGAGCGCCGCCAGCACCTCCCGGCCGCGGACCGGCTGGGCGATCGAGGCGCCCTCGGCCAGCGTCGGGCGCGGGGTGACCGGCACGAAATCCGCGGCGCCGGCCTCGAAACCCGCGTGCAGGGGGGCGCAATGGGCCGGCTGGACCGCGTAGAGCCGCGGCAGGCGGGCGATCGCCCCCCGGCGCAGCAGCTCCGAGAAGCCGATATCGCAGCCGAGGATGTTGCTGCCGGCCCCGCACGGGATGATCACGGCGTCGGGCGCGGTGAAG
Source organism: Methylobacterium sp. NPDC080182 (assembly GCF_050281105.1). Classification (NCBI taxonomy): domain Bacteria; kingdom Pseudomonadati; phylum Pseudomonadota; class Alphaproteobacteria; order Hyphomicrobiales; family Methylobacteriaceae; genus Methylobacterium; species Methylobacterium sp. NPDC080182. Next base: position 30,903 of record NZ_JBNNWO010000023.1, read on the forward strand.
CCCAGATCCTCCCACAGCTCGTAGGCCAGCGTCTTGGTGCCCTGGAGGAAATGGGCCTGCCAGTTGTGGCTGGCGTAGAAGATCGACTCCGCTTGGGCGACGGCCGCGTCGGCGGTGTCCTGGCGGGTGCCGGGCACCAGCTCGACCTCGGCGCCGGCGGCCCGCATCTGGACGGTCTTGGCCGGCGAGGTCGAGGCCGGGACCAGGATCTTGGCCCGCATCCCGGCGGCCGCCGCGTAGGTCGCCACCGCGGCGCCGCCGTTCCCGGAGGAATCCTCCAGCACCGCGTCGATCCCCTGCTGGCGCAGGATCGACAGCATCACGGCGGCGCCCCGGTCCTTGAAGCTGCCGGAGGGCGCGAACCACTCGAGCTTGAAATGGGCGTGGCCGCCCCGCCAGGGCCGGCGCACCAGCGGGGTGCAGCCCTCGCCCAGCGTGACCGGGTCGGCCACCGCCACCGGCAGGGCGGCGGCGTAGCGCCAGAGGGAGCGCCGGCCCGTGTCGATCTCCGCCCGCCCGATTCCCGGCAGGTCGGTGATCATCAGCGGACCGCACGTCTCGGAGCGCCAGCGCGGCGTCTCGATCGGGTAGGTCGCCCCGGTCGCGGGGTCGAGATAGGCGGGAGACGAGGGCATCGCGGCTCGGGTTCCGGGGTGGTTCGGAAAGAGAATACAAAATAATCTTCGACGGCGCGCCCCCGGTTCGAGGATGGGACGGCGCGCCGCGCTGCGCGTCAGGGCTCTGCCCTGACAACCTGCCGAAGGGCCTCGGGCCCTTCGGAGACCCGGGTCAGGCCGCGAGCGGCAGGATCGTCGGCTCCGGGGCGTGCTCGGCGGCGACCGCCCCGGCGACGAGCTCGGCGGTGGCGCCCGAGAGGGTCCATCCGAGATGGCCGTGCCCGGTGTTGTAGAAGATTCCGGGCAGTCGGCCGCGGCCGACCTTGGGCAGCATGGTCGGCAGCATCGGTCGCAGCCCGCTCCAGGCCACCACCCGGTCGGTGTCGACGCGCGGGAACTGCTCGCGGGTCCAGTCGACCAGCGGCTCGATCCGGTCGTGGCGGATGTCGCGGTTGAAGCCGTTGAACTCGGCGGTGCCGGCGACCCGCAGGCGCTCGTCGCCGAGGCGGCTGGTGACGATCTTGGCCGCCTCGTCGAGGATGCTCACCTCCGGGGCCGCCGCCTGCGCCTCCGGGGTCAGCAGGTTCACGGTGATCGAGTAGCCCTTCACCGGGTAGACGTTGACCCGGTCGCCCAGCATCGCCGCGAAGTGCCGGCTGGCGCAGCCCGCGCAGACCACCACCGCGTCGGCCCGCAGGACCCGCGCGTCGCCGGCCGGCCGGCCCGCTTCGCGCCAGCCGACGGCGTAGCCCCCCTCCCCGGGCGCGATCGTCTCGACGCTGGCGTCCTGGACGAAGCGGACGCCCTTGCGCGCGCAGGCGGTCGCGAGGCCGCGGGTGAATTTGTGGATGTCGCCGGTGGCGTCCGAGGGCGTGAAGAAGCCGCCGTGGTAGCGCCCGGCCAGCGTCGGCTCGATCGCCCGGATCTCCTCGGGGGTCACGGCGTAGCGCTCCAGGCCGCCCTCCCGCAGCAGGGCGTTGACGGCGGTCGCCTTCTCGAAGCTCGCCCGGTCCCGGTAGAAGTGCAGGATGCCGCGGGTCTTCAGGTCGAAGTCGATCCCCTCGGCCTCGGCCATGGCGAACAGGGCCTCCCGGGCCTTCAGCGCCAGCCGCACCGTCTCCACGGTGTTCTCCCGGTAATGGGCGATCTCGCGGACGAACTCGGCCATCCACGACAGCTTGTGCCAGGAGGGCTTGGGATTCATCAGCAGCGGCGCGTCCCGGCGCAGCATCCAGCGCAGGCCCTGCATCACCGTGGAGAGCTTGTTCCAGACCTCGGCGTTGCAGGCCGAGAGCTGGCCGCCATTGGCGAAGGAGGTCTCCATGGCGGCGTAGCGCTGCCGGTCGAGGACGGTGACGCGGTAGCCGCGCTGGGCGAGCGCGTAGGCGGTCGTCACGCCGGTGATGCCGGCGCCGATCACGGCGATGTGGGTCATGAGCTTGGACTCCGGGACTGGACGCGTGGAGGCCGCCCTCGAGCGGTCGGCCGGTTGCGCGCCCCATCTGTCCCGGTGCCTGAGAGCTTGATCCGACCCGCCCTGGCGAGGCGAGGCACGGACGTCCCCTTCGGCGGGTGCCCACGGTTTCAGCCCGCTGCACCACTCTCCAGATCGCCCTGACGACACGGTTCCGGTGCCTGAGAGTTTCCGGGGCGGTTGCTCCGTCGGCGCCGGGTCCCCTCTGCTGGGAAGATCCCGGTCTCTCCCGCATCGTCACGATGGGCTGTCCCTGAATACGCCGACCGGCCGCGGGGGAGAAGCCCGTCCGTCCCGCCGGCGGCCGATTCCGCCGACAGCCGGTGCGCGTTGTCACCGCCGGAGCGCTGCCGGAGCGCTGCCGGATCATCGCGGGGAGCGATCCCCGCCGCCGGCGGTTGACCCGGGGGTTTGACGGGGACTTCCGGGGGACGGCCGATGCTGACCAGGACCGCGATCTACGAGGGCACGGTGCGCGACGGGCGGGAGGAGGAGTTCTTCCGCCGGGTCCGGGACGAGCTGGAGCCGTTCTGGCGGCGGTTCCCGGGCGTCACCGCCGTGCGGGTCCAGCGCCTCGTCTCCAAGGACGACGACGCGCGGCCGATCGCCATGATCCTGGAGATGGACTTCCCCGACCAGGCGGCCCTGGACGCCTGCCTCGCCTCGTCGATCCGCCCGGAATCGCACGCCGCCACCGAGGCGGTGATGCAGATGTTCGACGGCCGCTTCTACCATCTGGTCAGCGCCGGACGGACCTTGTCGCTGGTGGATTGAGATCAGGTCCCGGGACGCCGATGACCGACCATATTCACCGCCGTATTTACCGTACATAAACCGAGACTGACAGATTCATATCTTCTAGAGACAAAACTATTCGCCTACACACCAGTCGAACCAACCCTCTTAAGGGTCTCGGTGCAGCTTGTGCCCGAGCGACACCCTTGGTTCAGGCGGACGGCGCGATGGCGAAGTGGATACCTGGCGCGGCCGTCTTCGGTCTCCTGTGCCTGATGATCATCCCGGCCCCCGGGATCTGGGGCGTCCTGATCGGGGCCGCCTGCGTGCTCGCCATCGTCGGCAGCCTGTGCATGCTCGTCCTCGATCGGGTGGCGAGCGCCATCCTCGTCTGGCGCCAGCGGGTGCGGGTGCGACGCCCGAGTTCGGGCCGGAGCCGCAGCCGGGTGGTCCATGCCGGCGCCAGGGTGACCCGGAAGGTCTGAGCCTCCGGCGGGGCGCCGGGGACTGGATTCCCCGCGGTATCGGTGCAAGGTCCCGGCGCCGCGATCACGGCGCCTGAGACCAAACCGGGACGGTCCGATGAAGCTCCTCTACTCCCCCGCCTCTCCCTACGCCCGCAAGGTGCTGGTCCTCGCCCACGAGACGGGACTGATCGACCGGATCGCCGTCACCGTCGCGGGGGCCTCGCCGACCGGCCCCTCCGCGGAGGTCGCCGCCCACAATCCGCTGGGCAAGATCCCCGCCCTGGTGCTGGAGGACGGCACAGCCCTCTACGACAGCCGGGTGATCTGCGAGTATCTCGACAACCTCTCCGCCGGCCCGCGCCTGTTCCCCGAGGGCGCCGCCCGCTGGGACGCGCTGACCCGGCAGGCGCTCGCCGACGGCCTGCTCGATGCGGCGCTGCTCACCCGCTACGAGCGGGTGCTGCGTCCCGAGCCCCACCGCTGGGACGCCTGGGAGGCCGGTCAGGTCGGCAAGATCCGCGCGGCGCTGGACCGGTTCGAGAGCCTGGTCGGCGGGATGCCGGCGCTGGATATCGGCACGGTCGCGCTGGGCTGCGCGCTCGGCTACCTGGACCTGCGCTTCCCCGATCTCGCGTGGCGGGAGGGCCGCCCGGCGGTCGCCGCCTGGTACGCGGAGTTCGAGCGCCGCCCGTCCATGGAAGCCACCGTGCCGAAGGGCTGAGGGCCTCGCCGCGCCGAGCCCCGCAGATCGCGCCCCGCAGACCGCGCCCCGCTACGGCCGGGCCCGGTCGGCGATCGCGTAGGGATGGGTCGATCCGAGCGGATCGGCGAGGAAGTCCTGGACCGTCCCGGCGCCGGTGCCGAAGGTGATGAGCAGGAAGCCGCCCGCCAGCGCGAAGTTCTTCAGGAAGTCCCAGAACAGCTCGCGGCCCCTGCCCCCGGCCCAGAAATCCCCCGGCACCCAGAACTGCTTCCACAGCAGCGCCGTAACCCCGCAATAGCCGGCGAGCACGAAGGCGGCGGCCCGGTCGGCGGTCCCGGTCAGGATGCACAGCGACATCCCGATCTCGACGCAGAGCCCGATCAGGATCAGCGCCGCCGCGGGCGCGGTGGCGTGCACGGCCTGCCGCGCCTGCCCGACCGCGCCCCTGAAGTTCAGGATCTTGTCGAGGGCGCTGAACGGCAGGAACAGCAGCACGAGGAGCAGGCGGACGCCGAACGCGATCGCGACGCTGAGGCTGGCCATGCTCTGAAGGGTCTCCCTCAACCCGGCCCGGTGCGGACCGCTGATCCAAGGCGGTGATCCAAGGCGCTGATCCAAGCCGCGAGCGGCGCGAAGGTTTCCTCCGCGACGGGCCGGTGCCGGCCGGGAGGGGCTCTGCCGCCCGGCATGCCGCGCTTCTTCGAGCGAGGGTGGCATCGCGGCAACAATGATTCAAGCCGTTTCGCGAAAATAATGGAACACCGGAAATTTTCAGAATTTCGGATCGATTCTCGGCCGACCGATCGATCTCGATGTATACAGTAGCTCAGAATCTTTTCGACTATTATTGAACTCAACCCGAACCGATCGCCCGAGACTTGACAGGCACGGTCCGGTCTCGGCTCCAGTTCTGCAAGTCTCTCTCGGTCGACGCGCGGTGATCACGCGTGACGGCGCGCGGATCGGGGGAACCGGACCGCAAACCGTATCCGCAGAACCGGCGAGCCTTGACCATGCGAATCGCGATCATCACGCCGTCGCGGCTCAAACCCTCGACCCTGGCCGGAGAGGCCGGCCCGTACTTCCTGGAGCACGCGATCGCGAGCGCCAACGCCCAGGAGCTCGACCGGCCGGCGACGATCCACTTCTTCGTCGGGACCGATCCCGGGACCGAGATCCCGGCACGGCTCGCCGCGCACCCGCAGGTCACCTTCGCGCGAGGCGCGCGCAAGGGCCAGATCCCCGCGCTGAACGCCGCCATCGCCGCCGTCGACGACAGCTGGGACCTCGTCGGCTTCCTCGAGGACGACGATCGCTGGCTGCCGCCCTATCTGGGCGTCGCCGTCCGCGCCCTGGACCGCTTCGATTTCGTCTCCTCGACGCAGCTCGAGACCGACGAGGCCGGCGAGGTGGTGCGGATCAACGACTTCGCGACGCCGTCGGGCTGGCTGATGCGGCGGACGACCTTCGCGCAGGTCGGCGCGATCAGCCCGGCCGCGAAGTGGCACTACGACAACGAGTGGCTCGGCCGCCTCGCCGAGACCGGCCTGCGCCGCGCCCACCTCGTCGAGGCGACGGCGCCCGTCACGCTGCAGCACGCTTCCCTGGTCCGCCCGTGGCTCGTCAACGTCCTCCAGCTCGGCGGCCCCAACGTGCAGCTCGCGCGCCACGGCTTCGTCCTGCCGCTGGTGTGCCGCCTCGTGCATCCGGGCTCCGGAAGCTCGGATGTCGGCCAGGGCGGGACGTCGAGGGCCGAGAGCGAGGCCGAGTACCGGCGGCTGGTCGACCGCTTCGGCCGCATCCCCTGGTGAGATCGCCCTGGTGAGATCGCGCCGCGCGGCGGAGGCTCCGCGGACCGGCGGCGCGCCCGACCGGCGCGGAGGCCGGTTCAGCCCGGGAGCGCAACCTGGGACGCCGCCGCGGAGCCGGTCACGCAGGCGCCGATCAGCCGCCGCACGAAGCCCGCGCAGGCCGCGAGTTCGTCCCGGGTGACGTACTCGTCCGCCCGGTGGGCGCGCGCGATCGAGCCCGGCCCGATCACCACGGCCGGCACGCCGCCGAGCCGCTCGAACAGCCCGCCCTCCGTGCCGTACGAGACCTTGGCGTGGCCGTTGCGGCCCGCGAGGCGCTTGGCCAGGGTCACGATCGCCGCCTCCGGATCGGTGTCGAGGCCCGGATAATCGATCAGCGGCTCGACCGCGACGCCGCAGGCCGGATCGCCGGCCCGCATCAGCGGCGCCAGCGTCCCGGTGGCGTAGGCGATCGCGGACGCCGCCAGCGCGGCGGCATCGTCCGCGCCGATCGCCCGGTACTCGAACTCGACGCTGCAGCTGTCGGGCACGATGTTGAGCGCCGATCCGCCCCGGACCACGCTCGACAGGCCGGTGGTGTGGGGCACGTCGTAGAGCGCGTCGCGGGCGCCGTCCCGGGCGATGGCCTCCGCCGACAGGCGGACATGCTCGATGAAGCGGGCGGCGTACTCGACCGCGTTGACCCCCTGGGGCGCCAGGGCCGAGTGGCTGGCCTTGCCGCGGAAGGTGAGGCGGGCGGCCGATTTGCCCTTGTGGCCGACCACCACGTCCATCCCGGTCGGCTCGCCCACGAAGCAGCCGAGCGGCCGCGGCACGCGCTCGAGCATCCGGGCGATCAGCGGGCGCACGCCGAGGCACCCGATCTCCTCGTCGTACGAGATCGCGATGTGGATCGGGGTGGCGAGTTCCGCCGCGACCATCTCGGGCAGGAGCGCGAGGCAGACCGCGAGGAACCCCTTCATGTCGGAGGTGCCGCGCCCGTAGAGCCGCCCGCCCTCCTCCCGCAGGACGAACGGGTCCGACGACCAGGGCTGGCCGTCGGTCGGCACCACGTCGCTGTGGCCGGAGAGCACGTAGCCGGGGCGCGTCTCGAAAGGCCCGACGCTGACCAGCAGCGCCGCCTTCCGGCCCGTCGGATCCGGCACCCGCTCGACCGCGGCGCCGAGGTCGCGGCAATAGGCCTCCGCCCAGTCGATCAGAGGCAGGTTCGAGCGGGCGCTCACCGTGTCGAAGGCGACGAGCGCGGCGAGCAGCGCCGCCGGATCGGGCGTGCCGGGGCGCGGCGTGGCGGTCTGTGCGGACTCTGTCATGGATCCCATGTCGTGGGGAGGCCGTGGGGAGGTCTTGGCTGGGTCTTGGCTGGGTCTTGGCCAGGTCTTGGCCGGGCCGCGGCCGGCACACCGCCCCTCCCGAATCGGTTTCGGAGGGGCGCGGCGTCCGCCGGAGTTCTCGGCCTTCCGGGGATCCAGGGCAATGCCCGGCCGGGCCGGCGCCGCTCCGGAACCGGGACGACGTTCGGGCGTAGCCGCCGGGTAGGGCCCCTTCGGCCCGCTCGTCCCGGAGCCCCGACCATGCGTCCCGGTCCCGCCCCGATCCTCGCCGTCCTCCTGTCGACGCTCCTCTTGCCGACGCTCCTCCTGCCGACGGCCCCGCTGCTGGCCGCCCCGGCCGAGGCCCGCCGGCAGGCCGGTCCCCCCGCCGGGCGACCGCATCACCGCGCGGCCTCCGACATGGACCTGACCCTCGCCCGCATGGCGGCGCGCGACCGGCCGCTCTGGCGGGTCTGGCAGCGGCCCCGGCCCCTCGCCCGCACGGTCGCGCCGGCGACGCGCGAGCGGGTCGCGGCGCCGCCGCTCACGGGCTGGGGCTACGGCGGCACCGTCCCGGGTGCCGCGCCCGGCTTCTGAACCGCCTCGACCCGGGCCCGGCCGCCTGCCATGGTGCGGGCGACCGCAGCGGCCCGAGACGGACACGATGGTGCTGGAGTTCCGCCTGGACGATCCGACCCCCGCGGATCCGCGCCGCCGCTGGGACACCCTCGCGCAGGAGGCGCGGGACGCCTGCTACGATAACACCCGCGCGGTGGCCGACAGCGCCGCCCAGGTGGCCGCCCGGGACGCGGCCTCGGCCGCCTATCGGGCGGCGCATCCGGCCGGCCTCGACGTGCCCTACGGCCCCGGCGCCCGCAACGCCCTCGACCTCTACCCGGCGCGGGACGCGGCGGCGCCCTGCCTGGTCTTCATCCATGGGGGCTACTGGCAGCGGGGCGCCCGGGAGCTGTTCGCCTGCTTCGCGGAGGGCCCGAACGCCGCCGGCTGGTCGGTGGCGATGGTCGGCTACACCCTGGCGCCGGAGGCGAGCCTTTCCCGGATCGTGGCGGAGATCGGCGCGGCCCTCGACTGGCTGGCCGCCCACGGGGCCGCGCGCGGGATCCGCGGTCTCCTGATCCTGTCGGGCTGGTCGGCGGGCGGGCTGCTCACCGCGATGCAGCTCGGCCATCCGGCGGTGGCGGCGGGTCTGGCGATCTCCGGCGTCTACGACCTCGCGCCGATCCGCCAGACCTCCCTGGACGCCAAGCTGAGCCTCACCGACGGCGAGATCGAGACCCTGTCGCCCCTGCGGCTCCCGGTGATCGCGAAGCCGCTCTGCATCGCCTACGGCTCCCGCGAACTGCCGGCGCTGATTCACGACGCCCGCAACCTGCACGCCCTGCGGGCGGCGGCCCACGCCCCCGGCTCCCTGCTGCCGGTCCCCGGGGCCGAGCACTTCTCGGTGCTCGACGCCCTGCGCCGGCCGGGCGGGCTCCTGGTCCGGGCGGCCCACGCCCTTCTCGAGGACTGAGGCCCCGGCCGGCAGCCCGGACCGCACCCAGACGCCGGGGGGACGACGGGGTGCAGATTTGCAACTCCCGATAGAAATTCTGCATCGCCGAGGCCCGTTTCCGCCTTGCTGAGGCCTGCCCCGCGTGCTGAGACGGGATCGCGGGCACGATCTCCCTCCACCGGGAGCCGGCCGATCCCAGGGAGATCGGATGCAAGCGGTCGCGCGATCGGAATCCCTTGCGGCGCCCTGCGCCGGCCCCGCGGACCGGACCGGCCGCCGCGGCGGATGGCGTGACCGGTGGCGCGCGCCGCGGCTGCGCGTCGTGCTGGCCCTGGGTTTCGGCACGCTCGGCTTCCTGACGACCCTGACGCTCGCCGCCCTGGTGAGCCGCGAGGCGACCCGACGGCTCGAGGCGGAGGTCGGCGGCCAGCTCGCCGAGATCGCCGGTCAGATGGCCCGGGGCCTCGATATCGGGATGTTCGAGCGCTGGCGCGACATCCAGATCGCCGCCGCCTCGGACAGTCTGCGCGATCCCGGGACCGGAACGGCCGCCAAGCGCGCCGTGATGGAGCGGCTCCAGGCGACCTACCCGGCCTACTCGATCATCGGGCTGATCGACGCCGACGGGCGCTTCTCCGTCACCAGCACCGGCGCCCTGGAGGGCGCCGACGTCTCCGGCCGCGACTATTTCCGCGGCGGCCGCGCGGGCCCCTACGTGGGCGACGTGCACCCGGCCAAGCTCCTCGAGGCGCTGATGCCCCCGGACGAGGCCGCCGCGCGCGCGGCGTCGCGCGAGCCCCTGCGGCTCCTCGACGTCGCGGCGCCGGTGCGGGCGACGGACGGCCGCGTCCTCGGGGTGCTGGCCGCCCATCTCGACTGGACCTGGGCGCGCGACATGGCCCGCATCCTCGAGGCTGGCCTCCGGGGCCACCGCCAGGGCGCCGAGATCCTGATCCTGTCCCGCGACGGCACCGTGCTCCTCGGGCCGCCCGCCCTGCAGGGCGCCCCCCTGCCCCGCTCGGTCCTGGCGGGCGGCCGGCCCCTCGATCCGGAGGGCACGAGCCGGGTCGGCCCCTGGCCGGACGACGCCGCGTATCTCAGCGCCCGCGCGTCCACGGCCGGCCACCGCGACTATCCGGGCCTCGGCTGGCAGGTGGTGGTGCGGCAGACGGCCGACCGGGCCCTGACCTCGGTGGCGGCCCTGCGCGGGGGCATCCTGGCGGCGGGCAGCGCGGTGGCCCTCGCGGCGGCGCTGCTCGCGTGGCTGCTCGCGGGCCTGATCGCCCGCCCCCTGCTGGATCTGGCGGTCGCCGCCGAGACCCTGGGCCGCGATCAGCCCCTGCCGACGCTGCCGCGCTCCCTCGTGCGCGAGGGCGCGACGATCGCCGACGCCCTCGCGGCGGCGGCGGACGAGCGGGCCCGGCGCGCCGAGACCCACCGGCTGCTGATCGACGAACTCAATCACCGGGTGAAGAATACCCTCGCCACCGTGCAGGCGATGGCGGCGCAGAGCCTGAAGAATCTGGGCGCCGGCGCGGCGGCCGGGCGCGACGCCTTCGAGGCGCGGCTCCTCGCCCTGTCGCGCGCCCACGACATCCTGACCCGCGAGAGCTGGGCGAGCGCGGATCTGCGCGGCATCGCCGCCCAGGCGGTGCGGCCCTTCCTGGGTCCGGACCCCGCGGGCGGCGATCCGTCGAACCGGGATTCCTCCGGTCGGGAGACTTCGGATCGTGACCCTGCGGACCGGGACGCTCCGGGTGCGAACACCCCGCGCATCACCCTGGACGGCCCCGACCTGCGGCTGCCGCCCGAAGGCGCCCTCGCGCTCACGATGATCCTGCACGAATTGTGCACCAACGCGGTCAAGCACGGCGCCCTGTCGGTTCCGGGCGGGCGGGCCGCGCTGGCCTGGACGGTGGAGGCGGGTCCGGACACCGAGACCCTGCGGCTGACCTGGCGCGAGTGCGGCGGCCCGCCGGTCGTCTCGCCGTCGCGGAAGGGGTTCGGCACCCGCCTGCTCGAGCGGGGCCTCGCCGGAGGCAGGACCGCCAGCCTCACCTACGAGGCCGGCGGCCTCGTCTACGTGGCGGCCAATCCCCTGCCCGCGGCGCGTCTCCACACCGGACGGGCCTGACCCCGCTCCGGCCCGGGCGACCGTCGTCCCGACCGCACCCGACAGCGCGCGCGTCCGCGGTGCGAGGGCGGCCGCGCGGCCCTGCGCGCCGCGGACTCGCGCCGGAAGGACACGCTCCTGAAGGACACGCTCCTGAAGGACACGCTCCGCGCCGTCGGCGCCAGATCTGTCCTTAATCCCGGCCGCTCTCTCAAGATGGACAAAGACGTGCGCGGACGCACACGATAGTACTTACGCCACGGATTAAAGCTTTCGTCGATACAATGTGCCGATGCGCACACGCTATTCCGAAAATGTAGACTAGGGTCGACTTATCGGCAGGGATGCGGTGTCCCTCGCCACAAGTCGAACAGCGAGGAAACGTCATGATCCAGTCCCGCACCCAGTCCCGACATCTCCCGGTTCGCGGCCACGCGGCCGGTCCCGCCTTCGGCCTCGCCCTCGGCCTCGTGGTCGGAATCCTCGGAGCGCCCCTGGCGGCGCAGGCGGGCGAAGGCGGCGGCGGGAGCCGGCAGGCCGCCGGCGGCGGCCACATGAGCTCCTACATCAACGACCCGCACCACGACCCGCGCTCGCTGCACTCGCAGCGCTCCGGGTCCGGGCAGCTCCTCGGGGCGCCGATGGTTCACGACAGGGCCGGGGCCACCGTGGCGCGCGGCCAGGTCGTCGACCCGCACTGGGCCTCCGGAACCGCGGAGCGCCGCCGGGTCCGTCGCTGAGACTTCGGAGGCCGGGCCTCCGACGCGACACCCGACACGTCACCCGACACCGAGACCCGCCGCCCGGCCCCTCCGGCCGGGCGGAGCCGACCGAACACCGCTGCGCGCTCCGGCGCATCGCCCTTCCCCGCTCTCGCCTTCCGGTTCTCCCGGCCTCAGGGACCCTTCATGAACAACCTCATCCAGGGCATCGCCAGCTTCCAGGGCAGCGTCTTCCCCGGCCAGCGGCAGATGTACCAGCAGCTGGTGCGCGACGGTCAGCACCCGAGCGCGCTGATCATCGCCTGCGCGGATTCCAGGGTCTCGCCCGAGCACATCACCCAGGCGGGACCCGGAGACCTGTTCGTCTGCCGCAACGCCGGCAACATCGTGCCCCCGGCCTCCGACGTGGTCGGCGGCGTCTCCTCGGCGATCGAGTACGCCGTGGTGGCCCTCGGCGTGCGCGACATCGTGGTCTGCGGCCACTCGGATTGCGGCGCCATGAAGGGGCTGATGAACCGGGACCTGCTCAAGCGGATGCCCAGCGTCGCGGCCTGGCTGCGCCACGCCGAGGCCGCCGAGCGGATCGTCTGCGAGGCCTATCCCGAGGGGATGGACGCCCAGGCCCGCCACCACGCCCTGGCCCTGGAGAACGTGGTGGTCCAGCTCGCCAACCTGCGCACCCATCCGAGCGTCGCCGCCGCCCTGGCCAAGGGCTCCCTGCGGCTGCACGGCTGGTTCTTCGAGATCGAGACCGGTGCCCTCCTGGCCTACGACGGCGCGAGCGGGCAATTCCGGCCGATCGCCGGGGCCGACATGCCCGTGGCGCAGGATTCCTCCGCCAGCAGCCGCCTGCAGGCGGCCTGACCATGCGCGCCCCCGGCCGCCTGACCACGAGCCTGCAGAGCGCCCTCGCCCCGGACGGCGCCGTCCGGGCGAGCCTCGCCCGGGACCTGCCCGCCTCCGTGGTGGTCTTCCTGGTGGCGCTGCCCCTGTGCATGGGCATCGCCATCGCGTCCGGCGTGCCGCCGGAGCGCGGCCTCATCACCGGCATCGTCGGCGGCATCGTGGTCGGCCTCCTCGCCGGCTCGCCGCTCCAGGTCAGCGGGCCCGCCGCCGGGCTCGCCGTGATCGTCTACGGGTTCGTGCAGGCGCACGGTCTCGACGCCCTGGGTCCCGTCCTGGTGGTGGCGGGCCTCGTCCAGCTCGTCGCCGGCGCCCTGCGGGTCGGCGGCTGGTTCCGGGCGATCTCGCCGGCCGTGGTGCACGGCATGCTGGCCGGCATCGGGATCCTGATCGTGCTGGCCCAGATCCACGTCCTGACCGACGCCCTCCCCCGGGCGAGCGGCCTCGATAACCTCGTGGCGATCCCGGCCGCGTTCTTCAACTTCGTCAGCGGCACGGGCGACCGCACCGGGGCCGTGATCGTCGGCGGGATCACCATCGCGGCGATGATCGCCTGGGAGCGGCTGCGCCCGGCGCGGCTCCGGCTCCTGCCCGGGGCGCTCGTCGGCGTGCTGGCGGGCAGCCTCGTGGCGGGATTCGGGGATCTCGCCGTCAAGCGCGTGGCGGTGCCGGAGGCCCTGTTCTCCGGCCTCGCCCTGCCGGCGGCCGAATCCTGGGCGCGCCTCGCCGAGGCCGAGATCCTGGTCATGGCCCTGGTGATCGCCGTGATCGCCAGCGCCGAGAGCCTGCTCTCGGCGGCCGCCGTCGACCGGATGCACGACGGCCCCCGCACCCAGTTCAACCGCGAACTCGGCGCGCAGGGCATCGGCAACCTGATCTGCGGGCTCGCCGGCGCGCTGCCGATGACCGGGGTGATCGTGCGCTCCTCGGCCAACGTGCAGGCGGGCGCGGTGAGCCGCGCCGCCACGGTGATGCACGGGACCTGGATCCTGGCGTTCCTGCTCGCGCTGCCCTGGCTGCTGGCCCTGGTGCCGACCGCGAGCCTCGCCGGCATCCTGGTGGTCACCGGCTGGCGGCTGGCGAGCCCGGCCCACGCCCTGCACCTGCAGGCCCGCTACGGCTGGCTGACCGCGGCGATCTGGCTCGCCACGATGGCCACCGTGGTGGCGGTGGACCTGCTCACCGGGGTGCTCACCGGCCTCGCCCTGAGCCTGATCCAGGCCCTGCCGAGCCTGCGCAAGGGACGGCTCCGGATCGAGCACGCGGCGGCCCCCGAAGTGCCCGGCGTGCCGGAGTTGCGCCTGTCGGGGGCGGCGACCTTCCTGCAGCTGCCGAGCCTCACGGCGGCCCTGGAGCGGACCCCCGCGGGCGGCGAGGTCCGCCTCGCCACCGACAACCTCGCGGCCATCGACCACACCTGCCTGGAGATGATCGGCGACTGGGCGAGCCGGCGCAGCGCCGGCGGCAGCCGGATCGCCGTGGTGGGCGGGTCGGGTGTCCCGCACGACCGGCTCGCCGCCGCGGTGGCGGCCCCGGCGCACTGAGGACCCTGGCGCCCACCCGGGGCGGTTCGCGGTGCCCCGGCCCGAACCGACGGCCCGAAACGACGGCGCGGAGCCGTTCCCGGCGCGATCGGGAGCGGCTCCGCGCCGCGTCCGCACCCGGTCGCCGGGCCTCCATTCCCGGACGACGGCGGCCCGCCGCGCGGGCCGTCAAGGCTGTCCGCCTCCGGGGAGACGGCGATCTTCAAAACCGGTTAATCCTGAATCTTCGCGCCCCTTTAACGAGCGGGAGGCCAGGCTCAGCCTCACGGCAGGTCCGGCCCGCGGGACCGGCCGGCGGAATGGTTCTCGTCAGGAGCTTCGTCGATGATCAGGTTCCTCGCGGCCTCGGCCGCCTGCCTGGTCCTGTGCGGCGCCGCGGCGGCGCAGGACATGCCCGGCCTCGCGACCCTGAGCCCGCCCGACCCGGTGCAACCGCTGGGAGCGAGCCCCGCGCTCCCGGCACCGGACGGCGCGGTCGCGCCGGGATCGCGAGCGGAGGCCGGCCCCGATCCGGTCGCGCTCCGGCCCGCGCCCGGCCGGGTGCCCGTCGGCAGCCTCACCCTCCGCGGCACCGCCGCCGACCCCGCGCAGACGACCGCCAGCCTGAAGGTTCCGGCGACCGGCCCCGGCGCGTCCAAGCCCTGGTGCGCGCAGGAGCGCCGGATCGGCACCGGTCAGGGCTTCTGCCTGGTCAACTGAACGGCCCCTGATGGGCCAGGCGACGGGATCAGGAGGCCGCGTAGACCGTGACCTCGTCGAAGGTTCCGCCCTCGGGCGCGTCGTCGAGGGACGCGACGAGAAGCACCAGCACGGCCGCGCCGACCGCCGTGACGGCGAGGAGCCGCGTGATCCGATCGGCGTGGGCGCGGGCGGCGTGGATCAGCGCGCATCCGAGCACGAAGGCGCAGACCTGCGTGACCGGCGCGGCGAGCGCCGCCGTCATCGCGCCCGCCCGATCATCCGATCACGTCCGGTCCTGTCCATGCACGCCCTCCCCGGCCGGGACGCCGTCTCCCGGCCCGCCGGCGCGCAGCCGAGCGGATCGGCGGGCACCGCGCGCGCCCGATATGGGGGAGACGGCGGCGGGGTCCGGCCACACGCCTTCGTGACCGACGCCCCTCAGGCGGGGCCCGGCCCCGGCCAGTCCGGAGTGGATCCCGGAGTGGATCCCGGACTGGATGCGGGGGTCGATGCCAGGGCGTAGGTGGCCTCGGCGACCCGGTTCAGGGGGCCGCCCGGCCCGGACCGCTTCCACAGGCGCGTGTTGAGGGCCGCCACCGGATCCCGGCCGGGAAGGGTGAAGCCCTGCCCGGCGAGCACCTCCAGGATCTCGGCCGCGTGCAGCGGCCGGCCCGCCCGCGCGATCGCCGCGCAGGCCGCCTGCACCACGGCCCGGCCGTAGCGGCGGGCGCCGGCGGCGTCCTCCGTGAAGGCGATCGCCGGCGGGATCGGTCCGGCGGCGCCGACGGGGCCGGGCGCCCCCGCGGACCGCGCCGCCGGACCGGCCCGCGCGCCCCAGTGCCCGGGGGCCGCGCCCGCCGCGTCGGCAAGCGATCCGGACCGGGCCTCTAGGACGTCCCGTACGTCCCGCCCCCGCGGCGGCTCGTCGGCCGGGTCTCGGCGTGGCCCTGCCGGCGGTTCGGGCTTCGGGGCCGGGTCCGGCCGCGCGTCCGCTCCACCTGCTGCCAACCGGCGGCCGAGCTCCTGGTAGAGGACGAGATCGGCGATCTCCCGATCGAGCGCCTCGCGCTGGCGTCGCAGCGCGGCGAGCCGCGCCGCGATCTCGGAATCCGACAGGGCCACGTGATGTTCCTTCCAAGAGGACGGAACACATATCTCATTCCGCGCCATTCAGGGAATAGCCACCGTCACATATTCCGTCAGGCAGCCATTCCCTGAGGGAATGAGAGGCAGCGATCCCTGTTCTATTCCTTGAGGCGTTTCCGTATTCCCTTAGCCGCAGGGCGAGGCGGCACGAGCAGCGTGCTGGGATCGGCCGGGTGCAGGGTCAGCCCGCCGTCGTCGAGCACCAGCGGCAGCCGCGGAAACACCTCGCGCAGATGCGCGAGATCGGCCTTGAACGCCTGGCGGAAGCTGCGGATCGAGGCGTTCTCGGCCCCGAACTGCGCGTGGAGGTTGGCCCAGGTCAGGCGGAGCGGCCGCTGCAGGGACCGCAGGCGGTAGCCGGTCCAGAACAGCAGGTCGAGCTTGCGCGCCGAGCCCGAGAAGGCCCGGGCCGCCCGCAGGTCCACCGGCAGGGCGTGCCGGATCAGGGTCTCGTAGAATTCGGGATCGAAGCGCACCGTGCGGCCGGCCTCGTCCTCACCCTCCCCGGCGCGGGGGCGCCACAGTTCCAGGCTGCGGAACGGCGGGACGTTGAGGGTGGTCGCGCTGTCGCGCCCGTCCCAGAGGCCGATCTGCATGGAGCAGGCGGCCAGCCGGTTCAGCTGCTCCTTGAACTGGCGGATGGTGCCCCGCTCGCCCCCCGTGACCGCGAAGCCCATCTCCCGCATGAAGCCCGACAGGGTCTCGGCCACCTTCACGGTGGGGCTGCGCTGGCGCACGGCCTCGGTGCAGAGGTGCAGCAGCACCAGCCGGGCCTTCGGGCCGTAGGGCAGCCCCTGGGGCTCGAAGGCGCCGGTCTCCGGGTCCTTGATCCGGCCGGCGATCAGGTTGAGCGAGTTGCGGCCGTAGCTGCGGGAGAATTCCCGCACCGGCCCGGGGTCCCGGTAGGGCAGGCCGCACAGCGCCAGGACCGAGTGGATGTGCTGGAGGCTCGACGGGACGGCCGGCTCGTTCTCGATCACGAGGCGCACCGCGTCGCGGCGGCGCTGGTCGCGGGACAGCCCGGCCCGGCGGCTCTCCTCCTCCCCCAGGAGGGCGGCCTGTGCGTCGCGCTCGCGCTGACGGTGCAGGACGTGCTCGACGATCTGCGCGAACAGGAAGCCGCCGCGCGCCGCCTCGATCTCGGCCCGCAGGTCCGAGTCGTGGATCCCGGCGATCTTCTCCTCGATGCTCATCGCCCCTCGGCCCGCGGTACACGGGCCGTCGATCCGCCAGGCGGACGGACGGCCCGATCCTGCCATGCCACGATTCGCCCGCCGCGGCCCCCGTCCGATCGGCCTTGTCCCGGCTATCCACGCTTCCCCGGTCGCGGGGATACGCCCGAAAGCGGGCCGACACTGCTCCCTTCACGGCCGGCTCCCGGGCCGGCACGCGCAGAGTTCGATACGGGCCCCGCTCCCCCGGCGATCCCACGCAGAGTCCGATACGCGGGACCGCTCGGTGTCCGTCCCCGTTATTCACCGCTCCGGGTCCGGATTCGCGCCGAATCGGATACGCCGCCGCGCAGATTCCGATACGCCGACCGGCCGTCCGGGCGCAGAATCGGATACGCCGCGACGCAGAGTCCGATGCGGGCCGGCGCAGAGTCGAATGCGCGAACGCAGGCCAAGGCCCTGGCACAGATGCGGAATTCGCAACCCCATATAACTTGCTGAACTGACTCTCTGAGAGATTCTTCCAGATAATCTTCCTACTTCGGACCAGCCCGTTCGTTCTGACGAACGACCGTGTCGCGCCCGCACATGCACAGGTCACAAAGGGAATATGAGTTCGTTTTCCACATTCCTACGCGGGAGGACCGTCCCGACTTGACGGGTCGGCGACGGAATCCGGTGCCGTGCCGGCGCGCTCCGTCGATCGTCCTGGCCCTGGATCCCCGAGGGCTGCCGGCAGTTCCCGGTGTGATGCCGGCTTGACGCGCGCGATCCCGCCCGGTTTCTCGGCTCCTTCCGACAGGGCCCTCAGAGAAGAGCGCGCCGATGCCCCCCTTGCCCGAATTCGTCTGGCCCAGCCTCGCCCGACCCAGCCTCGCCCGACCCAGGGCCCCTTCGCCGATCGCGGCCCGATGACGGATCGCCGCGACGACGCCCGGCCGCCCGGCGGCCGCCCCGCCCGGCCCCGCCCGCACGGGCCCCGGCGCCCCGCCCCCCGGTCCGGAGGTCGCCCGGGCGGGGCGTCCCGCCCGTGGGAGGAGGGCGGCGACGGGCCGACCGTGCTCTACGGGTGGCATCCCGTGGTGCAGGCCCTGGGCAACGCCCAGCGCGGCCTGCACCGGCTGCTCGCCACCGAGAACGCGGCCGCGCGGCTGGAGGCCGAGTTCGGCGGCGCCGTGCGGATCACCCCGGAGCTGGTGCGGCCGAGCGACATCGGCCGCCTGCTCGGCCCGGACGCCGTCCACCAGGGCCTGTACCTGGAGGCCGAGCCCCTGCCCGCGCCCGGCCTCGACGACCTGCCCGCCGACGCGCTGCTGCTGGCGCTCGACCAGATCACGGACCCGCACAATGTCGGGGCGATCGTGCGCACCGCCGCGGCCTTCGGGGTCGCCGGGATCGTCACCACGGCGCGCCACGCGCCGGGCGCCACCGGGGTCCTGGCGAAGTCCGCCTCCGGCGGCCTGGAGCACGTGCCCTTCGTGACCGTCCGGAACCTCGCCGAGGCCCTGATCGCCCTGGGCGAGCGCGGCTTCACCCGGGTCGGCCTCGATTCGGACGCGCCCGAGAGCCTCGACGCGCTGACCATCGCGCGGCCGCTGGTGATCGTGCTGGGCGCCGAGGGCAAGGGCCTGCGCGAGCGGACCCGGGGCTGCTGCGACGTCCTGGCCCGGATCCCCTTCTCGGGCGCGATCCGCAGCCTCAACGTCTCGAACGCCGCCGCCATCACCCTCTACGCCCTCGGCCGCGAGAGAGACTGACAGGGGAGCGACAGGAACCCGCCGGGGCCGTGACGGACGCGCGACGGGGACGCGGCCGGACCGGCACCCGATCGGTCCCGGCGAGACACGTTCGGAAACACGGAACCGCCACCGGAAGCCCTTCTTCCGCCTAGGCAATCTTCGCAACTTCCCGTAGAATAAGTCGCGAGGGGGGCGTCGTCTCGAGGGCTGCGCCGGATGTTGGACGATGCGTTTACCTACGGCGGTTGGGTCCTCGGCCTGATCGCCGTCGGCGTGTGGATCTGGCTCGCGCGGCGCGCCTTCCCGAGTTTCGAATCCTTCGTGACGGGCTTCGACGACGAGCTCCAGCTCGGCGCCAGCCCGGAGGAGCGCGCGCGCAGCGCGCGCTGGCGTCAGGTCCGTCAGGCCGCCATGGCCCTGACGGCCGTCGCGGCCCTGTGTCTGTCGATCGGTTTCGCGATTCCCGACTGATTCCCGACCGAGCCGGAAACCCGGAGGCGATCCGGCCCGGATCCCGCGCTGAAGCCCCGGGGTTCCGGGCGTGCACCGTCCCCGTGCCCTCTCGCGGCCGGCGCGGAGCCTTCGTGGCGGTGGGCTCGTTCGGCCTCGAAGCCCTGGATCGCCGTGCCGCCCAGGGAGCGCGGCGTGTCGTGGCGGCCGCAAGCCCGTCATCGGTTCCCCGGGCCGCCTCGCGCCGAGACGGTTCCCGACGCCGCCAGGGGGCTCGACCCGCCGGAAGCCTCTCTTCAGGCCGCGCGGACCCGGGCCAGGAAGCCTTCGACGGCGCCGCGCAGGTCGCCCGCCTGCCGGGACAGGTCGGCTGCCGCCCGCAGCACCTGGGCGGAGCCCTGGCTCGCCGTGCCGGCCGCCGCGCCGACACCGGCCATGTGGCCCGAGACGCCGCGTGTGTCCTGCGAGGTCTGCGCGGTGGTCCGGGCGATCTCCGCGGTGGCCGCCCCCTGCTGCTCGACCATGGCGGCGATCTCGGCGCCGATCCGCGCGAGGTCGCGGATCACCGCCGTGATGCCGCCGATCGACCGGACCGAGGCCTCGGTCGATCCGGTGATCTCCGCGACCTTGCCGGCGATCTCCTCGGTGGCCCTGGCGGTCTGCTCCGCGAGCGTCTTGACCTCGGCGGCCACCACCGCGAAGCCGCGGCCGGCCTCCCCGGCGCGGGCCGCCTCGATGGTGGCGTTGAGCGCCAGCAGGTTGGTCTGGCCGGCGATCTGCGAGATGATCGCGACGATCTCCCCGATGCTGCCGGCCGCCTGGGCGAGGCGGTGGACTTCCCCGGCCATGCCGTCGGCGCTCCGCGTGGCGTTCGCCGCGAGGTCCGCCGAGGACCCGACCTGCACGCCGATCTCCCGGACCGAGGCGGTGAGCTCCTCGGTGGCCGCCGCCACCGTGTCGGCCGAGCGGGCGGCCGAATCGGCCGACACCGCCACCGCCCGACTCAGATCGGTCGTGTCCTGGGCGGCCCGCGCCATCCCGTGCGCGGAGGCCTCCAGCTGGGCCGCCGCCGCCGAGACGGCCTCGACGATCCCGCCGACCTGGCGCTCGAAGCTGTCGGCGAGGCCGAGGGCGGCCGCGCGCTGGGCCGCCGCGGTCTCGGCGGCGAGCCGCTCCTGCGCGGCCCGGGCCGCCCGGCGCTCGGCGACGCTGTCGCGGAACGCCAGGGCGGCCGCGGCGATCGCCCGGACCTCGCGCGGCCCGCCGGTCGGGATGGTCAGGTCGGCCGTGCCCGCGTCCCGGCCGATCGCGGTCAGCACCCCGGCCATCCGGGAGAGCGGCCGGGCGATGGCCGTGCCGAGCCAGACCGCGAGGCCGGCCGAGAGAGCGAACAGGGCGAGCCCGCCGGCGGCCCAGAGGGCCAGCATCCGCTCGGCGCGGGCGTGCGCCGCCCCCGCGGCCGCCACCAGGTCGGCGGTGAGCCGATCCTCCACGCCCTTGAGGGCGTCGATCCGCTGCGTGGCGAGGCGGAACCACCCCGGCGCGTCGCGGAAGGCCGGGGGCGTCCCCGGCATCGTCTCCTGCACGCCCGCGCGCAGGCGGGCGACCGCGCGGGACGGCTCGGTCGCCTCCGCGGCGTCGAGCAGGCTCGCCTGCCCCGCTTCGGCGCCGGCCCGGAACAGGCCGGCATAGGTCGCCTGGTCGGCCGCGAGGGTCGCGAGGCGGCGGGCGGCCGCGAGGTCGAGGGTGCCGGAGGCGAAGACCGCCGAGGCGGCGGCCCGCTCCTGGCCGGCGGCCTCCTTCAGCGCCAGGAAGGCCGCGTAGGCGTTCGCCCGGGCGGCGAGGCCGGCCTCGTCGATCGCGCCGCCCATGGCCCGCACCAGGCCGAGCCCCTCCCCGATCAGGCCCGTGTAGTAGGCCACGGCCTGCGGCGGGGCCGCCGTCAGGGCGTCGACCGCCCGGCGCTGCGCGGCCAGCCCGGTGAGCGCCCGCGCGAAGCCCTCACCGCGCGCCTGGAAGACCGGCCCGAAGCCCGTCGCGGCCTTCATGGCCTCGGGAAGCCCGGCGAGGGCCGCGTCGGTGCGTTCGCGCTGGGCCGCCAGTTCCGGGCCGAACTGCGCGCCCTTCGCGCCCAGGAACAGGCTCGAGGCGCCGCGCTCCCGCTGAGCCTCGTGCACGAAGGCGCTGATCCGGGAGGCGAGGCCGACCAGGCCCTCCACCCGGCCCATCTCGGCGCGGCGCGCCCACTGGTCCGACACGGCGAGGCCCGCCGCCCCCGCGAAGGCGAGGCACGGGGCGAGCGCCACCGCCAGGATGCGGGCGCGGAGCGAGGCGAGGATCGGCATCGGAAGTTCTGGAACCGTCCGGCGGGAGATGCGCCACCTTCCGGCCAAGTCATAAAGATCCGGTTATGTGGTCGCGCCCATATTCGGCACCGGTTTGCACAATCAGGCGGCGTTTTGAGTCGTATCTGCCAATTCCGCGTGCAGATCACCCCAGGTCTTCAGCGCGCGGATGACCGGATCGAGGGACCGCCCCCGCTCGGTCAGGCTGTATTCCACCTTCGGAGGAACCTCGGCGTAGACCGTCCGGGTGATCAGGCCGTCGGATTCCATTTCGCGCAGCTGGTTGGTGAGCATGCGCTGGGTCACGCTGGCGAGGCGCCGCCGGATCTCGTTGAAGCGCAGGGTCCCCTCCAGCAGATGGTAGAGGATCACGCCCTTCCACTTGCCGTCGATGAGCCGGAGCGTCGCCTCGACGGCGCAGCCGGGGCTGCAGGCGCCCGTGTGGCGGCGGGTGCGGGGCATGGGCTGTCTCCGACGGTATCATTTCCGGCACTAGTGGCGTTTTATGTGCGTACTTGCGGCCTGTGAAGGCGGGCGGCATCTCCTGCGGCGACACTCCGAGGAGATCACCATGCGCGCCGTCGGCTACCGCAAGTCCCTGCCGATCACCGATCCCGAGGCCCTGGTCGACCTCGACCTGCCCCAGCCCGAGCCCGGCCCGCGCGACCTGCTGGTGAAGGTCGAGGCGGTCTCGGTGAACCCGGTCGACACCAAGGTCCGGCGGCGGGCCGAGCCGGAGGAAGGCGGCACCAAGGTGCTCGGCTGGGACGCGGCCGGCACCGTCGTCGCCGCCGGCGCGGAGGTCCAGGGTTTCGCCGCGGGCGACGCGGTGTTCTACGCGGGCGACCTCACCCGGCCGGGGACGAACGCCCGGTTCCACTGCGTCGATGCCCGCATCGTCGGGCACAAGCCGGAGAGCCTCGACTGGGCGCAGGCCGCCGCCCTGCCGCTCACCGCGATCACCGCCTGGGAGACCCTGTTCGACCGGCTCGACGTGGACAAGCCGGTGCCGGGCGCGGCCCCGGCGATCCTGATCGTCGGCGGCGCGGGGGGCGTCGGCTCGGTGGCGATCCAGCTCGCCCGGGAACTCACCGACCTCACCGTGATCGCCACCGCGTCGCGGCCTGAGACGGCGGCCTGGTGCCGGGACCTCGGCGCCCACCACGTGGTCGACCATTCCAGATCCCTGGCGGCGGAGGTGGCGGCCCTGGGGATCGGCGCGCCGGGCCTCGTCTTCTCCACGACCAACACCGACGCCCACCTCGCCGCGATCGTGGAACTGATCGCCCCGCAGGGCCGCCTCGCCCTGATCGACGATCCGGAGCGCCTCGACGTCGGGCTCCTCAAGCGCAAGAGCCTGTCGCTGCACTGGGAGTTCATGTTCACCCGCTCAATGTTCGCCACCGCCGACATCGCCGCCCAGGGTGCGCTCCTCGACGAGATATCCCGCCTCGTTGATTCCGGGCGCCTGCGCACCACCCTGGGGGAGCATTACGGGCGGATCGACGCCGCGAACCTGCGGCGCGCCCACGCGCTGGTCGAGAGCGGGCGCGCCAGGGGGAAGATCGTGCTCGAAGGGTTTTCCGATTGAGGAGGGCGTGATGGCGGACGCGGCGGGGAGCGGCCTCTTCGACGTGACGGCGCTGGCGGCGGGTCTGCCCGACAGCGCCGAGACCCTCCTGGTCGACACCTACCTGACCGACCGGGAGGCGGCGAGCGCCCGGGTGTTCCGGGTCTACCGGCCGACCCCGCCGCACTATCACGCCACCTGCGACGAGTACCTCTACTGCCTCTCGGGCCGGGGCCGGGTCTGGCTGGGCGATCCGGCCGCCGAGACGGCGTTCGGCCCGGGCCAGCTCCTGTTCTTCGAGAAGGGCACGGTCCACGCGATGCCGGCGCTCGAGCCCGGGGACCCGGTGGTGTTCCTGTCGATCGACACGCCCCGGCGGGCGCCGACCGACATCGTCTTCGTGAACCCGGAGGACGGGACGCCCGCCACCTTCATGGCGCGCAACGCCGAGGCGTGAGGGGTCACACCCGCAGGGACCGGCCGGCCGCCGCCACGCCGAGGAGCAGCGCCGCCACGATCAGCAGGGACGCGGGCAGGCCGAGCGCCTGCGCGGCGAAGCCGATCAGCGCGGGCCCCGCCAGCACCCCGGCATAGCCCAGCGTCGTCACCGCCGGCACCGCCACGCGCGCGGGCATCGCGGTCTGGCGCCCCGCCGCCGTGAACAGGACCGGGACGATGTTGGCGCAGCCCGCCCCGACCAGGGCGTAGCCGGCGAGCGCCGCCTCCCAGGCCGGGATGACGACCGAGAGCGCGAGGCCGGCCGCCGCCAGCAGGCCGCCGAGGATCACCACGGGCCGCCGGCCGAGGCGGGCCACGATCGCATCCCCGCCGAGCCGGCCGGCCGTCATGGTGACCGAGAAGGAAGCGTAGCCGAGCGCCGCCCAGGCCGGATCGAGCCCGCGCTGCTGGATCAGGAACACCGCGCTCCAGTCGAGGGCCGAGCCCTCGGTCAGGAACACCACGAAGCAGAGCAGGCCCAGCACCAGCACCGGGCCGCGGGGCAGCGCGAAGGCGGGCCCGCCGCTTCCCCCTGTCCCGCCGGCCGGAAGGATGCCCGGCCAGGCGGCCGCGAACAGGGCCACGATGCCGGCGACCAGGATCAGCACGCTCCAGCCGGCGCCCAGGCCGGTGCCCATCAGGACGCTGGCCAGCAGCGCCCCCAGGATGCAGCCGAGGCTGTAGAGACCGTGGAAGCCCGACATCATCGGGCGCCCGGCGGCGCGCTCCACCGCGACGGCCTGCAGGTTCATGACGCAGTCCACCGCCCCCATCCCGGCCCCGAACAGCAGCAGCGCCCCGGTGAGCGGCACGAGCCCGGAGGCCAGGGCCAGGACCGGCAGGGCCAGGCCGATCGCGAGCGTCCCGGCGAGCAGGACCGGCCGGTATCCCAGCCGCGCGGCCGCCGCCCCGGCGCTCGGCATCGCCAGGAGCGAGCCGACGCCGAAGGTGAGGAGCAGCAGGCCGAGCCCGGCCGCGTCGAGGCCGGCGCGGTCCTTCACCAGCGGCACCAGGGGCGCCCAGGTGGCGTTGGCGATGCCCACGATCAGGAACAGCAGCCGCGTGGACAGCCTCTGCCGGGCCGCGGTCCGGTCGTCGGCCCCGGGGATGGCGACCGGAGCGGTCAGGTCGAGCGCTGGCATCGATACGGGTCGGGATGTGGATCTGAGGGCAGGATTCGGCGACGTGGATCTCAGCCCCCGCGGTGCAACACCGAAGGTGGGCCAAGGTTTGGCGAAACCCGAGGTTTGGCGGATCCCGAGGTTTGGCGGATCCCGAAATTTGGCGAATCAAGGTACGGCGAACCTGGGGCCGCCGGACTCTGATCGCGGCCGTTGGCTGCACCGCGTCGTCCCGCGCAGCGGAGGGAGCCCGGCGCGCGCCTCGTCCGTGTGGCGCCATCGGGGCCGCCGCGCTGCGCCCGCGGAGACGGCGGCGCGTTCACCGAGCGGTTGCCGACGTACGCGTTTCGTTCTAGCAAGGGCGGCGCATGACGGGCCTGCGTCCCGCCGGCCGCATCTTGCCGTGAGCCCCCTCGGGCTCGACATGAGGCCGGTGCGGCGGCTGGCCCGCGCGCGAAATCCGACTCTGACCGCGTCGACGCCTCGAAAGACCGCCGCCCTCATGGCCAAAGCCCAAGCTGGAAGTCGTGTCGCAAGCCGCGCCGGCGCCGCCAAAGCCGCTCCCAAGACGCCCCTCAAGGCAGCCTCGACGAAGGCAGCCCTGCCCAAACCGGCCCGCGCGAAGGGCGAAGCGCCCGCGGCCCGGACCGAAGCCGCCATCGACGCCAAGCTGGAGGCCCTGTTCGACGCCGCGCCGGCCCCCGTCGAGGACCGGCGGGTCATCGCGATCCGCGGCGCCCGGGAGCACAATCTCAAGAACGTCGACCTGACCATCCCGCGGGACAAGCTCGTGGTCTTCACCGGGCTCTCGGGCTCGGGCAAGTCGTCGCTCGCCTTCGACACGATCTACGCCGAGGGGCAGCGCCGCTACGTCGAGTCGCTCTCGGCCTACGCCCGCCAGTTCCTGGAGATGATGTCCAAGCCCGACGTCGACCAGATCGACGGGCTGTCGCCGGCGATCTCGATCGAGCAGAAGACCACCTCGAAGAACCCCCGCTCGACCGTGGGGACGGTGACCGAGATCTACGACTACATGCGCCTGCTCTGGGCGCGGGTCGGCATCCCCTACTCGCCGGCCACCGGCCTGCCGATCGAGAGCCAGACCGTCCAGCAGATGGTCGACCGGGTGCTGGAGCTGCCGGAGAAGACCCGGCTCTACCTGCTCGCGCCCGTGGTCCGCGGGCGGAAGGGCGAGTACCGCAAGGAGATCGCCGAATATCAGAAGAAAGGCTTCCAGCGGCTGCGCGTGAACGGCGAATACTACGCCATCGACGATGTGCCCAAGCTCGACAAGAAGTTCAAGCACGACATCGACGTGGTGGTCGACCGGATCGTGGTCCGGGCCGATATCGGCTCGCGGCTCGCCGAATCCTTCGAGACCGCGCTGGAACTCGCCGACGGCGTCGCCGAGATCGTGTTCGCCGACGCCCCCGAGGGCGAGGCGCCGCGGACCGTCACCTTCTCGTCGCGCTTCGCCTGCCCGGTCTCGGGCTTCACCATCGCGGAGATCGAGCCGCGGCTGTTCTCGTTCAACAACCCGTTCGGCGCCTGCCCGACCTGCAGCGGCATCGGCCACGAGATGCGGATCGATCCCGAGCTGGTGATCTCCGACCCTGGCTTAAGCCTGAAGCGCGGCGCGGTCGGCCCCTGGGCGAAGTCGACCTCGCCCTATTACGGCCAGACGCTGGAGGCGCTCGCCGAGCATTTCGGCTTCAAGACGGGCGTCCCCTGGCAGAGCCTGTCGGAGACGGCCCGCGCCATCGTGCTCTACGGATCGGGCAAGCAGGCGGTGCGCTTCGCCTACGACGACGGCTTGCGCAAGTACACGGTCAACAAGCCCTTCGAGGGCGTGATCCCGAACCTGGAGCGCCGCTACAAGGAGAGCGACTCGGACGCCGTGCGGGAGGAGATCGGGCGCTTCATGAGCGAGACGCCCTGCGCCGCCTGCGGCGGCAAGCGGCTGAAGCCCGAGGCTCTGGCCGTGAAGGTCGCCATGGCGGACATCGCCGACGTGACCGCCCTCTCGGTCTCCGAGGCGCACCGGTGGTTCTCGGACCTGCCCGGGAAGCTGACCGCGAAGCAGAACGAGATCGCGGTCCGGATCCTGAAAGAGATCCGCGACCGGCTGAGCTTCCTGGTGGATGTCGGCCTGGAATACCTGACGCTCGCCCGCGGCTCCGGCTCGCTCTCGGGCGGCGAGAGCCAGCGCATCCGCCTCGCCTCGCAGATCGGCTCCGGCCTGACCGGCGTGCTCTACGTGCTGGACGAGCCCTCGATCGGCCTGCACCAGCGCGACAACGAGCGGCTGCTCGGCACGCTCAAGCGCCTGCGCGACCTCGGCAACTCGGTGATCGTGGTCGAGCACGACGAGGACGCGATCCTGCAGGCCGATTACGTGGTCGATGTCGGCCCGGGCGCCGGCATCCACGGCGGCGAGATCATCGCGCAGGGCACCCCCGCGGAGGTGCTGGCGAACCCCGCCTCGCTTACCGCCAAGTATCTCACGGGCGCGATGGCGGTGCGCACCCCGACCGCCCGCCGCAAGGGCCGGAAGGGCAAGCTCGGCCTGTTCGGCGCGCGGGGCAACAATCTCAAGGACGTGGACGTCGAGATCCCGCTCGGCACCTTCACGTGCATCACCGGCGTCTCGGGGGGCGGCAAGTCCACCCTGGTGATCGACACCCTCTACAAGGCCATCGCCAAGAAGCTGAACGGCGCCCTGGAGCACCCGGCCCCCTACGGGCGGCTGGAGGGGCTGGAGCACCTCGACAAGGTCATCGACATCGACCAGTCGCCGATCGGCCGCACGCCGCGCTCGAACCCCGCCACCTATATCGGCGCCTTCACGCCGATCCGCGACTGGTTCGCGGGCCTCCCCGAGGCCAAGGCGCGGGGCTACCAGCCCGGGCGCTTCTCGTTCAACGTCAAGGGCGGGCGCTGCGAGGCCTGCTCGGGCGACGGCGTCATCAAGATCGAGATGCACTTCCTGCCGGACGTCTACGTCACCTGCGACGTCTGCAAGGGCAAGCGCTACGACCGCGAGACCCTGGAGGTGAAGTACCGGGGCAAGTCCATCGCCGACGTGCTCGACTCCACCGTCGAGGAGGCGGCCGAGCTGTTCAAGGCGGTGCCGGCGATCCGCGACAAGCTCGAGACCCTGAAGCGGGTCGGCCTGCACTACGTCCATGTCGGCCAGCAGGCCACCACCCTGTCGGGGGGCGAGGCGCAGCGCGTGAAGCTCTCCAAGGAGCTGTCGAAGCGCGCCACCGGCCGCACCCTCTACATCCTCGACGAGCCGACCACCGGCCTGCACTTCCACGACGTCGCCAAGCTCATGGAGGTGCTCCACGAGCTGGTCGACCAGGGCAACACCGTGGTGGTGATCGAGCACAACCTCGAAGTGATCAAGACCGCCGACTGGGTGATCGACATGGGTCCCGAGGGCGGCGACGGCGGCGGCCGGGTGGTGGCGCAGGGCACGCCGGAAGAGATCGCCCGCGCCAAGGCCAGCCATACTGGCCGGTTCCTGCGCGAGGTGCTGGAGCGGCGGCCCGCCTCACCCGCGAGCCGCGGCCGCGCCGCGGAGTAGCGCGGCGGCGGAGGGGGGCGGACCTTCCGGGGGCGGGCATCACACGCACCGGCGTCCGTGCCGGACGCGCCCCCGCCCCCGCCCCTGCAGTGCGGGCGCGGGTCCGACGCGACGGATCACCCGCTCCCGGGCCGGCGCGGCAGTTTCTGCCGGGTCTCGGCCGGACCCCGCGCCCGCGGACGGTGATTCGAGCGGCCGGATCCGGCTCCGGACCCGCCGCCGACCGGCTCGGAGCCGGATCCCGGCCCGCGCGTCCGGACCGGCGGCCTGCCCGATCACCTTCCCGCCTTTGCCGGATTCTCCCGCGGCCCGGGCCGGCAACAGCTTGACCGTTCAACGATATTTTGCCGAAACCGCGATCCGAGCAGGGTCTGTGGACAGTGTTGCATCGCCGCAAAAATGCGGCTTTTGCGCAACGGTTCGGCCGGTTGTGGCGTTTCGGCGAGCATTCCACTGTCTTTCCGCAGGTCTCTGTAGAATAGTCGCAGACGTTGAGACGGGCAGGCTCCGTGGGGGCGCTCGGCAGGTCCGAAGCCGGCAGCCGCGATAGGCGAGCAGACCGGCAGGGAAGTGCCGAATGCGGGACGGACGCCGTATGACCTTGGGAAGGAATGAGAAAATGATGAAGAACTGGCTCGCGGCCGGCACGGTCGCGCTCACGGTCGGCATGAC
This sequence comes from Methylobacterium sp. NPDC080182, assembly GCF_050281105.1. Lineage (NCBI taxonomy): Bacteria > Pseudomonadati > Pseudomonadota > Alphaproteobacteria > Hyphomicrobiales > Methylobacteriaceae > Methylobacterium > Methylobacterium sp. NPDC080182. The sequence continues at coordinate 59,798 of NZ_JBNNWO010000023.1, forward strand.
CTCGACGATCGCGCAGGCGCAGACCACGACGGTTCCCGGTGAGCAGGTCGGCCTCGCCGTCGGCGCGCCGCTGCCGGAAGGCCTCTACGCGATCAACACGTTCACCTATCGCCGCACCGACGCGCCGAACTCGCCCGACACGGCCGTCAACATCCCGGTCCTGGTCTGGTCGACCCCGTTCGTGCCGTTCGGCGGCCGCGTCGAGCTGCTCGTGGCGCCCCCGACCGTGTTCGCCTTCACCCGCAACCCGGCGGGCGTGCGCAACAAGGACATCTCGATCAACGTCGGCACCTTCGTCGGCGGCATCTGGGCCTTCGACCTCGGCAACAACTTCGGCGTCAGCTTGCTCGGCGGCGCCTACCTGAACGACCTGAACGGCGACCGCGGCTCGATCATCACCGCGAACGGCACGACGGCCACCCCGGTCCTGCCGCAGCTCTCCTCCAACACCTACCGCTTCGGCATCGCCGGCAGCTACACGGGTGACGGCTGGAACATCACCGCCAACCTGACCGCCAACATCTACGACTCGCCCGGCCGCTTCCCCGGCCAGGTCGGCGCCGCCATCGGCCCGATCCGCCTGTCGGACGCCCTGAACTTCGACCTCACGGCGACCAAGAAGTTCGGCAACTTCGAGATCGGCCCGATCGCCTACGGCACCTACAACTTCGACATCAGCCAGGCCAGCGCCGCGGCCGGGAACCGTGGCCGGTTCGCCCTCGGCGGTCTCATCGGCTACGACTTCAAGATCTTCACCGTCCAGGCCTACGTTGCCCGCGACGTCGTGACCGGCGCGCAGTACACCAACGCGTTCGGCCGCACCCGCGACAACTACTCCACCGACGGCTGGATCCGGTTCATCGTGCCGCTCTACTCGCCGGCCCCGGCCGCCGCGCCGGTCCCGGCGCCGCTGGTCCGCAAGTACTGAGATCCTTCCGAGACACCGGGCTCCCCGCCGCCGCGCGGCGGGGGCTCCCGGATCTCCGACAGGCCGTCCTCCGGGACGGCGCGCCGCCCGGCTCCGCCGGGCGGTTTTTCTTTGTGCCGGTGCCGCGGCGGGCCGCAGCCGGCCGCCCCGGGCGGGCCCGTGCCACGGGTCGCAGCCGGCCGCGGGTGACGCGGGCGGCGCGGACATCCTATGGTGTGCCGATGGCGCGGCTCCGGGGCCGACCGGAGCGCAGGCGGACGAGCCGAAGGATTGTCATGGCGACGCAGGGCGAGTGGAAGATCCCCGCGCAGGCCCAGCCCAGGCCCGCGGATTACGGCTACGACCTCGACCGGGCGCTCTCCGCGGTCCTGGCCCTGTCGGCGCGGATCCCGGACAGCGCGTTCACGGCCGAGACGCTCGGCACCGAGCGCGCCGGCAACGGCGTGGTGATCCGCGAGGACGGGCTGGTGCTCACCATCGGCTACCTCGTCACCGAGGCCGAGAGCGTCTGGCTCACCACCCGGGACGGCCGCTCGGTGCCCGGCCACGTCCTCGGCTTCGACGCCGCCACGGGCTTCGGCCTGGTCCAGGCGCTCGGCGATCTCGGCGTGCCGGCCCTCCCGCTCGGCCACTCGGCCGGACTCAAGACCGGCGACCGGGCCGTGCTGGCCGGGGCGGGCGGGCGCCAGCGCTGCGTCGCCGTCGAGGTCGTGGCCCGGCAGGAATTCGCCGGCTACTGGGAGTACGTCCTCGACGAGGCCCTGTTCACCGCCCCCGCGCACCCGCACTGGGGCGGGACCGCGCTGATCGGCCCCCAGGGCGACCTGCTGGGCATCGGCTCGCTGCAGCTGCAGCAGGGCGGCGGCGGCGCGGCGCGGCCGATCAACATGGTCGTGCCCATCGATCTGCTGACGCCGATCCTCGAGGACCTCGCCACGCGCGGGCGGGCCGACCGGCCGCCCCGCCCCTGGCTCGGCCTCTACGCCACCGAGAGCGAGGAGGGCATCGTCGTGATGGGCCTCGCCGATAACGGCCCGGCCGAGACCGGCGGCCTCCAGGCCGGCGACGTGATCGAGGCGGTGGCCGGCGAGCCGGTGGCCGACCTCGCCGCCCTGTTCCGGAGCGTCTGGGCCCTGGGCGAGGCCGGGGTGCGGGTCCCCCTCACGATCCGCCGGGAGGGGCGCGGCGTGAAGCTCGCCCTCGTCTCCGGGGATCGGGAGCGGTTCCTGCGCACGCCCTCGCTGCACTGAGCCCGCGACCCGGAGCGTGCAACCTTCGCGCTCCGAGCGGCGTTGCCGCGGCGCCGTCGCGGGCCTGTACCGGACACAACCTACGGCTCAGCGACGGTTCAGGTGGCGGGACCGAATCTCGAACGACCGGCTCCCGATCCGCCGGAAACGTTGAGGAGATCCAGTCATGACGATTCTGAGCGCACCGCGCGCGAAGGCACTCGTGATGGCCGCCGCGATCGCCGGCGGCCTCGGGCTCGCGGGGTCTGCCGAGGCGGCCGGGGGCTGCGGCCCCGGCTTCCATCCCAATCCGTGGGGCATCTGCCGGCCGAACTGGGGCCCCCGGCCCTACGGATACTGGCGGCGCCCGGTCTATTACGGTGGGTACGGCGGTTACTACCGGCCGCGGCCCTTCTACCGGCCCTACGGCTTCTACGGGCCGCGCCCGTTCTACTGAGCCCCCGTCCGAGCCCGTCAGACGGCATGCAGGGCGTCCCGCCGACCGGCGGGGCGCCCTTCGCGCGTGCGGGAGGCCCCTCGGCGCCCTGCATGCGCACAAAGAATGACCATCCGGAAACCTTGCCGGTTTCTTAAGCCGGTTATGCGATTTTCGCAGGTCTGGTGCTTGACCTTACGACTCCTGCTGCGCTGCGGCGCGATTATATGTGCGTTGCACCAACAAGAGGCAGCGATGCGCAATGGGGCGCCATCGTCTGCCCGAGCAGAGGTCACAGCACACCATGTCCGCCGCCCGTAGCGTCCTGAGCCGCGTCCGCGCCTATCTCCGGTACCGCGACACCGTCACCCAGCTGTCCCGCCTGTCGGACCGCGATCTTGCCGATCTCGGCATCAACCGCAGCGAGATCCGCGGCGTCGCCCGCGTCTGATCCCCGCGTCCGCGCCACAGCGCCCGAGACGAATGCCTCGAAGGACCGCCGCCCGTTGATCCGGACGGCGGTCCTTCGCTATTCTCGGACATGACACAGACCATCCACATCGTCGGCGGCGGCCTCGCCGGATCCGAGGCCGCCTGGCAGGTGGCCGAAGCCGGGCACCGCGCCGTGATCCACGAGATGCGCCCGGTGCGCGGCACCGAGGCGCACCGCACCGACGGGCTGGCCGAGCTCGTCTGCTCCAACTCGTTCCGGTCGGACGACCCGGAGGGCAACGCCGTCGGGCTGCTGCACCAGGAGATGCGCTCCTTGAGCTCGCTGATCATGCGGGCGGCCGACGCCAACCAGGTGCCGGCGGGCGGGGCGCTGGCGGTCGACCGCGAGGGCTTCTCCGCCGCGGTGACCCGGGCCCTGGAGCAGCACCCCAACGTCACCCTCGTCCGCGGGGAGGTCGAGGGCCTGCCGCCGGAGGAATGGGGCCCCTGCATCGTCGCCACCGGCCCGCTCACCGCGCCGGCGCTGGCCGAGGGCATCCGCGGGCTCACCGGCGCCGAGTCGCTGGCCTTCTTCGACGCGATCGCGCCGATCGTCCACCGCGACTCGATCGACATGGACGTGGCGTGGTTCCAGTCCCGCTACGACAAGCCGGGACCCGGCGGCACGGGCGCGGACTACCTCAACTGCCCGATGACCCGGGAGCAGTACGATTCCTTCGTGGCCGCCCTCGTGGCGGGCGAGAAGATCGGGTTCAAGCAGTGGGAGGGCACGCCCTATTTCGACGGCTGCCTGCCCGTCGAGGTCATGGCCGAGCGCGGCCCCGAGACGCTGCGCCACGGGCCGATGAAGCCCGTGGGGCTCACCAATCCCCGCGACCCGCTGGTCAAGCCCTGCGCGATCGTGCAGCTGCGCCAGGACAACGCGCTGGGCACCCTGTACAACATGGTCGGCTTCCAGACGAAGCTGACCTACGCCGAGCAGGTGCGGGTCTTCCGCATGATCCCCGGCCTGGAGCGGGCCGAGTTCGCCCGCCTCGGCGGCCTGCACCGCAACACCTACCTCGACAGCCCGCGCCTCCTCGACGCCACCCTCCGGCTGCGGGCCCGTCCGACCTTGCGCTTCGCCGGGCAGATCACCGGCTGCGAGGGCTACGTCGAGAGCGCCGCGGTCGGGCTGATGGCCGGCCGCTTCGCCGTCGCGGAGGCGGCCGGCGCCCCCCTCGCCCCCCTGCCCCAGAGCACGGCCCTCGGCGCGCTCATCGCCCACATCACCGGCGGCCACCTGATGGCGGACGGGGAGGCCAACGCCCCGCGCTCGTTCCAGCCGATGAACGTGAATTTCGGCCTGTTCCCGCCGCTCGAGCGGGCACCCCGCAACGAGACCGGCCGGCGCCTGCGCGGGCCCGAGAAGGCGGCGCTGAAGAAGCGCGCGCTCACCGACCGGGCCCGGGCCGATCTCGCCGCCTGGCTGGAGGGCGCGGCGGAGGGCACGGCGGGCGGTGCGCGGGGTGGCGCGCAGGGCGCGGCCTCGAGACCTGCGGCGGCGGAATAGCGGGCCGCACGGGGCTTGCACCGCCGGAGGCCTCCTCACTCGGCCTCAAACTTGGCCTCACCGCCTGGGCTCACCATGACCGCGATCGACACCCGGGCCTTCCTGGCCGACCTGTACGAACTGCGCGAGATCGGCCGGTTCCGCACCGGCGTCCACCGGCCGACCTTCTCGGCCGACGACATGGAATCCCGGCGCTGGCTGATGGCCCGGCTCGAGGCCTGCGGCCTGGAGGCCTCCATCGACGGGATCGGCAACGTGCTCGGGCGCCACCGCGGGCCGGGCCCGCACCTGCTAGTCGGCAGCCACATCGAGACGCAGAACGAGGCCGGCTGGCTCGACGGGGCGCTGGGCGTCGTGGCCGGGGTCGCGCTGGCCCGCGCCGGGCTGCCCGTCGACGTCGTCGCCTTCGCCGACGAGGAGGGGCACTTCTCGGGGGGCTTCCTGGGCAGCCGCTCGGCGATCGGCGACCTGACCGAGGCCGAGATCGACGAGGCTTGCAACCGCACCGACGGCACGCCGCTCCGCGCCGCGCTCGCGAGCGCCGGCCTCGCCGGCCTGCCCCGGACGCGGCTCGACCCGGACCGCTATCGCGGCTTCCTGGAGATGCACATCGAGCAGGGCACGCAGCTCGAATCCGCCGGCCTGCATCTCGGCGTGGTGAGCGGCATCGTGGCGATCTGGCAGTTCCGGATCGACTTCGCCGGCAACCAGGACCACGCGGGCGGCACCACCATGGCGGAGCGCCGGGACGCGGGTCTCTCGGCGGTGCGGCTGCTCGCGGCGATCGACCGGGAATTCCCGAAGGTCTGCGGGCCGCGCAGCACCTGGACCACGGGGCGGATCACCCTGGATCCCGGCGGCTTCAGCATCATCCCGGGGCGGGCCGAGGTGTATTTCCAGTTCCGCGACGTGGCGATGCACGTGCTGGAGCGGATGGAGGCCTGCCTGGAGGCGCTGGTGCGGGACTCGAACCGGCGCGAGCGCTGCCCGGCCACGCTGACGGCCCTGGCCAAGGCGATCCCCGCCCCCTGCGACCCGGCCCTGATGCGCGCCCTCTCGGAGGCGGCCGAGAGCGTCTGCCCCGGCGGGTGGCAGGTGATGCCGTCGGGGGCCGGGCACGACGCCCAGAACGTCGCCCGGATCCTGCCGGCCGCGATGCTGTTCGTGCCCTCGATCGGCGGCATCAGCCACCACTGGGCGGAGGATACCAGCGACGCCGACCTCGCCCTCGGCGTGCGGGCCCTCGGCGACGCGGCGGCGCGGGTGCTGGCGGGCTGAGCGCGCCGCCCCGGACGCCCCGGCGCGCGGCGCGTCCCGGCGGGCGCCCGGCCTCAGGTGCCCGGCCTCACGCGCCCGGCACCAGCGACCGGATCGGGATCAGCTCCGGCCGGTATTCCTGCATGCCCCCGGCGATCCGCTCCTCGACGGCGTCGATGAACGTCTCCGGGTCGGTGATCGAGCACTGGCGCAGGTCCCAGAAGGCGTAGCGCCACCATTGCACCTTCAGGTAGCGCTCGATCAGCGCGTCCGGGAAGCGCATCTTCACGATCCGGGCGGGGCTGCCGGCCACGATCGCGTAGGGCGGCACGTCCTTGGTCACCACCGCCATGGCGCCGATCACCGCCCCGTCGCCGATCGTGATGTCGGGCATCAGGAAGGCGCCGTGGCCGATATAGACGTCGTTGCCGATGCGCACGCGCTTGGGCCAGAGATACGGGCCGGAGATCTCGTAATCCTCCGCCCGCGGATCGATGCGGTCGAACACGGCCGAGTGGTGCGTGTAGAACAGCGGCGAGGTCGAGCCGCACTGGACCGGGTGGCTGCCGCGCCCGACCTGGACGCTCTCGCCGATCGAGCAGTAGCGGGCGATGTCGGCGCCGAAATAGTAGCCGCTGACCGCGTACGAGAACGCCCCCATGGTGAGGCAGTAATCGACGCCCATCCACTTGATGCTGCACGGCGGCTCGAAGACGCAATCCTCCGGCAGGCCGAACGGGGCCGGGTGCAGCACCGAGATGCCGCGGCGCAGCATCTCCTGCTTCATGTCCTCGTTGACGGAGATCATGCGGCGTCCTCGTCGCTGGGGTGCCCGGTCCCGGCCGGCGCCGGGTCCAGGCCGTAATAGTCGCCCATCAGGTCGCCGTAGGTGGCGGCCCGGATCGGCACGGTGAGCCGGCCCGCGGCCGAGACGTCGATGGCGAGCAGGCGGTCGTTGAAGGCGGCCGGATCGGTGGCCAGCGCGCCGGGGAGCAGGTGCCCGTTCGGGTAGGCGCGCAGCCGCTCGGCCGGCGCGCCGAGGTCGAAGGCCGCCACCGGCAGGCCGGTGCGCAGCGCCAGGGTCAGCGCGTACGAGTAGGTCTCGGGCCAGATCGCCGGCAGCAGCACGAGGTCGGCCGAGAGCCGCCAGACCAGGTCCAGGGCCTCGTGGTCCCCGGAATAGCGCCCGGTCTGGGCGACCCCGACGCGCTCCAGGCCGATCGCCAGGGCCGGGTCCGAGTAGCCCACGATCGCGAAGTGCAGCGGCAGGTCGCGATCCTGCGCGTCGGTGGCGAGCGCCTGCAGGAACAGGCCGCCCTTCGTGGCGCTGATCGCGCCGAGCACGGCGACGCGGCGGATTCGGCCGGGCCGCTGGAGGGCGGTCGAGCGCACCGACCGCTCCGGCTCGACGTGCGGCCGCACCGTCACCGCGAGGTCCGGGTACACCGTCCGGATCCGGGCCGCCGTGTCGGAGGACGGCGCGAACACCCGCGCGGCGCCGGCCAGGAACGCCCCGAACGCCGCCCGCCGCTCGCCCGGATCCGGCTCCTCGAAC